>REAB01000172.1 GCA_004293645.1 Cytophagia bacterium | reverse complement strand
TACACCGCCCAATGCTGTCCAGTTCGCATCGTTCAACGTCAAACCAGCAGGAATGTAATCGCTCAATTGGATGTTCGTCGCATCAACGTTGCCTTGGTTGAAGACAGTTATCGTGAAATTAACACTGCTACCAGCTACTACGCTCGCACTCTGACCACTGGCAAGCGTCTTGCGCAAAGCCAAGTCAAATACAGGAGCAGGAGTTACCGTAATCTCTTCAAAGTCGCTGTCGTCTTCGTCACCACCTGTCTTGCCGTTCTGCGTAATCACGTCGTTGATCGGCGTACCGTCGTTATTGGGGTTGTTGTCTGGCGTAGAATCTATGTCCAATCCGCCCGTCGAACTGCTAATCTCGGCACTGTTGCGCAATGTACCCACGAAGCTGCTGCCCACCGTGAAGGTGATGTTGCGCGTGGTGCTCTGACCAGCCAACAAGCTCGCTATCGGCGTGTTCAATGTCGCTACATTGCCCACAGCTGTCCAATTCGCATCGTTCAACGTCAAACCTGTTGGAATGTAATCGCTCAATTGAATGCTTGTCGCATCAACGTTGCCTTGGTTGAAGACGGTTATCGTGAAATTGACCGTGCTACCAGCTACAATGCTCGCGCTCTGACCACTGGCCAGCGTCTTGCGCAAAGCCAAGTCAAATACAGGACACACAGGAGGTGTTACAACCAAAGTAGTTACGCAACCTGGAACGCTCGTCGCCGTCAAAGTAACACTCGTCGCAATTGGAATGCCAGATACCGTGTTGCCACTAACCGTTCCCGCACTCGCTGTTACCGTGCCGTTAGAAGTAACCGAAACTGAATATGTCAATAAATCAACTGAACAAACGGGGCTACCGCTCAACGTCAAAGTTGGCAACGGATTCACCGTTAAACTCACCGCCGTGCGAGTCGAAGACTTGCAATTGTTGGCAATGTTACGCGTCTCGGCGTAGAAAGTACCAGCGCCAGTTGGCGTGTAACTCAATGTGCCGCTCGCAATCGCCGTGCCGCCAGTAGCTGCACTGAACCAATCAACCGTCTCGCCAGCGCCAACCGTTACCGTCAAAGCTGGAATGGGCTGACCTACGCATATCGTGCGGTTTGTACCAACGGGTGGGGTTACCACGGGACAAGTACAAACGGGTGGAGTTACCAACAAGGTAGCCACGCAACCTGGAGTGCTCGTCGCCGTCAAAGTAACACTCGTCGCTATCGGAATGCCAGATACTGTGTTGCCACTAACCGTGCCTGCACTCGCTGTTACTGTGCCGTTAGAAGTAAAGGAAACTGAATATGTCAATAAATCAACCGCACAAGTGGCAGTGCCGCTCAAACTCAACGTCGGCAACGGGTTCACCGTCAAACTCACCGCCGTACGAGTT
>REAB01000020.1 GCA_004293645.1 Cytophagia bacterium | reverse complement strand
AACCAATAACCAATAACCAATAACCAATAACCAATAACCAATAACCAATAACCAATAACCAATAACCAATAACCAATAACCAATAACCAATAACCAATGACCAATGACCAATAACCAATGACCAATGACCAATGACCAATAACCAATAACCAATAACCAATAACCAATAACCAATGACCAATAACCAATGACTAATGACCACTGACTAAAAAGAAAAGCGCATTCCTGCGGTCAGGGTGCGGGGGAGTGCCAGCGTGCCGTAGTCGAAGCCGCCCGCGCCAATGCCCAGCGTACCCGCGCCTGTGCCGTTTACGTCGGGGTCAGCACCTGTGTAATTGGTGAGCAAAAACAATTCGTTGCCCGACAAAAATACGCTTGCTGTGCGGAATATTTTTTGTTTACTCAACACCGACTGCGGCAACGTGTATCTAAGCGATAAGTCGCGCAGACGCACCCAGTTGATGTCGCGCTCGATGAAACTCTCTTCGGCAAAACCCGACGAGCCATAAAAATCGGAGCGAAACTGCGGCGTAATCTGAATGGTATTGGGCGTGGGCGTGTCGCTGTTTTCGCGGCCATCGCGCAGTACTCCCTGAAAAGTATAAGGTGTGCTGCGGTCGAGGACGCGCGTTGAGAGGCCGCTTCTAAACATAAACATTTCGTTGCCGTTGAATACATCGCCACCCTTCCGAATGTCTAACAACACCGAAAGAGACCAGCTTTTGTAGCTAATGGTATTTTGGAATCCCAGCGTAAAATCGGAGTTACGGTCGCCGATGGGCAAGAAAGTGGCGTTGCTTAGCGGTAAGCCCGTCGAAGGACTAATCAAAATATCGCCGTTGTTGTTGCGCAAGTAGCCCCAGCCCGCAATGGCGGTAGTTTTGCCTTCGCCGCGAACGGGTATGGCTTTGCTGCCTTCGGTGCCTACTGGAATTAAGTTAGGATAATACGAGGCTTGGTTGGGGGCCATGGCACTGGCCCGGACGTTGCCAAAAAGCCAAGTGCTGGCATCGTAATACTCGGCTACGTCGCCTGGCAAATTCACTACTTGGTTCCACAATTTTGTAAAGTTGAGATTCATGTCCCACTGCACATTTTTGGCTTTGATGGGCGAGAGGTTCATTTGTACCTCTAAACCACTGTTTCTGATTTCGCCGCCGTTCAACAAGCCAAAAATAAAGCCTGTGCCGTAGCTGAGGCGTTGCGAAGTAATCTGGTCAAAACTGCGTTTTTTGAAATAGGTAATGTCGAGGCCAACGCGATTTTTGAAGAATTTGAGTTCTGTACCAACCTCAAAACTTTCGGTACGCTCGGGGCGTAGGTTTTCGTTGCCACCAAAGAAATCGTACAAAAAGCCGCCGCCTGTTGTGCCTTGTGGCACCAAGCGGGGCCGCGTGCGGTAGGGAACAGCATCGTTCCCTACTTCGGCGTAGGCAGCACGCAACTTACCATAACTCAAAATATTTTGATGTTTTTCAAACATCGGCAGTTCGGTAAACACAAAGCCCGCGCTTACTGATGGATAAAAAAACGAGTTGTTTTGGGTTGGAAGCGTTGAAGACCAGTCGTTTCGACCTTGTACGGTCAAGAAAAGCATGGCATTGTAACTCAAATTCACCGTCCCGAACACGCCTACCAAACGGCGCTGTATCAACGTACCTTTGTTGCGTTGCGTAGTGGGTAGGGTGTTGTTGATACTGTTGAAATCGGGTAGATACACCTGCTCACCATAAATAGAGGTAGTTTCGTAGCGTCGGTCTTCCACGCTGCTACCTATTGTCAACGATGTTTGAAACTTACCAAAATCTTTGGTAGCCGTAGCGCGGATGTTGGCGTTCAGCAGCTGACTGTTTTCGGTGGCGTTTTCCACAAATCCTTTGGGCGTAATGCCTGCGTTCGATTCTGGGTGCTGAAAACGATTCAAGCGCGTTGAGAAAATATCGGCCCCCAAAATAGCGGCTAAGTTGAGCCAACTGGTAGGTTTGTAGTCCAACTGAATATTGCTAATGGTGCGGTTGTTGCGATTGCCGTTTATATTTTTGTAAATATTGAAGAACGGATTGTCCAAATCGTTGTTATCTTCGCCAAAAGTGCGGAAGCGGCGGCCATCGGGCGTTAAATAATTTTGCGCATCTAAATAAAATGGAAATGCCAACGTACCAATCAGAAAACCCAGTGCTCCACGCAACGGCAAAACACTGTTGGTACCAATGTAATTGAACGATGTAGTGGTTTTGAGCTTAGGCGTGATTTGGGCTGTCCCCGTCAAACGAATGTTGATTTGCTCCATTTTGTTGGTTGGCACCACGCCTTTGTCAGATACGTAGGTGGTAGAAAGGCGATAAGTGGCCTTTTCGCTGCCACCGTCCATGGTCAAGTTGTGCGATTGGCGCATTCCTTGCTCAAAAAAGTTGCCCACGTTGTCATATACTTGTCCGCCGCCTTCGCCAATTTCTCTGATGTCTGCTCCAAAATAAGAAAAGTTATTGGGGTTAAACACGCCATTAAAACCCCGTCCGTATTGGGTTTGGGTTTTGGGAAAACGGTACACGTCGCGCACGCTCATTGAGCCATTGTACGAGATAGTGCCCCGCCCAATGCCACCTTTTTTGGTCGTAATTACAATGGCTCCGTTGGCAGCTTCGATGCCATAAAGTGCGGCGGCTTCTGGACCTTTGAGTATGGTGATGGTTTCGATGTCGTTGGGGTTGATGTCGGCGGCGCGGTTTTGGTAGTCCATGTCGCGGTTGGAGCGGTCGGATACGAGCGAACCCTGCCCAAATGTACTGTTTGAAATGGGGAGGCCGTCCACTACGTACAGCGGTTGGTTATTGCCGCCAATCGAACCCGCCCCGCGCAGTTGAATCACTGCCGAGCCGCCCGCCGTACCGCTGGTGGGAGTCATTTGCAAGCCAGCTACGCGGCCTTGCAAGCCCAGCATAAAGTTGTCGCGCTGCGAATCTAATAGTTCTTGCCCTTTTACTACTTGCACAGCGTAGCCGAGGCCGCGTTTTTCTTGACTCATATTCAAACCCGTTACCACTACTTCGTTGAGGGTGTTGTCGTCTTCGGTGAGTTCAACATCTATTACGTTGCTGTTGCCCACTTTTACTTCACGACGTGCGAAGCCAATGTAACTAAAAATGAGCGTAGTACCTGGGGCTGCGGCTACTTTGTAAGTGCCTTCTACGTCGGTAGTGGTACCTCTGGCAGTGCCTTTTACCACTACGCTTACGCCAGGTAGTGGCTGTGTGCCGTTGGCAGTAGTTGCTTTACCCGTTATTTGGCGCTCTTGCGCCATGCTCGGTAAAGCCAATACCACAAGCCAAAAAATGGAATGAAGTAATTGTTTTTTCATCTGAAAAATAATTTATTTGTTTGTGATGCGCCGATTATAGCAGCTTAATAGAACAAAATTGCAACCAAAATATCTACATTCCAAAAACGGGTTGAATAACGCGGGGATAAGAAATTACTAAAATGACTTGTTTGTAAAAAATATGCCAACTCATTTTGTGGGGTGAGCCATCGTTTTTTTCGCGTGAGGCAACGAAAATGCTGTGCAACCCGTATTTATGTTCGAAGAACAATTAAACTTTGAACGGGTTATTTGGTCAAAATAATAACATTTTATTTTTATGGCTGTATGGGTAAACACGCCCCGACTCTTGGTTGGGGCGTGTTTTTTTACAGCATATCGGCAGCGGCGGCTTCGCTCTTGGTCCAGAGTAGGGCGGCGTTGGCCTCGGTAAAGTCGCGGTGTGCCACGTTTTTTGGTTTTGATTTGGCAAAAAATCCACCATTGTATTTTTTGATATTTTCTAATGGAGTGGTAGCCAAATAAATGGAAGTGGCAGCACCTTGCTCGGTGTTAATCATAAAAGGGCGCGCCAAGCCCACCAGCACTTTGCCGATGCCCGTAAAATTGCTTCCAAAACCCGTACTGACCACCCCAGGATGTAGCGAATAGGCTGTAATAGGTTGCTGATTAAGGCGTTGAGAAAGAATTTTGGCAAACAGCGCATTGGCCAATTTCCCATCGCCATAAGCACTAAACGCGCTCATTTGGGTGTTGTTCTTCTCAAAAAAACGGGCAAACTTCCCTATATTTAAGGCCATTGAAGATACATTGATAATACGCCCCTCGCCCGACTGGGCCAGCAAATCAAGCAAGCCCGTGGTAAGCACAAAATGACCCAAGTGGTTGGCAACAAACGATTTTTCGTAGCCCTGCTCGTTGAATGCGATGGCATCTGGCGAATAGCCCGCATTGTTGATGAGGCGGTTGAGTTGCGTGCATTTCGCTCTAATTTCAACCACCGCTTTTTGCACCGAATGTAGGTCTTCCAAATCGGCTACTATTATTTCTACTGGTGCTTTTGGGCAGGCGCGTTGGATTTGTTTTTTGGCTGTTTCGCCTTTTTCGTGGCTGCGTACCAACAAAATTAAGTCGTAACCCGCTTGGGCAAGGCTCTGGGCAGTAGCCAAACCAATGCCCGAGTTGCCGCCCGTGATGAGTGCGTTTTTCATTGTTTTGTAAAAATTGTAATTTCTTTAACGAAAGATTGCGTAATTGAGTTTCAAATTCTACCTTTGCACTCCCAAAGTAAAAAATGGCGAAGTGGTGAAACTGGTAGACACGCTACTTTGAGGGGGTAGTGGGCGTTAGCCTATGCGAGTTCGAGTCTCGCCTTCGTCACATTTCAAGCTGCAAGTCATTGACTTGCAGCTTGTTTTTTTATTGGCTTATTGGTAGCCCACCAACACCTCGTTGAGCTTGCTTACTATAAACTCAAAGTCGGCAGGATTGCTTTCAAAATTAAGGTTGTTTACGTCAATGGTTAGCATATTGCCGTCCACGTATTGATGCGCGAGTCCTTCGTACAGTTCGTTGAGGTTCAGGAGGTATTCGTCCGAAATACTTTGCTCAAACTCGCGGCCTCTTTTCTGAATTTGGCTGCGCAATTTGGGTAAATCTGCTTTCAAATAAACCACCAAATCGGGCGGATTGACGGTATCAACCATGGTGCGGTAAAGCATCAAATAATTTTGATAATCACGTTTTTCCATGAAGCCAGATTCTTCCAAGTTTTTGGCAAACACAAAGGCATCTTCGTAAATGGTGCGGTCTTGCACCACGGTTTGGTAGTGCATCGAACGTATTTTTTGGGCCTGCGCAAAGCGGCTATTCAGAAAAAAAATCTGCAAGTTAAACGACCAGCGTTTCATATCTTGGTAGAAATCAGATAGATACGGGTTGCCTTCTACGGCTTCGTACAAAACGTCCCAGTTGTAATGTTTTGAGAGCAAGCGGGCAAGGGTAGTTTTGCCTGCTCCAATGTTTCCAGTAATGGCAATGTGCATGAGTGAAGAAATAAATAGTTGAGCGGTAGTTTTGGAGTCAAAAAAAACAGAACGAGTTCACAATTTATTAATTTCTCTGTTTTTGGCTCGTATTTTTTTAAAATAATTAAAATTTCACACCATTAACAAACGCCAAACACCGCACACAAAAAATAAAATAAGAGCCAGCGGCGTGAGTACTTTCCAACACAAAAACATCAATTGGTCTATGCGTAAACGTGGGAAAGTCCAACGCACCCACATCTGTACCAAAACGGCCAAGAATGCCTTTGAAAACAACCAAAAAAAGCCTGTTACGTTACCCCAAATGGTGCCAGGCGCACCGCTTGTCCAGTCGGCGAGGCGCAGCGAACCGATGTTTGGGAAGGGCGTATTCCAACTTCCCCAAAACAAAATAGCCCCCAAAAACGACACCAATAGCATGATGGCGTATTCGGACAAAAACAACAACGCCCAGCGCATTCCCGAATATTCGGTGTGAAAACCGCCCACCAACTCCGACTCGCCTTCGGGCAAATCGAAGGGGGCGCGGTTGCACTCGGCCAGCGTGGCAATGAAAAAAATGACGTAAACGATGAACAAAAATGGATTTCTAAACACGTTCCACGCAAAAAATCCGCCCCAATCGCTCACGTCAATTCCCAACGATTTGAGACCCAACAAATAGTTGGTTTCGGGGCTGTAAATACCTTGCTGATAACTCATTATCTGCAAGTCGAGCGTCTGGCAAATCATAACAACGCACAGCACCGACAAGCCCAGCGGAATTTCGTACGACACAATTTGCGCCACCGACCGCATAGCCCCCAGCAGCGAATATTTATTGTTTGACCCCCAGCCCGCCATCAAAATGCCGACGACATCAACCGAAATAATGGTCAATAAATAAAAAACGCCCACCGCCGCCGTTGAACCTGCCAAATCTGGGCTTAGTGGCAAAACGGCAAAGCCCGCAAAGATGGCCGTAAAAATAACCAATGGCGCAGCCAAAAACAGCCGACGGTCGGCGGCGGCAGGCACGATGTCTTCTTTTTGAATGAGTTTCAGCAAGTCGGCAACGAGCTGCAAAAGGCCCCATTTGCCCACTTCCATCGGCCCCATTCGGTCTTGAATGAACGCCGAAATTTTGCGTTCAGAATACACGCCAATTACGACAAAACCAGCCGCCAAAGCCAAGAAAAAAGGGAGCGTAATGGGCATAAATGAGTAGTTGTTGAAGCGTCAAAACTAAGCAAAATTCTTGATACAGGTCGTTATCGGTTCAAAAAATAGTGCCGAAATAGCTGCATTTCTTGCCTTTCTATTTCGATGTATTTTTCAAAAATCTGCTCGCCCACCTGCCCACGCAACGCCGAAATGCCCACGTCAATGAGGCGCAAGCCGCGCTCTGAAAGCAAAATATTGTCGAAAGCCAAACCGCCAATATCAGAAGGCCGTTTTAAGTCGCGGTGTACAAAACCTGCTTGATGCAAGGCGCGTAGTTTATCTTCAAAAATATCAATCCACAACTCGCGTATTTCTACCTCATAAGCCCGATAATCAATGGGCCGCAGCTCCATGACCAGCATTTCAACTCCCAAATCTTCGTTGTACTCCAATCGCAAAAACGTGGTTACTAAGTCGTTTACGGTGTTGGCAAATTTCATTTTTTCGGCCTCCGACCCAATGTCCGAACGGGTGTCGTTTGTGAACAATTTGGCCACTTCGGTGTCCGAAAGTACAATAACCGTATTGTTGGCTCCCGCCGAAAGTTTACGCGGATATTTCATTTGATAGGGTTAGTAAATGCAGAACTGATGAGTTGGCTAAGGCACTTTTGGCGTTGTATTCTAAGAATAAAGTTGCCGAAAAATACAATAAAAATTAGGCATCTTTCATATTGCTTCCAAAGTAGTTGACAGTTTTTGAGAAATTAGTCCACAAGCATATTGCCCACTAAACATGTAGTCGGAAAAA
>REAB01000237.1 GCA_004293645.1 Cytophagia bacterium | reverse complement strand
CTTGTGATTTATAAACAAGAAGAGCCGTGTGATGGGAGACTATCAAGCACGGTTCCGTGAGAACGTAAGGGTGAAAATCCCTTGCGTGACTCGATTGTAGGCAATTTAAACCACAACCCTCATTCAAATATGAACATCAAAAATCTTCTTTTTGCATTTGTACTTCTGACTGCACTTGCATCTTGTAAATCTGTAAAATTATCTTCCTTAACAATGCTAACACAGGAGGAGGTAAAAAACTCTTATCGTATCATAAGGGACGAACCTTATGGCTCTGACAAGCAACAGAAAATGGATATTTATCTTTCACAAAATTCAGAGAAATTAGGGGACAAAAACTTTACGATAGTGTTTCTGCATGGTGGTGGTTATTATTTAAGCGACAAATCAAAAGAAGAAAAATACATTCAGCCATATTTACAAAAGGGACTAAACGTTGTGAATGTTAATTACCGATTAAAGCGAGGAATTCCAATTGCAACAGAAGACCTAACAAATGTTCTAAATTTATTGAAATCCAAAAACAATACTTATAAACTAAATTTAGACAAAGTAGTACTTACAGGATTTTCAGCAGGAGCTCATATTGCAAGTAATGTTGGTGTTTCAGCCAACAACTCAGAATATTCCAGCAAGCTAAATGCAGGTATAAAAATTTCAGCGATAATAAATTTTTCTGGACCAGTTGATGGGCTTGATGTAGTTGAAAAAGTTTTCATGGACAATGAAATGCAACTACTGCAAGATGTTGGAAAAGCATTGTTTCCTTCATTTGACAGCTATGCACCGAAGGACACAGTAGCGAAATATGAACCCATAACTTATTTCGACAAAAAAGACCCACCTTTCTTTTTGTGTCATGGTGGAAAAGACGACCAAATTCCACCATCAACATTTGTAAAGTTTGTAAGACTTCTAAATGAAAATAGCAGCAAAAATAAAGTCATATTTTCCCCAGACGGTTCTCATGACCCAACTTCAACAGAACTGAAAGACGCTTACGACCAAATATTCATCTTCTTGGACAAAGTGAGATAAACTGCCTACAATAACTAAGACTTCGTTGGGTGCGCAGCGCCTACAATGATGTCTAATGTTGAACGGAACCGGTAAATTATTGGGGTGATTGTTTATTATGGGGTTGTCGTTTTGCAACTTGTTACTTACCAACGAAAGAGTAGGATAGGATTTTACTTTAATCATTTTTATCAGCAGCGGATTAGGTATTTATCTACTCTTTTTTTTAGTAAAGCATATAAGTTCCCCTACCCACTATTTTATCTAGCAGCAGTAAGTTGTTTTTTCAGTAAATATTTTTCAGGTGGTCCACGTATGCCGAACGATTCAATGATGATGAGCGTACCCGTTTTACAACAAGGGCATTTATGAAG
>REAB01000019.1 GCA_004293645.1 Cytophagia bacterium | reverse complement strand
TTTTGCTGTCGTTAGTAGTAACACCATTTTTGATAATAATTATATACATCCCAAATAATATTTTGTATTTTGTTTGTAATTTAACACAGAACATGTTTTCTGAAAGGATGCTGATGACCGACCTCAAAGTTGTTGACGTAATTCTGGCAGATGTCGATAAATTTGCAAAAGAACTAAAATAAACCAAGATAATGAACATGAAAACCACTCTATTCCCGCTAATGATTAGCATTATTTTGCTTATCGTTTCTTCTTGTAGCATTGAAGAAAGTGCTATTCCAGACAATCCAAATGTTGATTTGGTTTGTGGAACAAAAAACCCGCTCACTGATTTGAGTTGGTTGGCAGACAAATTAAAGATTGTTCTAACAGGTAGCCCACATGAAGAAAAAACAAATGGCGTTGTGTTGTTTGAATACAATGGAAAAAGCGTAATTGAAATTCAATCCTATTTATCGTCATCACTGAATATGCATCAATATTATTGCGATGGTACAAAACTTGATTTCGATTCCCTCACCACATATAAAGAATATGAAAAATATTTATCTACTCGCAAGAAAATCAAAGTTCTTTATGGAACAGAAATTTGGAAATTTACAAAATGACATGAAAAATTTGCTAAAAATTCATTTGATATTGTATTTCATATTACTTGACAAAATTGCTTTAGCACAAAGTACTCCAAATGGCACGAGTGTGGCATCTTTTGTTGTTTACAGACCGTCAAAACAACTGGATGCCCATTTCTACGTTCAAGTATCCAAAATTTTGGTTAGAAATAGCGTCGCGTTGATAGACGTTGGTCAAGGCCATTTGCAAATAAACTTTTTGCTTTTGAGTAAAAAAAACGCCCACGCTCGGCTTTATTGTCAAATAACGTTTGGCCAATAAAAAACTGGGACCTGCCAACACCCCCGCATAAAGTATTTTATTGGGTTGATAAACACCGCCTATCAGCAAGTTAGAAACAAACTCTTTCCCGTCAATAATTTCGCCTCTGGGGTTTAGATACAGTACTTTTTTGCCCGCAAAAATCATGCTATTGGCCTCAATTTTGGGTTTCAAATGAGGACTTACATTCCACAACAACTCAAAACCAACTCCCACGCCCCGCTCATTGTTTTTGATGGTACGGTCGTACAACGTTGTGTGTTGGTGAAACCGTGCATAACCAGACAACACCCGCGCCGTTTGAGCAAAACTCTCGCCCGTACCGCTCAAAAACAGCCCAACAATCCAAGCAATTCTGATACAATTCGATGTTTTCATAACAATATTCGATTGTTTTAAGTAGGTGAATATATTTAATCGGCATTTTCGATTTACACAAAATATCGATTATCAGCATTTTGAATTACTGTAAATAGTGGACTATTGACTGTGGACTACTTATTTTTTCAAAACCGCCAACAGTTCGCTAATCATCATGGCCGTAGCGCCCCACACTTTGTGGTCTTGAATGAGGTAAAAAGGAGCTTCAAATTTGAAACTACGCACCTCTATTTCAGTCGTGCCAACGATGGCTTCGCTGGTTATTTCTTTCAAATTTACTTCAAAAACCCGCTCTACTTCGCGCGGGTCGGGATAAAACACGGGGCGATAACTCAGTTTTCCTACCACTGGCAACACATAAAAATTGCTGGGCGGAATAAAAAGCTCCGAGAGTGTACCCAATATTTGCACGTCGGCGGCTTTGATGCCTATTTCTTCTTGCGCTTCGCGCAGGGCGGTTCGCACCAAACTTTCGTCCGTTTTTTCAAATCTACCACCTGGAAATGCCATTTGCCCCGCGTGTACGCCGTCGTATTTGGGGCGCAAAATGAGCGGCAAAAACAACTCATCGTGGTGTTCGTAAAACAAAATCAGCACGGCACTGCGACGGGTGCGTTCGTTGGGCTGGTTGAGTTGTAAACGCCGCGCCGAGGCCATTTGTTCGTGGGCGGCTGCCCCTGGCAAAGGTAAAGTAAGTTGGTGTTGGAGTAAATTAGTAAATTCAAAAAAGGTCATTGGTGTATCTTTGGGAGGCCAATGTCGTTTTTTTTGGCCAATTTACCAAAATATCCTATCGTACGGCTTCAAAAGCAACGGGAACTTTTAGCCCCGCAAAAAAGTTTAGAAAGAACATATTTTGATTTACAAAAACGCAAAACAAGACCCCCTTTATATTATGGTAACCGTAACCGATAAAGCAAAAGATAAAATATTTGAACTGCGCCGCCAAGAAGGCCACCCCGAAGACCAGCACATTCGCGTGGGAGTAACGGGCGGCGGCTGCTCTGGTTTGATGTACAATTTGGAGTTTGACAGCGAAAAGCAAGCTACCGATATGGAATTTCAAGACAAAGGTGTACGCATTGTAGTTGATAAAAAAAGCATTTTGTATTTAGCGGGCACCGTTTTAGACTTTTCGGACGGCCTAAACGGCAAAGGGTTTCAGTTTGTGAATCCCAACGCTTCGCGCACCTGCGGCTGCGGCGAGAGCTTTGCCGTATAACCAAAAAATAATTGTAACAGACCTGAAAACAAGCATTTGAAGGTTTGATTGAAACGAAAGCGTTGGGGGCATATCTCCAACGCTTTTTTATTGCCGTGAAACATTTAACATTTTTTTGCGTGGAACAGTATTGGTTATTGCAAATAAACTCGGATATTTGAGGGCGGTAAATCAAATCAATGATGGGCAAAATTATAGCAATAGCCAACCAAAAAGGCGGCGTCGGAAAAACCACAACGGCCATTAACTTGGCAGCCAGTTTGGCAGTATTAGATTACAAAACGTTGATAGTAGATGCCGACCCTCAGGCAAATTCTACCTCAGGGTTGGGTTTTAACCCCAAAGAAATACAGTTCAGTATTTATGAATGTATGATAGAAGGGGCTATTCCACAAGATGCCATCGTTGAGACTTCATTCGAGAACCTCTATCTATTGCCTTCGCACATTGACTTGGTAGGGGCTGAAATTGAGATGATTAGCCTCAAAGATAGGGAGGGGAAAATGAAAGAAGCCCTCACGCACATTCGTGATGATTATGATTTTGTCATCATTGACTGCTCGCCGTCGTTGGGACTTATTACCATCAATAGCCTCACCGCCGCCGACTCGGTGATTATTCCAGTGCAATGCGAATATTTTGCGTTGGAAGGCTTGGGTAAACTCCTCAATACCGTCAAAATTATTCAAACGCGCCTCAATACCAACCTCGCCATTGAGGGTATTTTGTTGACTATGTACGACTTGCGCGTGCGCCTGTCAAATCAAGTAGTGAACGAGGTAACGGCTCATTTTCAGCACATGGTGTTCAATACGCTCATTCCGCGCAACATCCGCCTGAGCGAGTCGCCGAGCTACGGACTGCCCGCCATTGCCCAAGATTCTGAAAGCAAAGGCGCGGTGAGTTATCTGAACTTAGCCCGCGAGATATTGGCAAAAAACGGACTCATTGAACAAGAAGAACCCATTCGCCGCGCGGTTCGATAACTTATAAATTTAACAATAATGCCTTGATAGTGAATGAATTGAAACTATAAACGCACTGTTGATTACGTAAAAAAGACAACAATGACAGAAAATATGGAAAATGTTGGTAAGGCAAAAAAAATGACAGGATTGGGGCGTGGATTGGGCGCGTTGCTGCAAGACAGCGACAGCGTAAACCGTCAGTCGCGGCCATCGCACACCGAAACGGTGAGTATGATGAACGAAATCCACGTTGAACAAATAGAAGTCAATCCTTATCAGCCGCGCACGCACTTTGATGGAGAAGCCCTGCAAGAATTGGCCGAGTCTATTCGCTATCAAGGTATTATTCAGCCCATTACAGTACGCCAAATAGGCCGCGACCGCTACCAACTTATTTCGGGAGAGCGGCGTTTGCAAGCCTCCAAAATTGCGGGTTTAACGCACATTCCGTCGTATGTACGCACCGCCAACGACCAGCAAATGCTGGAAATGGCCCTCATTGAGAACATTCAACGCGAAAACCTCAACGCCGTCGAAATAGCCCTGAGCTATCAGCGGCTCATCACCGACTGCGGCCTCAAACAAGAAGAACTCGGTGAGCGCGTGGGTAAAAACAGAACGACGGTCAATAATTACATTCGACTGCTCAAACTGCCGCCCATTATTCAGGCCGCCGTGCGCGACAACCAGATTAGCATGGGGCACGCCCGCGCCATTATCAACATCGAAAACCCCGAAACGCAGTTGAAAATGTTTCGCAAAACGGTGGAAGAAGAATGGTCGGTACGGCGCGTAGAAGACGAAGTGCGCAACCTGCAACTCGCCACCGAAGCCAACGCGAACAAAGAACGCCGCCCCAACTCGCTCAAACACGAGTTTAGGTCGTTACAGTTTAAATTGTCGTCGTTGTTTGGCACCAAAGTATCTATCAAAAGCGACGATAAAGACAAAGGCGAAATAAAGATTCCGTTTACTTCGCAAGAAGAATTGGAGCGTATTTTAAAATCCATTCAGTTTGAGTCTTGAAAACGGCAGCATTGGTCATTGGTTTGTGGTTGGGATGGGGCGTGTTGCACACTACGGCGCAGCGCGTCAATACTGATACGCTGCGTAAAGCGGCCTCACAAATTGTATTACCCCAAAACTTAACCTTGCCCGACTCGCTCCAAGCCAAGATAACGGGAACTGATACGCTCAAAAAAAAATCAAAATTGGGGCCTAATCACAGCCCACGCAAGGCCGCCATGCGCTCGCTGGCTTTTCCTGGACTGGGGCAAGCCTATAACAAACAATACTGGAAAATGCCTTTTGTGTACGCAGGTTTGGGGGCATCTGTTTTTTTTCTCATTCAAAACCACAATCGCTATTGCGATTTTTTGGAGCCTTTTTTGAATAGTTATGATTTGACAACGGGACTGGTTAAAAAAGAAATAACACCCACCACCCTCATTGACGTGTACGTGGCAAGTCAAGGGCAAACACGCGGGCTTACGCTCGACCAAATAACCCGCGCCAAAGATACCTACCGCCGCTGGCGCGACCTCAACATCATTATCATTGCGGGCGTGTGGGCACTCAATGCCGTAGAAGCCAACGTATCGGCCCACCTCTTAACGTTTGATATGTCGGACGATATTTCGTTGCGTGTTTCGCCCGATTTACAATTTTCGCCGCTCTCGCCAATGCCCGTATGGGGCGTGAGTGCGGTTTTTAGCATTAAATAATATGAAAATACTCTTGTTGGGCTACGGAAAAATGGGCAAAGTAATTGAAAAAACTGCTCTTGAACGCGGCCATCAAATTGTGGGGAAAATTGACATCAATAACCGCCAAGAACTCGCACGCTTTAATCCTACAAACACCGACGTAGCCATTGAATTTAGCGCACCAGAAGCGGCCTATCAAAATTTGAAATGGGCCATGGGTGCGGGTGTGCCAACGGTCTGCGGCACTACGGGTTGGCTCCAGCACCGCCCCGAAATCGAAAGCCTTTGTGCGGAAAACGCTGCCGCTTTTTTTTATGCGTCCAATTATAGCATTGGGGTTCATTTGTTTTTTAGGCTTAACCAATATTTGGCTAAAATCGTAGCTCCTTACCAAAGCACCTACGACGTTTCGATGACCGAAATACACCATACCGAGAAAAAAGACGCGCCGAGCGGCACGGCCATTACGCTAGCCGAAGGCATATTTGCGGAGTTTCCTGCCAAAAAAACGTGGGTGAACCAAGCCGAAGCCACCGAAAATGAATTGCCGATTGTATCTTTGCGCGAAGGTAACGTGCCAGGCACGCACGTGGTGCGCTATGAGTCAGCGGTGGATACGCTCGAAATCCAGCACGTAGCCCACAGCCGCGACGGGTTTGCGCTGGGTGCAGTAGTGGCCGCCGAATGGCTCAAAGGCCGCCAAGGTGTATTTGGTATGGACGACCTTTTAGGCAAATAACAAATAACAGATATCAGATATCAGATAACAAATATCAGATAGTGTTGTGCGTCGTTTAAAACGACGCACGGGTGTCATCAGGTCTCAGACCTGACGAATATGAAAACCGTGTTGTGTGTTGTGCGTAGTTTTTAACGACGCACGGGTGTCATCAGGTCTCGGACCTGTACTCAATAAAAAATTTTTACAAAAGTGTTACCAAATAAAAACAAAAAAGAATGAGTGCATTAAACAACAAAAAATCGGCTTTTCGGGAATGGATTGACTCCATCGTTTTTGCGGTAGTGGCCGCTACTTTTATTCGTTGGCTGCTTTTAGAAGCCTACACCATTCCCTCTTCTTCGATGGAAAAAAGCCTGCTCGTTGGCGATTTTTTGTTTGTAAGTAAGTTGCATTATGGCGCACGCACGCCTGGCACGCCGCTTCAAGTGCCGCTTACGCACCAAACCATCTGGGGAACGCAGATTCCGTCTTTTTCGGAGGCTATTCAGTTGCCTATGTTTCGGTTGCCTGGGTTTTCGGAAGTAAAGCGCAACGACGTGGTGGTGTTTAACTACCCAGGCGATGCCGACGAAACCACCGAAGACCCGTTGATTGGTAACGGAGGCTATAAAAATTTCCCCGTCGATTTGCGCACCAATTTCATCAAGCGTTGCGTGGGCGTAGCGGGCGATGTCATCGAAGTAAAAGATGCTGTGGTGTATTTGAACGGTAAAGCAGTAGATTTCCCCCCTAAGTCGCAGGTTTACTACCGCCTTGAGTCTTCCGATTTGCTCGACGACCGTTTTTTTGACAAAGAAGGTATCAACTCTACTTCGGTTTATCCTACCGACTCGCTCAAACCCAATTTGTTTGTGTACAGAATTAGGGCTACGCCACAAACTATAACAGATTTAAAAAAATATGACTTCATCAAGGGCGTAACCCAAATTTCGGAATACCCCGCCGATGCCAGAAGTTCTGAAATGTTTCCTGCGGGTTTAAACCGAAATCCTGATTTTTGGGGTCCTATTCAAATCCCTAAAAAAGGCATGACCGTTCAGTTAGATTCGATTAATGTGGTAAAATACGGCAGCACCATCAAATATTTTGACGGCAACCAAGCCGACAAAGTATTGATAGCCAACGGAAAAATAACGATTGATGGCAAAGCTATTACAAGTTATACGTTTACCCAAAACTATTACTTTATGATGGGCGACAACCGCTACGAGTCGGCAGATTCGCGTTTTTGGGGCTTCGTTCCCGAAAATCACGTGGTGGGCAAGGCTGTTTTTATTTGGATGTCAATTGACCCCGACCCTAAATCTGTTCTGAACAAAATTCGTTGGAATCGGCTGTTTAGAATTATTGAATAGGCCATTGGGTATTCACGAGAAAGCCGCATCGTTCAATGAACGATGCGGCTTTCTCGTGAATACGGCTGGAAGCCTGTTAATAATAAGCACGAACGGGACGTTCGCGCTATCTATTTTCTTGTAAATACGGCTGGAAGCCTGTTAATAATAAGCACGA
>REAB01000018.1 GCA_004293645.1 Cytophagia bacterium | reverse complement strand
ATTTTTCCGACTACATGTTTAGTGGGCAATATGCTTGTGGACTAATTTCTCAAAAACTGTCAACTACTTTGGAAGCAATATGAAAGATGCCAAAAAAGGGTCGGTTTATTGGAATGTTTACACGCAACGCATCACCGACATCGTGAATCGGGTCAATAGCGTTTACAACGACACCATTCTCAACCGAATTTATACCAACGCGGGCAATGCGCAGCTCATTGGCTCGGAGGTAGGCTGGACGTTTTCGCCCGTTAAAAAACTCAAATTTTTTGTGGGAGGCAACATTTATAAACTCCAAATAAAAGGCCAACTATTTGACAATCAAGTAACTGTAAATGCGGCGGGCTGGGTTTATACGCTCAACACCAACCTGAGTTGGCAAGCTACCAAAACGTTTAGTTCGCAGTTTACGCTCTCTTATTTGTCGGCCCGCAAAACTGCCCAGGGCGAAGATTCGCGGTTTTATTTACCCAATCTTTCCTTCAAAAAAACGTTTTTAAACAATAAAATGACCACCACTTTTCAGTGGCAAAACATGGCATTTGGCCAAATGGCTACCAATCAACAGCGCATTACTACCTTTGGCAAAAATTTTTATACCACCACCAATTATATTCAAGAAACCAATATTTTGCTCTTAAATCTGTCGTATAGTTTCAATCAATCGGACAAAAAATCCAAACTACCCAGCAGCGAGTTTGGTGAAAAAGAATATTGATAGCAGGCGGTTTTTAACATAAAAGTTAGAACGCTTTAAGCGCCCAATTCGACGGCACTAAACTTTTTTGAATCTAAAACGGTTATCTTTGCGCAAGTTCTTGCACACAATCTAATGATTTATAGCCAGCACACACGCCAAATTATTGCCCGCAGCTTCTTGGTAATTTTTACCTTGATGCTGCTCAATGGCGTGGTGTTTCGGCACGCGCACAAGCTGTCGAGTGGCAAAGTCATTACGCACGCTCACCCCTACAAACCCGTTGGCGATGCACCCTACCAGCCCAATGGCCACACCAATAACGAACTGCTACTGCTTGATTTAGCATCAAATGGTTGGTTTGCGTTAGCTCCTGTTGTGGCCGTTTTGCTGTTAAGTGTTGCGTTTTTTGCTTTTCAAAAATCCGCCTTTTTTCACTATCTCGCCTCTTTTTTACAACGCATTCAGGTCCACATTTCCCTTCGTGGGCCGCCCGTATTGAGTTAATTTTTGTCAAATTCTGTGGGGTTTTAGTAGGCTGCACAGAAGCTTAAGAAAACAATTAATTCAACTCCGTTAAATCCCTAAAAAGGTTTATTAATGTAAACTAACACCTTAAAACTCCCCCTTCGGGGCGGTCCGCCGCTGCGGGTTGGGGGGCTTCTTCACACAATGAAACATATATTCTTTTTACTGCTCACAGTCAGCAGTTTATCTCTTTTTGCCCAAAACTCGCTTTCGGGTAAAATCACCCACGCCGACAACGGCGAGCCAGTAGTAGGGGCTACGGTTTTTGTGGCCGAACTTAAAGTGGGTACCACCACCGATGCCAACGGCGAATACCGACTCAACAAAATTCCGAAAGGAACGTATGATGTGCGGGTGGGATTTGTGGGACACACCACCCAGACCGAAAAAATTAACGTTGAAGGCAACGTGCAGCGCAATTTCAGCATGGTTAATGCCAGTAATGCCCTCGAAGAAGTGGTGGTAACGGGCACGATGAAAGAAACATCGAAGCTCGAAAGCCCCGTTCCGATTGAAATTTATACACCCAAATTTTTCCAGAAAAACCCCACGCCCAGTTTGTTTGATGCCATGCAAAATATCAACGGTGTGCGCCCGCAGCTCAACTGCAACGTGTGCAACACAGGCGACATTCACATCAATGGTTTGGAAGGACCTTACACCATGGTACTCATTGACGGTATGCCCATTGTGAGTTCGTTGGCTACGGTTTACGGGCTTTCGGGTATTCCTAATAGCTTGGTAGAACGCATTGAAGTAGTGAAAGGTCCCGCCGCTACCCTCTACGGCTCGGAGGCCATGGGCGGTTTGATTAATATTATTACCAAAAACCCCAGCAAAGCCCCCATTGTGTCGGCCGACGTGATGGCCACGAGTTGGAAAGAATACAACGCCGACATTGGTATTAAGTATCGTTTGGGCGATAAAGCCAACGCGCTGGTGGGGGTCAATTATTTCAATTACATGAATCCGATTGATAAAAACAACGACGGGTTTACGGACATGACGCTGCAAAATCGGATTTCGATTTTTAACAAATGGAGCTTTAATCGCGCCCAAAACAGGGTAGCATCGGTGGCGGCGCGGTTGTTTTATGAAGACCGTTGGGGCGGCCAAATGAACTGGACTCCCGCGTTTAGAGGGGGCGATGAGGTATACGGAGAAAGTATTTATACCAAACGGGCAGAAGTGATTGGCAATTATCAACTACCTGTTAAAGAGCGGATTATGCTTCAATATTCGTACAATTACCACAACCAAAACTCGGTGTATGGCAACGTGCCGTACTTGGCTACGCAACAAATAGGCTTTGCCCAATTGACGTGGGACAAAACTTTTGGCAAACACAGCATGCTTTTTGGAGTGCCACTGCGCTATACTTTTTACGACGACAACACGCCCGCCACGGCATCTGACGACGGCAAAACCAACAAGCCTGACAATATTTATTTGCCAGGGGTGTTTGTGCAAGACGAAATCACGCTTGCACCCAACCAAAAACTGTTGCTTGGCGTGCGCTACGACTACAACTCGCGGCACGGCAATATTTTTACGCCCCGGGCTTCGTACAAAATATCATTCAACGAGTCGCGCGATATTTTGCGGTTGAATTTTGGCACGGGTTACCGCGTGGTTAATCTCTTTACCGAAGACCACGCCGCCCTCTCTGGCTCACGGCAAGTGGTGGTAAAAGAAGAACTCAAACCCGAACAAAGCTGGAATGTAAACTTGAACTACGTCAAAAAAATTGTTTTGGCCAGTGGTTTCATTGGTTTAGATGCGTCGGCTTTTTATACGCGCTTTTCCAACCGTATTTTGCCCGACTACGATACCAATCCCAACCAGATTATTTACGACAACCTACGCGGTTACTCGGTGTCGAAGGGCGTTTCGATGAACGTTGATTTTAACTTTTCGTTTCCGCTCAAAGTACTGGCAGGTGCTACGTTTATGAACGTGGACTTTACCGAAGACGGCATTACGCAGCGGCAAATATTGACCGAGCGCGTTACGGGTACTTGGGGCGTAACCTACGATTTTCCGCGTGCCAAAATGTCGCTCGACTACACGGGAAGTGCGTACGGCTCGATGCTGTTGCCTACCCTCGGCGAGCTCGACCCGCGTCCAGGCGAATCGCCGCTTTGGTCGTTGCAAAATATTCAGGTTACCAAAAAATTCGACAGTGGCTTGGAAATTTATGGCGGGGTCAAAAACCTGTTCGACTTTTTGCCCTATCGCAATATTCCGTTTTTGATAGCCCGTGCCAACGACCCGTTCGACAAAAACGTACAGTTTAACCCCGATGGCCAACCCATAGCCTCCCCTGGCAACCCCAACGCGCTCACCTTCGACCCTACTTACATGTATGCGCCCATGCAAGGTCGCCGCACGTTTTTGGGATTACGTTATGTGTTGAGATAAAAGCTACGTTTTTTTACAAAAATACCCGCCTGGTTTCAAAGCCGAGCGGGTATTTTTGTGCGTCAATTTTAATACTCTTTTGCCAAATCTACTTGGTTTTTGAGCGGTAAATGGAAAACGGTGGAGGTTTTCTAAAAAGAGTGATGAGCATTGTTTGGGGGATTTTAGTCCAGCAAGAAATTGGTTTAGCGCCTTCTTCGGCGTTTTTTGCTGTATGTTTTGCGCTTTTTTTTGCTTCCTTTTTTGGGTAAATACTTTCTGGCTTCGGCTTGTTCAATGGCCGCTTCTTTGTCGCTGTTGGCGGGCCCCGCCAAGCCTGAGGCAGCTACGGGCGCGCCCAATGCCGATAGCTCCGTGCTGCGGGCGGCCACGTCGGGAAGCGAGGTGTTGGCCAAAAGCGCGGGGTCGGTAGTGGTATCAAAAGGCTTTAACCGAAACGAGTATTCGTATTCTCTGGCCGTCAGCAAGTATTCGGGGTGGGTGCGCGGAGTCCAGCTATCGTCGCCGCCCAGCCCCATCAATTGGTGGTCTAAATGGAGTGTAACGTTGCCGCCCGTGGCTATTTGTTGGCTACTTTTGGCGGCCAGTAACGCAGCATCGGTATAGTTGTGCGCACTAAAATTGAGCGTATGCGCGCCAATGGCCAGTAGCCCCGTGCCGTCGGTTTGGCTCAACGCTACCCAACGCACGTCGGTGTGGTTGCCGTTTTCTTGCGCCATGATGTACGGAAAATGTTGCTCGGCCACCGTACTGGCGTATTGGCCAACCAATGCCGCCGATTTTCTGTCCCAGTAACTCTCAAATGGCCCGCGCCCATACCAACGCACATTCTGAAAATCAGCGGGCAGCTCCATCTGCATTCCTACTTTGGGCAATGGCGGCAAATTGGCACTGGCCGTAATGGTGTTTTTAACGGCTACATCGCCCGATGCAAAAACGGTATAGGTAGTTTTAACGATCAAATTGCCGCCTTTTTTGCCCACCCAAGTAGCCTGCGTATGCACCCGCGCCACCGACGCACTCACGGGCTCGACGCGCAAATCGCCACCCAAGCGGCGCAGACTGTCTAATCCTGCGGCCCGCCAACGTGCTGCAAAACCTGCCGCACCACCACCTTCGTCATTATCGGTGGGTACGCGCCAAAAATTGACTTGCAGCGGACTGGCTATTAATTCTTTGTTTTTGTACAAAAATGAGTTGATACCCACTGCTTTTCGGTCGAAAATAATCGAAAAATTAGGACCCGTGAGTTTGATACCACCACCCCGCACCAAGCCCACTTTTACCGCGCCCGCCGTGGCAACGAGGGGCTTGTTAGAAATAGGCGTTTTGATGGCCAATTGCTCGAACGCTACCTCGTGGCCTGCCTGCGCCCAAGCGGTGCTTTCTTTGAGTTGAACGCTCAAATTCAAGAAATATTCGGCCCCAGGCACGGCATCAGATACGTTGTAAAGTACAGGGATATTTTGCGCCGCTCCCGCCAAAGCGTTGAGATTGTTGTTTTCGCCTTGCTGCACTACTTTGCCATTTTGCAGCAATTTCCAAACCAATTTGAAGGGCTGTAAACTCAAAAAATCGTACCCATTTTTAATAGCAATTGATTGATTATTAGGCAATAGTGTATCTTTTTGAGCAAACTTAATGTATTGATATACGTGCTTTACTTCGTTGATTTCGGGTTGGGGCAAGCGGTCGGGATTCACGAGGCCGTCGCCTGCGTTGGCCCCGTCAATGTAGTTGATGTGGTCTATGTAGTCTATGCCATTTTTCTTGACGTACAACCCCTGATCAACCCAATCCCAAATAAACGCGCCTTGCAAGCGGGGGTATTTGTCAATGTAGTTCCAGTAATCTTGCAAATTACCCACGCTGTTGCCCATTGAGTGGGCATATTCGCAAATAATAACGGGCCGTGAGGGGTCTTTTTCCATCAGCGTTACCAGTCCTTTGGGGTCAGGATACATCGTAGTAATGATGTCAAAACTGCTCAAACTTTGGTCCAACTGCTTAAAATCTTTGGGATAATCGCGGCGGCCTTCGTACTGAATGGGACGGGTGGGGTCTATGAGGCGAATCAACTCGGCCATATCGGTAAAATGCTGACCCATGCCCGACTCGTTGCCCAGCGACCAAATAATAACGGAGGGGTGGTTTTTGTCGCGCTCCACCAAGGCTTTACCACGCGCCATAAATGCCTCTCTCCACTCAGCTTTGTCGGCCAATATCACGTTTTTTTGCTGCCACAATTCGTGGCTTTCAATGTTGGCTTCGTCTATTACGTAGAGGCCGTATTCGTCGCATAGGTCGTACCAAAGAGGCGTATTGGGGTAGTGCGAGGTGCGTACCGAGTTGATGTTGTGCTGCTTCATGAGCACGATGTCTTTTATCATGGTTTCGCGGCTCATCACGCGGCCTGTGGTGGGGTCAAACTCGTGCCTGTTTACGCCTTTGAGCTTTACGGCCTTGCCGTTTACGAGCAGTTGGCCGTTTTGTACTACCACTTCCCGAAACCCAACGCGCGTACTCAACACTTCTACCAAACGCCCCTCATCGCCCTGCACCTGCACCGACAGTTTGTACAAATTGGGGGTTTCGGCAGTCCATTTGAGCGGGTTGGTGAGCGGTACATTCAAACTCAGATACGACTCATCTTTGGGGTCCATCATGGGAATATTTTTTACCAAATCTGCCGCCACTACGCGCCCGCTGGGGTCGTAGAGCGTAAATTTAAGCTGGTACTTATCTTGCACTTCTGCCGAATAGTTCTTGACAAAAGCCGCTACTTTGAGCGTTCCGTCGCGGTAGTCGTCGTCTAAGTTAGTGGTTACGTAAAAATCACGGACGTGAATGGTTGGAATTGAAAACAAATACACATCTCGAAAAATACCCGCCAAACGCCAATAATCTTGGTCTTCCAAGTAGCTACCGTCCGACCAGTTGATGACCTGCACCGCGAGGCTGTTTTCGCCGCTCCGCAAATACTTGGAAATATTAAACTCGGCGGGGGTCATGCCGTCTTCGTGGTAGCCAACTTGCAGGCCGTTTACCCACACATAACACGCCGACTGTACGCCCGCAAAATGCAGCAACACTTCGCGCTTTTGCCAATTGGCAGGAATCGAAAAACTGGTGCGGTACAAACCCACGGCGTTGGTGTCGCTCAAAATACGCGGTGGATTGGTTGGAAAAGGGTGTTTGATGTTGGTAAAAATGGGACGGTCGTAGGGGCGGCCTTCGCGCGCACCCACCACTTGCCAGTTTGATGGCACGGGCAGGTTGTCCCAGTTGGTGGTTGAAACGTTGGGTTGAAAAAAATCGCCTGGCACTTTGCTGGGGTGCGACACCCACTTGAATTTCCAGGTGCCGTTGAGTGTTTTTACGTAGGGCGACGCGGCGGGGTCAAATTTGAGGGCGGTGGCTTCGTCGGCATACGGAATAAGCGACACGTGCGGCCGCTCGGTGTTGCGGCTAATAACGGCGGGGTTTTCCCAATCGGGCAGGTCTTGGGCCAAAAGTTGGAAGCTACAAAAAGTAAAAATCAAGCAGAGGTATCTCATGTTCATAGTTCGGAGCGTATTATTATTGCACAAAAGTAAGGTAATATTAGCAACGAAAACAGAAGACTGGAATTGTGAACGCATCTTGTCAAAAATCCCTGCTAATCTATTACTTTTACCGTTGTAGCCACAACTTAGAACTAATTTTGAACAAAATGGCACTTTCGTTTTTTCTGACACTAACGGATTTGGTGGGGCAAGTAATATAGATACTGACTATTAGGTAGTTACAAAATTAGGGAACTGTTATTTTGTAACTTGGTGGGCAG
>REAB01000083.1 GCA_004293645.1 Cytophagia bacterium | reverse complement strand
AAAAAGAGTACCTCCATGTTTTCGGTATTTTACTACCAGCTTCTTAACGGTATGCTCTTTTTGCCAAATTTTATTTTGTTAACACAAACCTACGACGCTTCTTGGTCAAAATGAGAAAGTTTGAGATAAGTAAAGGCCAAGGTTTACGAAATTCTCCAAAAAAACAAAAAAGGTGTTCTGCAAAGAACACCTTTTTTGGTATAAAGCGTACAGTTTTTTATTCTGCTACTACGTTTACTGAGATGGGGTGCTTCACTTCCTTGTGAAGGTCAATCACTGCTTTGTAAACGCCGATGGTTTTTACGTCTTCAACCGTAATTTTCTTACGGTCAATGTTGAAACCTTTTGCTTTGAGAACATCGGCAATTTGGGTGTTGGTAACACGACCAAATATTTTTCCGTTTTCGCCCGCTTTGGCGGCTATGTCCAATACGATTTCGCCAATGGCAGCAGCCATTTCTTCGGCATCTTTCTTGAGTTTATCGGCTTTGTGGGCCGCTTGTTTCAAGTTTTCGGCCAAAATTTTCTTGTTCGATGAAGTTGCCATGTCGGCAAATCCTTGCGGAATCAAGTAGTTGCGACCATAGCCTGGCTTGACCGCTACCACGTCGTTTTTGTAGCCTAAGCCAGCAATATCTGTCTTTAATATAATTTCCATTGTCGTTTTGTGCCTTTACGTTGATTACTTCATGTTGTCGGCTACGTAGGGCAACAACCCTAAGTGGCGAGCGCGTTTGATGGCCTGCGATACTTTACGTTGGTACTTCAAACTCGTACCTGTGAGGCGGCGGGGTAAAATTTTACCCTGGTCGTTTACCAATTTCAGCAAGAAGTTGCCGTCTTTGTAGTCAATAAACTTAATGCCAGCTTTCTTGAAGCGGCAATATTTTTTGCGGCTTTGCGTCCGCTCCAATGGGTCGTTTACGAGTGTTGTCATGCGGCAGCGCCCTCCTTAGCTTCTTCGTTTGTTTTTTTGATACCTATTAAACCACTGCGACGACGCTCGGCATAAGCAATGTGGTGCTTGTCCATCACAATAGTAAGGTCGCGCATGACGCGCTCATCGCGGCGAAACTCAACATTGAGTGGCTCAATGGCGGTTGGCTCTGCTTTGTACTCAAACAAAGCGTAGAAGCCCGTGTTTTTGTTCTGGATTGGGTATGCCAACTTGCGCAAGCCCCAAATGTCTTCGTGAACAAACTCCGCGCCATTGTCAGTTAAGAGTTTGCGGAACTTGTCGACGGTGTCCTTCATCTGTTGATCAGATAAAACGGGAGTTAAGATGAACACCGTCTCATACTGGTTTTTAGCCATAATTTTGACGAAAATTTAAATTGATAAAACGAAATAATTGTAAATGAGGGTGCAAAAGTAGTAAAAAAATACGTATTACCCAATTCTTGCCAAAAACATTGTTTATGAATCAACGCGCGTACCCGCGTCTATTTGAATGATGTAGGCTTTTCCACCTACGCTTTCGATGGCCTCGGCGGCGGCGTGGGCGTGCGTGGGGGCATACACAAACATACAGCCACCGCCGCCCGAGCCGTTTATTTTGCCGCCCAGCGCGCCCGCTTGCAAGGCCGCTTCCATCATTCGGTTTATTTTGGGCGTTGAGGTGCGCTTGTAATCGCGGAGGTTTTCAAAATGTTGGTAGAGCAATTGGCCGAACTGCTGGTCGTCCATAGCTCCGTTTTGCAACAGTTTTTTGCCCGCTCGTAAAATATCGCGGTCGGCCAAGTTGGCGCTAAAGAGGCCAAATTCGTCTTCGGTTAGCAGTTTACGGTAGTCGTTGGCTTGTTGGGCGGGGGTGTCAAAAATGGAAAAATGGGCATCAAAAGCGGTAACTTTTGCCAAAATAGCCTCCATGCCGTAGCGGCATCGGCTCAAAATGCCGAGCGTATCTTTGGGCTGTTGCGAGTCGCCCAGCACAAAAGCACCCAATTGGGGTTGGAGGGTTTCGACTTTGATTTGCGGTATAGACTCCAAGTAAATGACGTTGCCACAGGCCGTAGAGTAGTGGTCCATCATGCCGCCTGGCTCGCCAAATTCCAGTACTTCGGCTTCGTTGGCTATTTCGCCCATTTCTTTGGCCGACACCTCGCGCGGGTTGTCGCACCACTTGATGAGGGTATGCACCCAAGTTACGACCAACGCCGACGAACTCGAAGTGCCAGAATTGATGGGAATATTGCCACTGACGCGGCACTCAATGCCCTGGCTAAACACAAAGCCACGTTTTTTGAGTACGTTGATGGTACTTCTAAAATAATCGCGCTTTTTGTTGTAAGGCCAAGTTTCCGACAGTTCAAAGGTTTCGGTATGCCCAATGTCGGGCTGGTCAATCACGATTTTTTGGTCGTTCCGCGCTTTGCTTTCTATGCCAATGCGCCGCGAAATGGCCGCTGCTACCACGGGAAGTCCTAAATAGTCTTGGTGTTCGCCAAACAAACAAATGCGGCCAGGAGTGGATATTCTCATGCTGTTACCAACTTGTTTTTTTGTGGCCAGACAGGGCGTAGTATAAAATGTACAAATAACAAACTGCCATAAACCAATAGGCTTGTTGGGTATTGAAAGCATCGGCCAAACTGCCGTAAATGAGCGGCAAAACAGCCCCACCCGCAATGGCCATAATGAGCATAGCCGAGCCAATTTTGGTAAACTTGCCCAAACCATTTAAAGCCAAAGGCCAAACCGCAGGCCAAACCAGTGCATTGGACAAACCCAGCAGTGCCACGCACAAAACCGACGCAAAACCGTCGGTCAAGACGGCAGCAGCAGTAAAAACAATGCCCGAAATGGCCGAAAAGCGCAGGGCAGTTTGCTGAGATAACATTTTGGGAATGAACACAATACCTGCTATGTAGCCCGCCAGCATGGCGTAAAGCGTATAGGTGCCAAAGAGTTTGGCTTCTTCAATGTCGAATCCTTTAGACACGCCATAGTTGATGATGGTGTCGCCTGCGATAACCTCCGCACCTACGTAAAAAAACAAAGCCAAAACCCCCAATACCAAACTGGGGAACTGCCAAACGCTGCTTCGGTTGCTGTTCAAATCGGTGGGTGCGCCTTCTTCTTCTTCGCTTACTTCGGGAAGTGTCGAAAAACGAATTAACACCCCCAAAATGACCAAAACTACGCTGATGACGATGTAAGGCACAACCACTTTTTGCAGCGGGTTAGGGTCAACCGTTGCCGACGAACCCAACAAAATAGCCCCAAAAACGTACTGCGCAATGATGCCCGCTGTTTTGTTGGCCACGCCCAAAATACTGATGCGTTGAGCGGCACTTTCGCGCGGGCCTAAGATGGTGGCGTAAGGATTGGAGGCCGTTTGGAGCAGCGCCAGGCCAGTTCCTATTATAAAAAGTCCCAACAAAAACAGCTCGTAAGACTGCGTGTTGGCGGCTGGCACAAACAACATAGCGCCAATGGCCATGGCAAACAGCCCCAACGACATTCCGTTTTTGAAACCTGTTTTTTTCAACACCCAAGACGACGGAATGGCCATCACGAAATAAGAAATGAAAAAGGCAAACGTTACCAGCAGCGACTGCGTATTGGTCAGGCTGAGCGACGATTTGAAAAATGCGATGAGCGTGCCATTGACCCACGTTACAAAACCAAAGCAAAAAAATAAAATACCGACGATAATTAGCGGACCCGTGTAGTTTTTAGATGGACTCATTGAGGTAGAGGATAGGATAGGTTAGGTTAGGTTAGGTTAGGTTAGGTTAATTGGGAATGAAGAAATTGATTGCAAAACGATTTTCAGAACCAAGAACCGCCCAAATTGGCGCGGAAAGGCCACGGAATAGAAGCCAAAATAATGAGCAAACCCAACGAATAAAACAGCAGCACCGTTTTGTGGCGTTTGGCGGTGTTCATGCGCTTGGCTTTCGAGTAGCCAATGGTTATCAAAACAATGGCGATAATCATGCCTGTGAGGTGCTCGACGTTGTAAAAACGATAAAAAGCGTCTTTCATCATGCTAAAATTTACTTTTGGACTCCAAGTGTAAAGTGCTAAACCCAGCAACAATTGCACGTGGGTGGAAACCATGGCAAATAGATAAATTTTTGACGTGCCTGCGTCTTTTTTAGAGAATGCAATAGCGATGGCCCCCAACAGGAGCCCTAAAACTACGTAGCGTAAACCAGAATGAGCGTGTACCAGAATTTCCATGAGATGAATTTAGATTTGAAAATTTAAAAGTAGTAGAATTTTAAATGATTTTCACAATGCAAGCGATTTTAAGGTGGTACTATGGCACTAAAATCGCTTATTTTGTGCGTAAAACTATAGTTTGAGGCTTGGATTGTTAAACGGCATTTTTACGGAAATAGGACTATCGTTTTTGTTGAGCGGTTGGACAGACACGTCTTCGGCTGTAGCGTTGGCTTGTGCGGCTTGGCAATGTGCTTGCAAATAGCGTTGGATTTTTCATTTGTTTATATCGGTGGCAACCCCAATTCCTTCAAAAATGTATTATGAGTCTCTCTTGCTTTGTTAATGTCTTTATCAATATCAACGAGTTTTTTGTTTACCTCTTTCAAGTCAATTATTTCTTCATCCAACGATGTGCTTATATAACGTGAAATATTCAGGTTGTATTCGTTCTTTTCTATTTCGTCCATTGATACTCTACGGGAGTAACGAATTTCCTCTTTTCGGTCTCTGTAAGTTTCAATTATCTTATCAATGTTTTCGGGCAATAAGTTGTTTTGTCGTTTGCCTTTTTCAAAGTGGTCAACGGCATTGATAAACAAAACATCATCAAACTTTTTACACTTCTTTAAAACCAAAATACTAACGGGGATGCCTGTCGAAAAAAACAGGTTGGCTGGCAGTCCAATCACGGTGTCAATGTTACCATCTTCTAACAATTTTCTTCTGATGCGTTCTTCTGAACCACTTCTGAACAAAACACCGTGCGGCAAGATGATTGCCATTGTTCCCTCTTTACTCAAAAAGTGAAAACCGTGTAAGAGAAAAGCAAAGTCTGCTGCCGACTTTGGAGCAAGACCATAACTTTTGAAACGGAAGTCTTGCCCCATTTCTTCCGATGGTTCCCAACGGTAGCTAAAAGGCGGATTGGCTACAATGGCATCAAATTCTAATTTCTTTGAAGGATTTATTTCATTTAATACCTCCCAGTCATTGACTAAAGTATCTCCGTGGTGAATTGAAAATTCCGTATCCTTAACTCCATGCAATAGCATGTTCATTCGAGCTAAGTTGTAAGTAGTTATGTTTTTTTCTTGCCCGAAAATTTTGCCGATTGTTCCACCTGCATCTGTCATTTTTTTGCGGACGTTCAGCAACAGCGAACCTGAACCACAGGTAAAGTCCAGCACTCGTTCAATTTTTTTCTTTTCACCTGAACTTGGGTCTTGGCTATCAAGCGTTACAATGGCAGAAAGAATATCTGAAATGCGTTGTGGCGTATAAAATTCACCTGCTTTTTGTCCTGAACCTGCTGCAAATTTTCCAATCAGATATTCGTAAGCATCACCTAAATAGTCAATGTTTTTATCGAAGCTATTGATACCTTCTGCAATTTTCTGAATGATGTTACAGAGTTTTTTATTGCGTTCTTCGTAGTTCTTTCCAAGTTTATCGGAATCTAAATTGATTTCGGAAAACAAACCCTGAAAGGTGCTTTCAAAGGATTCGTTCTCTATATATTTAAAACCTTCTTGCAACGTGATAAGCAAATCTTTGCTTTGGGTTTTAGCCATTTCTGCAATGCTGTTCCATAAATGAGAGGGCTCAATAACGTAGTGAACTTTTCTTCTCATTTGTTTTTCAAACTCTGCTACATCGGCTGAATTTTGTTCGTACCAAACGGAAAGTGGTGTAAGCCCCTCCCCAGCCCTCCCCGAAGGAGAGGGAGTTGTCGGATAATCCTTTCCGAGTTCTTTCTTTGCTGCTGCTTCGTAATTGTCGCTTAAATAACGCAAAAACAAAAATGAAAGCATGTAGTCACGGAACTGGTCGGCGTTCATGGCTCCTCGCAGCTCATCGGCGATTTTCCAGAGGGTGTTGCCTAATTGGGTTTGGTCGGTGGGTGTCATCTTATCTTTTGTGATTTTTGATATCAGGGCTACGCCCCTTCATTTTTTAATTTTATTGTCAATGCTACGAAGGTTTTTAGGGCTAACGCCCCGTTTTTCTGTTGTTTATAAAGAAAAGGGGTCTTAACCCTGCTTTCTTCGTAGAAAAATAAATTGCGTAAGTTAGGAGGGACGTTAGTCCTAAAATCTTTTTTATTCATAATATTCAAATAGGTATTTTTCGTTGTAATCAATTTCGAATTTTTGCAAAAGCAAAAGATATTCTTCTCTGAACGATTGTTTTCTGTGGTGTTCGGGTTGGTTTAAAACATATTTTACCACGTTATCAATATGCGATTTGGAATAGGTAAAAGCACCATAACCATCTTGCCACGAGAATTTTCCTGGTATGTATTTTTTATCATTCAGCCATTTTGATGAACCTGATTTTACCTGCTCCATCAGTTTTGAGGGAGCAACGGTGGGGTGCATACCTACAAACAGATGGGTGTGGTCTGGATTGCAATAGATGGCATAGGTTTTACATTTATGGTTGGTTACAATACCACACATTATTTTTTCCAGCTCATCACGGAACGGTTCTTTGATAAGATTTTCCCTGCCTTTGACCGAAAAAACAAATTGGATGTATAATTGGGTGTAGGTATTTGCCATTGTTGATTATGATATCAGGGCTACGCCCCTTTACTGGTTGTGTTGTTTGTAATTCTACGAAGATTGTAGGGCTAACGCCCTTTTTGATTTTTATCGTTTCTGTTGTTGGGGTTAATGCCCCTTGTTGTTATTAACGTTTTTCCTACGAAGGTTTTAGGGCTAACGCCCTTTTTGATTTTTATCGTTTCTGTTGTTGGGGTTAACGCCCCTTGTTGTTATTAACGTTTTTTCTACGAAGGTTTTAGGGCTAACGCCCCTTTGCATTCTTCGAAAAAGGGGCGCAGCCCCATTATCTTCGTAGGATGTCATGTTGTTGCTGCTGGATTTGATTCGTTAAAGATTTCTGGAAAATGGAATTCATATTTTGTAACGAATCCGTTTAAAATTCGTCCGAATAGTTGCTTATTATCATCTCCCATTTCTACGGGGTCGAAAATTGAATATTTTCCATGGCTGAATAATTGTAAGGCTCTTTCAAAAAGAACTTCATCTTCTAAGCCATGAATACAGTTGTCAATTTTGTCATAGCCAAAAAAAGTGGCGGTTTTTTCTAAAACACTCCTCAAAGCATTGAAATGGAAAGTGTAAATTCTATTAGACTCAACAACTTGCTTTAACTCGCTGAGCGTTGCTATATGATGAAAAAAAGGTGTGTCGTTGGTATCTTGTAAAGAGTATTCGGTTGGGTCTTTGAAATGCAAAAAGTAGCGTTTGTTTTTTACCTTTCTGCCAAATTCATTGAAAAGTACGTTAAAGAATAGGCTATGGTGGGTAGAAATTACCGTTTTTATTGGGCTACCCTCTGTGGTGAGCAGGTTGGCTAAATCGCAGGCAATGGCAATGACGTTGTTTTCGTCTAATGACGAAATGGGGTCGTCAATGTAAACGTATTTTACCCAATCGTATGCGGGGTCTTGGTCTATGGCTAACTGACAAATGGCAAGGAAAAAGCACCATATAAACAAGGTTTCTTCACCTCTTGAAATCTTAATATTCTCGATGGTTTGCTCTGCATCGTCAACAATAATGCTTCTTGCAAATCTTACAATACCATTTTCGTAGTCTATATTGAATTGCAAATTGACATAATTGTGAAAAAATGACCTAATCTTGGCATCTAACTCTAACTCACGGAGTCCGTCAAAAAATGCCGAATTGGTGTTGAGTTTTAGAAATCGTTCTGTGTCATTTTCTAAGTCGTTGTGCCAAGAAAACAAGTCTTCGGTAAAAGCATTGAAATAAAGCGTATCTCTTGCAATTACGCTGCCGTCGGCATCAAATTCTTTCCCAAGTTGCTTAAATTCCATCGAAAGCCTTGTTTTTCCTGTACCGTTGTGCGCAAAGAAAAGCACCAAATCTTTCTCTTTACGATTGTCGCCTGTTAAGTCCTTTCGGAAGTGTGTGGCAATATCTGCAAGGTTATTGAATTTTATAATGGCGCTCATGCTTCGTTATTTATTGTCGGAAACAAACCTTGTAATAAGCCTTTTTTGTGCAATTGCAATGCTTCAATTTTTTGATTTTGGGCGTTAATTAAATCGTCAACTGAAGAAAGTGTTTCGGCAATTTTTTGTTGTTCTTTTGGATTTTTTGGAATTTGCAATTCAATTAATTTCAAATCACTTGAATTAATTGCAGGGTAGTTTGAACCTGTGCATCTTGTTAGCACTTTGTCAACAAAGTATTGTGTGTGGATTAACTGAAATAGAAATTCACTTGATTCAAAAGCTCTTAATTGAGCATAACCAGTTGATGCAACATATTTGATTTCACTTTCTGCTTGAAAGAAATAATTATTCATTTGGTATGGTCTCACCATTTGATAAATTACATCATTTTTTTTTAAAAGCCGTTGAGCTCTGCTTGGTGCACCTTCCAATGTAATTTTATTTACTTTTTTTAAAATTCCATTATCCACGGACTCTAAATCAATATATACAAATTCAAAAGGTAATTGATTAGAAGATGGATTAACATCACAGATTTCTTCAAAACTCTTCTCCACCCATTCCCCGCTATCCTCAAACTCTTTAAACCGAAATTTAGGAAGGGTTTCGCCTTCTTGTGGGAAAAGATTTTGTAGTAAGCCTTTTTTATGTTCTTTTAGCACTGTCAGCTTTTGGTTCTCGGCTGTGATGACTTCATCTAAGGAAGAAAGGCAAGCAGCGATTTTTTGTTGTTCTTTAATTGATGGTGGAATTAAAACTCGAATTTTTCTAATTGTTGTTTTTGATAGACTTGGAACTCCACCAGCTTCATTGTAGTCGTACCAATTTATATTTTGAAAAACATAGTGTATAAATTTTGGAATACAATTCACAAATGAATGTGTGTAAAACAGTGTGTCAACAGTCCAAAACTTTCCAGTTAAATAGAGGGGTTTATCTATTGTGCCTTTTCTTCCTATACAAACACTTTCCCCATCATATAAATAATCGTTCACTAAAAGCATTTTTCCGCCAGTTCCATACACAGGAATATCTCCACTCAAGAGGTGTTTATAGTCTTTACCGTTTCCAAATTCAAACAATTGGCTAAATGATTTCCCACTCCATTCCCTATCATTCCAAAATTCAGGAAATCTCAGCCTCGGCACTAATTTATTTTCGTTGTTCTTATTCATTTGTTTCGTAATATTTAAAAAGGGCGTAGCCCCACAATCTTCGTAGCAAAATGTATTTGCACCATCCCGAAGGGGCCTTAGCCCTGAAATATCCTCTGTGTATAGGTATTTGCCATGATTGGTCTTGATGTCGGGGCTAACGCCCCTTGGTTTGGTTTATTTCTTCGTTTCTACGAAGATTTTGGGGCTACGCCCCTTATTTCTTCATTTCTACGAACATATTGGGGCGTTAGCCCCGATAATAATTTACTCATACGCTTTCAGTCCTGATATTTCTCGTCCTTCGGCTTGTTTTTTTAATAGAGGTATTAATTCTTCCATCAATGCCAATTCTCGTTTGGTGCGTTCTTTCCAGCCTAAGTCCAAAGGCTCAAAGAGTTCGCTCAATTTGTCGGCATCAAAAATCTTTCGGCCAATGATGTTTTCGGTAAATTGTTGCAATGCGGCATACTCCAAACCATTATTTTGGGCTATTTCGGCCAATTTTTTGGCACTTTTTTCTTCCTTAAATTTTTGGTAGCCGTCTTTTATTTCACGCTCGTTGAGTGCTTTGCCTACTTCCAGCGTGTTGATATAGTCAATGATATCATCGCGTTCTTCCATTAGGTTGGCACTACTGCTCAACACACCAATCAACTGCTCGCGGGTTAGTTTCTGCTTTTTGGTGGTGCCTTGTGTGTATTTGGCAATCAGGTTCATGATGTAGTCATAGTCCACCACCGCAGAAGCAAACAAAATAAATTCAAAATCCAATTGCTGAATGTTTTCGGGAGCTTTGTCGCCTTCTTTTTGCTGCACTTCTTTGAGTTGCTTGGCTATTTCTAAATACGAACTACGGAACGAACGCAATTGATCTTCGGGCATCAGCACATCAATTGTTGCTTTCTGTTCTTCGTTCAGGTCGGTGTATTGGTCAAGCTGTGTTTTGAGGCGTTGCACCTCTTTAAACCTGTTGATAAACTCAACTCGGGCAGCATCGCCTTTGATGTTATACACTTCTTGCGGTTCTGCTACCATGTTTTTAGCTTCCATCCACTTTTCCATGGCTTTCACTGCCTCATGGTATTGCTCAATTACTTTGGGAGCAGGGTCAACCAACCAAATTTCTTTGGCACGGCTGGTATCTTCACCGCTAAACAAAGCAATAGCATTGTCCACTTCGTCTTGCTGTTGGCGAAAATCAAGAATATTGCCGTAAGGTTTGATGCCATTCAAAATACGGTTGGTTCGGCTAAATGCCTGAATCAAACCGTGGAATTTCAGGTTTTTGTCCACATACAACGTGTTCAGGTATTTGCTGTCAAAGCCAGTGAGCAACATATCTACCACAATCACCAAATCAATTTTATGCTTGCGCGGATAGTCGGCATTGCTAAACTTCTGAAATTTTATGCGTTGCTGAACATCTTGGTAATACAAGTCAAACTCGGTGATTTTATGGTTTGAGCCATATTGTTTATTGTAATCGTTGATAATGCCATCAAGGGCTTTTTTCTTCTTTTCAGGTTCAACTTTGTTGTCGGCTTTTTCTTGTTGTAAATCTTCCTGCAACTGCTGAACATCTTTATTTCCTTCGGCAGGTGGAGAAAATACACAAGCAATATTTAACGGAACAAAATTTTCATTTTCCTTTATTTTGGTTGCTTGGATGGCTTTTAATAGTTCGTAGTATTCAATAGCATCATTGATTGAAGCTGTGGCAAGCAGCGCGTTAAAGCGTTTGCTATGTGTAGCTGCATCATGTTTTTTCAGAATAGCGTTTACAACTGCCTTTTTATGGTCTGTGCTACCAACGGTTATATTTTTTTCGGGCTTGAAATAGTCAATATGAAAACGCAAAACGTTTCTATCTTCTATGGCATGGGTTATGGTGTAGTTGTGTAGCGGATTTTGGAAAATATCCTTTGTTGTTACAAAAGAGCCAACTGTTCCATCAATTTGTTTGTAAGTGGCATTATCTTCAAAAATGGGTGTGCCTGTAAATCCAAATAGCTGTGCATTCGGAAAAAACGCTTTGATGGCTTTGTGGTTTTCGCCAAACTGCGAACGGTGGCACTCGTCAAAAATGAAAACGATGCGTTTATTGCTTAAAGGTTGTAGCCTTTCTTTGTAATTGTTTTTGTTGTTCGGGTCTAACGCCAGTCCAAGTTTTTGAATGGTTGTAACGATTACTTTGTTAGCATAATCTTCAGAAAGCATTCGTTTTACCAGTGATTCGGTGTTGGTGTTTTCTTCCACACAACCTTCCTGAAACTTGTTGAACTCCTCACGGGTTTGTCTGTCCAAATCTTTTCGGTCAACTACAAACAAACATTTTTCAATATTTGGATTGTCTTTGAGTAGGGTAGATGCTTTGAATGAAGTCAGCGTTTTTCCGCTTCCTGTGGTGTGCCAAATGTAGCCATTGCCTTTGTGTTCTTGAATAGAATTTACAATGGCCTTTACCGCATAAATCTGATACGGCCGCATGACCAACAATTTTTGTTCGCTTGCCACCAGTACCATGTATTTGCTGATTAGTTGGCTTAGCGTACACTTGCTCAAAAACTTCTCTGAGAAGTCATCTAAGTGCGTGATTTTTCTATTGTCCTCATTGGCAAATTGATAGATAGGCAAAAATTGCTCGTCAGCATTAAAACTGAAATGAGTACTGTTGTTATTAGCAAAATAATAGGTGTTTGAACGGTTGCTCACAATAAACAACTGCATAAAGCAAAGCAGTGAATTGGTGTAGCCATTGCCTGGGTCGCTTTTGTAATCCACAATTTGCTGTATGGCTTTCCGTGGATTAACCTCCAAACTTTTCAATTCAATTTGAACAATAGGAATACCGTTAATGAGCAAAATCACATCGTAATGGTGGTGGCTATTGCTGGTGTTGATTCGTAATTGATTGATTACTTCAAATTCATTCTTGCACCAGTCTTTGATGTTTACCAAAGTATAATGCAAAGGTGTTCCATCCTCACGGGTAAAGGTGTTGATTGCTCGTAAGCGTTTAGAGGAAGCAAAAACGTCAGAGTTGATAATCTCGTCTTGAAGTCTTGCAAATTCGGAATCAGTTAAGTTCACCCGATTGAGAGCTTGAAACTTTTCGCGGAAATTCTTTTCAAGCGAAGCCTTGTCCCTAATGTCTGACCTGTGCGTGTATTTCAGGTCAGTCAATTTGACAATTAAACTATCTTCTATTTGTTGCTCTTTTGTCATCTAATTTCTATATCGGTCAAAGTTACATTTTTAATCAGATTAATCAGTCTGTGCGTTCCACTTGTGGGTGAGCAAAATTTGGTTACACAGCAAGCCTATGGTGTGTCCAACTCAATTGTCGCACTGCTGGTGCGAATTTTTCATTTCCTGCATTAGGGTTCACAAAACTGTTTCATCAACCCAACTTCTGCGCCAGCAATTGATTGACCATTTTTGGGTCGGTACTGCCCTTAGATTGCTTCATGATTTCGCCCACAAAAAGCCCCATTAGTCCTTTTTTACCTTTTTGGTACTCCTTCACTTTGTCGGGCATGGCCGCCAGCACTTGGTCTATTATTTGTTCCAATGTCCCCGCGTCGCTGTTTTGTAGCCAGTTGTTTTTTTGTGCCAGTTCGAGCGGGCTTTGCGTGGAGTCTTGCAACAAAAGCGGCAAAATTTTCTGCGTTGCCGTCGAATTACTCACTTTATTTTGCTCTACCAACTGAATCAAATTGGCCAATGTTTGAATCGAAACGGGAAATTGATTGGCCGTGAGGTCGTTATTTTCGTTCAAATATGCTTTGTGTATTTTTTTGCTTTCGTCAATTCATCTTTTGTTGGATTTGAAACGTAACCAAGAAATTGCCCAAGAAAAAATAAAAAAGGCATTAGAAAGTGTCAAAATTTCTGACTTAAAAGCATCCAGAATCAAACAAAAATAGAGGGAAGTTTTAACAGCCTATCATTTACATACGCCGCCCACTACTCTTTTATCAACTTGCGGCGCACTATGCCTTGTGGGGTTTGAATAATCAAAAAATACACGCCCGTTTGGAGGTTTCGCACGTCAAATTGCAGCTGGGTTTGTTGGCGAATCGGTACCATACTCCGCACTTTTCGGCCAGTTAAATCGGTGATTTGTACGTCGTTGGCGGCGAGATTGGCGGGCAATTCTACTTGCAAATCGTCGCGTACGGGGTTGGGAAACACCTGAATTTGGGCAGCTAAAACAGGATTGACGCTCAAAATTGGAATAACTTGGAAGGTGCGGTCGGCAATGGCTACTGGAAAAAACGGACGCTCGGAGTCGGTGTAGGCGCGTACCGTAATGGGGCCTGAGCCTTTGATTGTCAGCACGTTGCCGCTGACGGTGGCGTTGCCCGAAACAACCTTAAACAGTACTTTGTCGCCCGAGGAGGCGGTGGCATTGAGGGCAAATGGCGCGGCATTTTCGAGCCTGTCGCCGATGGCCGCAAAGTTGATGCTGGGCAAAGCCCGCGTACCTTGCGACACCCACAGCGGCCAAGTGGCGTTGTTTACAAAAGCCGTGGGCGAGCCTCTGCCCGTAATTTTGTCGGCATTGAGGCCAATAACCGACACCCGATTGGCCGTGCCATTTTTGGTAGTAAATACCACGCGGTCGTCCAAGCGCGAGTAGTCTGGCGTGCCAAAAGTGTTGTTTTCGGCAATTGTTTTGAGGTCATTTTTTTCCATGTCCAGTCCCAGTACGGCATATTCACCGTCGGGTTCGTAAAAATAATCGAAGGCCAAAACGGCGGTGGAGTTTTTGGTAAAAGTAGGATTGCCCACATTCTCGCCCTCCGACAAATCGCTGAATAATTTCTGAATATCGCCGTCGCCAAAGTTATTGTCCACGGTATTCCACACTTTGATAAACCCCACGTCCCAGTAGTTGAGGGCTTTGCCCGTCGAGGTTTTGACGGTATTGAAGGCATCATACACCAAGTATTCGCCCGAAGGGTCCCATTCGAGGCCGTCGGCATATTGCACGTCGCCCGTGCTTACGCCGTTGGTGTAGGTGGGGTTGTAGAGTTTAAACGAAGTCCATTTTCTTAAATCAAAACTATACACAAAAATCGTTTTGTCGGCTTTGTCGGTGAGGGCGGCCATTTTCTTGCCGTCGCGCGAGATGGCTACTTTGTTCCATTTTGTTTCGTCCGACACCACCGTTTCGTCGGGATTGCCCACCAAACTTACCGCTCTGATGCGCTTGTCGTCGGTTACAAAATAGACAAGCCTGCCGTCGTCGGTTACGCTGGGTCGGTTCACAATATTGCGCGACGACTTGACGGTTAAATTGACAGCTGTGGTGGGTGTGCTGTACAGTTTTTTGTCAGTTCCGTAAAGCAGCACAAAGTCAGTACCCGTATTGGTTGGAATGGTAGAAGGGGTTTTTGGGGCGGGATTGTTGCTCATGCCGTCGGTAATACCCACTTGGTCAAAGGCGGTTTGGGCAATTCGTACTTCGTTAGAATTGGCCCCAAACAAGTCGGTGGTGGCTTTGACAATGGCCACGCGGAGGTCAATAAATTTGGAAAAGCGCGTGAGGTAGGTGGTCATGGCGCGGTAATAAACGCGCTCGGCTTTGTCCAAACCCACGGAAGAGTTGGAGGCAAACAAGTAAAAAGCGTAATTGGGAATGCCGCTGTTGATGTGCACGCCGCCGTTGTCTTGTTTGGTATTAACGTATTGCGTCATGGTTTTGGGTTGGTAGCCAGGGTCTTTGGGGCCACCCTGGTTGGGGTTGGCCATGTCGCGCAGTGCACCCGACGGAAAGGCGCTGCGTTTGGTAACGGTCTCGCCTATGGTCCAGTTTTTACGTTCAATCAACACGCCAAACACGTCGGCAAACGATTCATTGAGCGCCCCCGACTGGGCGTTGTATTCTAAGCGGGCGGTGTTTTCGATTACGCCGTGGGTCATTTCGTGGCCAGCTACATCGAGTGAGCCTGCCAGCGGCGTAAAATCAGTGGCGCCGTTGCCGTAGGCCATTACTTCGCCGTTCCAGAAGGCGTTGTCCATTTCTGTGCCGTCTTCGTCGCGCACGTTTACGACCGAAATAATATTGCCGCCTTTTCCGTCGAGCGAGTTGCGTTTAAATTTATTGGCAAAATACTCAAAAGCCAGCCCCGCGTTGGCGTGGGCCGAGATGGCGTTTGGTGTCCAGGTGTTGTTGTTGGAGGCAAACTGCCAAATGGTGATGTCGTCGGCTTTGGAGTTGCGGGCATCTACCGTCCAAATAGCGCCTTTGGGGTCGTCGGGCATGTTGGAGGTGCGGGCGTTGAACATGGCGCGGCTGGCATCTACCAAATAAAACGCACTCCCTTTTTGGTAAGTATTGACGGTTTGCGTGGCGTTGTTGAGGTCGCGGCCCGTGGCGCGAGCTGGGCCGTCGAGGGCGCAGGTGTGGTTAGATTTAAAAAGTATGGTACTGGTTTGGGCATCAATAAAAAAATTCCAACGTTCTACAAAATTGGGTCTTACCACCAGCCGCCAGGCCAAATGCGCTACTTCGGGGGTGTTTTCGGGGTAATAAATCAACAACTCGGCTTCCGAAATTTGCTTTTTGAGCAATTTTAGTTCGGCTGTATTCAGCGTGCGTACCACTGTTTGTTTGGCCAAATCGGCCAATGCCAACTGAGCGGCCTGCTGCTCGTTGATGCGGGGCGTTAGGTTGGTGAGTTGCGGTGTTTTAAAATGATAGCCGTTGAGGGAAGTAAACTGGTTGTCTTGTGCGTGCAAAATCAACTCGCCGCCGTACACGGGCAAACCCTTAAACTGCTGTTGCAACCGCACGTGGGTGTGTTTGAGTTCGTCTTCTTCAATGGTTTGTACTTCCAATTCTTCGGTGGGGTTGCGGAGTTTGAGCAATGGTTTGAGGGCATCTACGTAAGCTACGGCGGCGGCACTCATGGGGGCGCGCCCCCGCACCGACTGCTTGATGGCGCGGCGGTATTCAACATAAATGGGCGTGCCAGTTGAGTCGCGTATTACTTTGGCAGTCAGTACGTTAGAGAGCGCGGCACTTTTTTTGCTACCACCCGCACGGCGGCCGTCTATGTCGGCTTCGGTGGGCTTGCTGGGCGCTTCTTTTTTTGGTTTTTGGTCTAAACGCGATTGCGCCCAAACCGAAACCGTAAGCAGTAAAATAACCCATACCAAGCCAGAAATACGTAGGATAATTTTCATGTTGTTGAAGTTAAAAATGTTACACAATGATACTGTTTTTTTTAACCCAACGACTATATTTTGCCATAAAACAAGGGTAAATAAGTAGTTGCTCGTAATTGTTTGTAATTACAGTAATTTTTTGTAATTATCCGCGTCGGCGGTCCGATGTTTATCAATTTGTTATTACCAAATCACCTTTTATTACAAATCAAAAATAATATAATGGCGGCGGCCAACCGCCTATTTCTGCCCAACTACTTATTACTTTACGGGGTCATCTTTTTATCAATTCAAAATGAGTTACCATTCTTTGCCCACGCGCAAGTCGAAAGCCTCGGCAACTTGGCGGTGCGCTTGGAGCGACACGCCGAGCAGCCAGCCTTTGGGCGAGCGCCACAACAAGCTGTGTCGGTGGTAAATATTGTCAACGGCAGTGGGAGAGGGGTTGTAAACGTACAGCCCAAACTGCTGCCCAAACCGAAAATACCCCAATTGTAGCTCGTGGCCAAGTAGCAGGGCGGCGGCGCGGTGGTCGGTGGTTTGGTTTTGGCGAGCAAGGCTGGCGCGGGCAAAGCCGTCGTGTAGTTTGGCCTCTATGCCCATTTGTATTGCGTAAAGGCGGGTAAGTGGCTTTATTGCAGCTACTTGTGCGCCATAAAGAGGCAGTATTTGTTGGGGATAAACGCCGCTTTGTTCCAATACTTTGGCCGTAACGTACCCCAACATTCGCACGCGCCAGTGCAGATTGGGAGGAGGCAATACGAAGTTTTTTGTACTGGGCAAACGCGGCTGGGTGCGGTTATAATTTACGCCCACCGCTACCATCGGGAAATTCATGCCGCGATTGGGCAGGCGCAGGCCGCCGTTAGAAATGTGGGCATACTGGGCAGCCATTGTTAGTGCCAAATGCGTGCTGACCCTCAAACGGGCTTTGAATTGTACCGATAGCAATGCGCTGACGGGCGAGCTAAAAAAAGTGTTTTTGGGGTTGGTTTGGGCATCATAAACGCGGGTCAAGTAGCTGAGGCCTGCGGCGGAGCGAAGCGAAAGCTCCAAGCGGTTTTTGGCAAACAAAATGGGTTCAAAATAGGCCATACCGCTCCACGCGCTTCCGAGTATGGCGGGGCTGTTGAAATTAACGTATTGCACCAACACCCCCGACCGCGCAAAGCAATGGCAACGCTGCCAAGCCGTTTGGCTGGTGCGTAGCCAGTCCAAGCTCAGCTCAACGCCTTGCGGGTGGCTTTGCGAAATGGGGACGAGTTCGGGTGAGTGCGCAATAATAAAACCGTGCAAAAACTGCCCGCCCACCGTGGTAGTGGTGGGGCGCAGGGTGTCTTGCGCTTCGGTTTTGGCAAATACCCCAACCAACACCGCCCACAGCAGGTATTTTGAAATGAAGCGTTTGTTGATTAAAGCCTTACCCGTCATTTTTTTGCGCAGGAATAAGTCATAAGTAGTTGGGCAGAAATAGGCGGTTTGCCGCTGCGACGCGGGGCCGCCCGTGCGGTTGGCCGCCGCCATTATATTATTTTTGATTTGTAACAAAGGGTAATTTGGTGGTAATGAATTGATAAACAAGTAATTACAACGAATTGCTGTAATTACAAACAATTACGAGTAAGTACTTAAAAGACCAAATGTACTGTTTTTGGTGGCCTATTAAAACCTAATTTATTGAATTTTTACGAACTTAAATCGGGTAGAATTGGGCTTCTGTTCTACTTTTGTTTATTCAACTTTTTTGTGTCTAATCAAAACCGAACTCCATGTCTAAAACCAAAGCCGCCATTGCGGGATTGGGCTTTATTGGCCCCGCACACATCGAAGCCCTCCGCCGTTTGACCGACGTTGAAGTGGTTGGTATCTCGGATTTTAACGCCGAAATTGCCCAAACCAAAGCCGCCCAACTGGGCATCGAAAAGTATTACGACAATTTCGAGGCCATGCTCAAAGACGACAGCATTGCGTGTGTGCACATTTGCACGCCCAACTACCTGCACGCCCAACAGGCCAAGGCGGCCTTGCTCGCAGGCAAGCACGTGGTGTGCGAAAAACCCCTGGCAACGAGCCTCAAAGATGCCGAAGAAATTGTAGAATTGGCCGAAAAATCGGGTTTAATCAACGCCGTACACTTCAATTTGCGGTATTATCCGCTGGTGCGGCAAATGAAAACCATGCGCGAAAAGGGCGAACTGGGCGACTTGTATTCGGTGATTGGCTCTTATTTGCAAGATTGGCTGTTTTATCAAACCGATTACAACTGGCGTTTGGAACCCGCGCAATCGGGCGACTCGCGGGCCATTGCCGACATTGGCTCGCACTTGTTAGACATGATTGAGTACATTACGGGCCGCAAAATTGTGGCCGTTATGGCCGATTTTAACACCGTTCACAAAAACCGTTTGAAGCCCCTCAAACCCATCGAAACCTATTCGGGCAAGATGCTGCAAGCCGAAGATTACGCCGAAGTACCCATCAATACCGAAGATTTTGCGTCGGTGTTGTTGCGTTTTGACAACGGAGCAACGGGCTGCGCCACGGTGAGCCAGGTGTCGGCGGGGCGCAAAAACCGCGCTACGCTCGAAATAAGTGGCTCGAAAGAAACCTATAATTGGTGCTCAGAAACGCCCAACGAAATGTGGATTGGCCGCCGCGACGGCTACAACCAGAGCCTCATGCGCGACCCCTCGCTGGTACACGCCGAAGCCCGCTCGTTGATTTCGTTTCCAGGTGGCCACAACGAAGGCTTTCCCGATACTTCCAAGCAGTTGTTTAAAGAAGTGTATGCGGCCATTCGCCACGGCAAACCCGCCACGCCCACGTACCCTACTTTTGCCGAAGGATACCACGAACTCATTGTGTGTGAGCGCATTGTAGAAAGCGCCCGCGCCCAAAAATGGGTTACTATTTAGTGCAGATTTATTCAGTACCACAAGTCGAAGGCCAAACGCAGCGTGCCGAGCTTCATTTTTAAACTCGACGCGCCGTACTTGGCCTTCGGCATTTTTTATTGATTAAAATACCTCAGTATCGGTAGGTTGTGCCTTTAAAATCGAAAAGCAATTCTTGCGTGCCGTTGGCGCGTTTGAGGTAAATTTTGTTGGACTCGGCGGGGTTGATGCGCTGCCAATATTGGGCAGTTGGGGGGAGATAAAAATTGACCAATTGCGCGTCGTTGAGCGAATATTGGGGGGCATCAACGGCGTAAATTACCCCTTCTCCCAAATAAGAAGGATAAACGATGGTGTCGGTTGGGGTGCATTTTTTGATAATTTGCTGCGCCACCGCGCGGTAAGGATTGGGCAAACGCGGCGTTGAAAACAGCAAGTAGCGCGGGGCGGTGTCGGCCCAAATGCTTTGAATGGTTTTTCCAACAAAGCCCAACTGAATTATAAGGAGTAAGGTCATTGGGTATTTTATCCAATTTGGGTACGTCCACATTTTGCGAACGGCCAGCACCACCAAAATCAACGAAAAAACCATGCCATAGCCCGCATATTTTTGCTGAATCCGAAAGGTGTTGCCGTCTTGAATGGCAAATGCAACCAAAAACAGCAACGGAAAAATGGATAATATCCACATAGACAGATACTTGTGTTTGAGTTGGCCGCGTTGCTGAAAAGTATCTTGTACCAACATCAACAGCAGTACCAACGCTACACTAAGCCCAGTAAATTGGAGTTTTGATTCGGAATAAAGCAGAAAGGCAACCAAAAAAATACCCGCAATTGCACCTTTTTTTATTTTTTCGTTCAACACCGAGGCGTAAATTCCCACGCTCGAAACGGTGCCAAAAAGAGCGATGAGGAGGTTTTTTTTGCCCAACAGCGCATCAAAAAAACCGTTGGTAGGCAAGTAGTGGTTGGCTACCACGGGCAGCATTTGCACAAACACCGAAAAGGCAGCAGTGGGAGCGAGGTAGCCAATTTGCGGGTCTTTGGTGGCCATCAAACTATATACGCGGGCGCTGTCGGCCATGAACCTGAACGCATACTTGCCCCCTTCCGAAAAAAACAGCCACCAGCACATTCCAAGCGCAGGAATAACCATGGCCAACCCCAAACCTACCCAAGCCCGCCACTGCCGCACAAATAAAAGTACGAGCAGGCCGTGCAGCACAAAAAGCACAAAAACCGAGTAATGGAACATGAGGCAGACAAAGACGCAAACGCCATATACCGCGTACAAGCCTGTGGGTTTTTGTTTGTTTTTTTCTAATTCTAACAACCTGAAAAACAGCCAAGTAGCCAACAAACAAAAAAAGAAAGTCATGGAGTAAGTACGCACCACCTGCGACCAACCTACGTACAGCGGCTCAACGCTCGCCAAAGCCGCCGTGGCCAAAGCCAAGTGGGTTGATTGAAAATAATCCAGCACAAAAAAGTAGATCAAGGCCACCAATAGCACTCCAAAAAAAGCCGATAAGCCGCGCAAGGTGCCATCGTCCACGCCAAAAAGCTCCGTCCAATAGTGCAAGGTCAGCGCGTATAAAGCCGAGCTGCCGTTGTCAGAGCGTGCTTCGGCTACGTAAAAGTCGTCTTTTGTTTTTTTCTTCCAAAACTCTTGGGGCGTAAAATATGGGTTGTTGGGTTTCTTGAAAATATCCTCTTGGTTTACGCCCCCCAGGGCTATGAACTGACTCACAAAGAAGGAGGTTTTCTCGTCGCCTGCAATGCCGTGTTGGTCAATATTGATGATGCGTAAACCAAAAGCGAACACACAAAGTAGCCCCAGCAACAGATATTGAACACGCATGACTTGAAAAAGAAGGTTGATTTGAGCCAGCAAAACTAACAAGAAATGCGTCAGGATTCAAGAATACGCATTTCTTGTGGGTTCTGGGGTGGGCATTTAGTCAATCTGATTTGGCCAAAATCACCCCACCCGTTCGACCGAGAAAGCGAGCGGTTTGTCGGCAAAAAGTGCTTTGGTTTTTGCCCAAGTTTCTTTAAAAAAAGCAGAATTTCGATAGGCATTGAGGTCGGCGGCGTTGTCCCAGTGGCTGTGCGTAACAAACACGTTGGGCTGGTCCAAGTCGCGGAGGAGTTCTACGTGTTGGCAGCCTGGCATGGCGCGAATGATGGCTTTTGAGGCGGAGAAAACGGCCAAGAAGTCGTCGGTTTTCTCCGCTTCAAACGTCATACGAACAATACGAATGAGCATATTTTATTTCTTTTTGGGCTTGCGTTTGATGGTCAAAGGTACGAAATCTGCCGCAATTGCACCCTATGCCGTTTTGTTGTTGTAAATAGAAAGACTGAAAAAATGAAATCTGGCGCGTAACCACTACCTTCGTGGCACTTTACAGACCCACTAATTATGCCAAAATCCAAACACGTCCAAGAGTCGCTGACTACGATGACCGAAATGGTGTTGCCCAACGACACCAACACCCTCAACAACCTCATGGGAGGCCGTTTGTTGCACTGGATGGACATTTGCGCGGCCATTGCTGCTCAAAAACATTCGAGCCGCATTGTGGTTACGGCCTCGGTTGATAACGTGTCGTTTGCCGAGGCCATTCACCTGGGCGACATCGTTACCATCGAAGCCAAAGTAACGCGGGCGTTCAATTCTTCGATGGAAGTTTCTATCAAAGTATCGGCCCAAAATATCTCGGCGGGCGGTGAGTTGCTCAAAACCCACGCGGCGTTTTTTACGTTTGTGGCCGTTGACCAAAGCGGACGACCCATCGAAGTAGCCCCCGTAATTGTAGAAACTGCCGAAGAACAAGAGTTGTACCAGAGTGCGCTGCGCCGCCGTCAGTTGCGGCTGGTGCTGGCAGGTCGCCTCAAACCCGCCGATGCCACTGAGTTGAAAAACTTTTTGAATCAGTGAAAAATAGGGATTAGTGAAGTAGTCCACAGTCAATAGTCGACTGTCCACAGCAATTCAAAATAGTCATTATCAGCATTTTACATAAATCAGAAATGTCGATTAAATATGTTCACCTACTTAGTGGGCAATGGGGGGATTATTTCAACTCAAAATTGGGCATTAGCCACTGGGCAATGGGGGAATTATTTCAAAAACTCAAAAACCCAACAACTCAAAACTCAAACCCCAACAACTCAAAACCCAACAACTCAAAACTCAAAAATGATATACGACGTAGCAATTGTGGGGGGCGGTTTGGCGGGTTTGGTGAGTAGCATCGAGCTGGCACGCCAGGGCTGGACGGTGGTGCTGATAGAGCGCAAGAGCTATCCTTTTCACCGCGTGTGTGGCGAGTATATTTCCAACGAAGTGCGGCCTTATTTGCAACATTTGGGGCTTGATTTGGTCCAACTTGGCGTTAAAAACATCACCCGCTTTGCGTTTACTTCGCCCAGCGGTCGGACACTTCAAACCAACTTAGATTTGGGTGGTTTTGGCATCAGTAGGTACGTGTTAGACTTCGAGTTGTACCAATTGGCGCAACAGGCGGGCGTGCAGTTTTTGCTCAACCAGAACGTGGAAGATGTGCAGTTTATACCGCAAAACGAAACTGGTTTTTTTGAATTGGCAACCCCCGATTTTTCAAAAATAACCGCTAAAATGGTGCTGGGTGCGTACGGCAAAGCGGCCAAAATAGACAAAACGCTCAACCGCGATTTTACGCGCCAAAAATCGCCGTACGTGGGCGTAAAATACCACATCAGAACCGCCGACTTCCCAACCGACTTGATTGCACTCCACAACTTTGAGGACGGCTACTGCGGTATTTCGGCCATCGAAGCTGATAAATATTGCCTTTGCTACCTCACCACCCGCAACAACCTGCGCCAACACGGCAACATTGCTGAAATGGAGCGCGCCGTGCTGCACCAAAACCCGCATTTGAAGCGTATTTTTACCCAATCTGAGTTTTTGTACGAGCGCCCAGAAGTCATCAACGAGTTTTCGTTTGCGCCCAAAACCGCCGTCGAAAACCATATGTTGATGATTGGCGATGCCGCTGGACTCATTGCCCCGCTCTGCGGCAACGGCATGGCCATGGCCATTCACGGTGGTAAAATAGCTGCCCAACTGACGCATCAATTTTTAAAAGGGCACTTGTCGCGCGTTGAACTCGAAGCGCAATATAGCCAGGCTTGGCGGTGGCAGTTTGGGGCGCGGCTGTGGGTGGGGCGCAACGTGCAGCGACTTTTTGGCCGCAAATGGCTCTCCGAATTGGCCTTGTCTTTTTTTAAAACCGCCCCGCCGCTGCTCACATTTGTAATGAAACAAACCCACGGCAAAACGTTAGAAGAGTATTAGTGTTTTTCCTCCAACTCGTTTGATTATATTTGTAAAAAAAACAGAACAATCATGACACAGACCTCACCCACCGCCGTTGCCGCACAGTTGCCTCGTACCTTGGAGGAGTTTTTGGCTTGGGAACCAAATGACGGCCTTAAATATGAATGGAACGATGGCGAACTGATAAAATTTAATGGTATGAAAAAAGAACAACTTTACATCTACGACTTTCTTCTTGATTTGTTTTTGGAAAAAGGATACCAGAAAACAGGAACTTTGGTGGCCGAGCAAGACGTAATGTTGAACGGAATTCAGATGCGCCGCCCCGACGTAGCTTATTTTACGAAACAACAAATAGCCGCAACACGCAACGGCGATGATGTAATTCCTGAATTTGTGATTGAGATTATTTCTAACAATGACCAAATTAATCAAGTAGAAAAGAAAATTGCCGAATACTTCAAAGCGGGCGTAAAAGTGGTTTGGAACATCATACCCGAAGAAAAAGTGGTTTATGTCTATACTTCTCGCCAAAACGTAAAAATCTGCCTCGAAAACGACATTTGCTCTGCCGCACCCGTCCTATCCGATTTTGAGTTGAGCGTCAATGCACTTTTGGATACTCCATTTTGAGCCTTTTAAGTAGTCCACGGTCAATAGTCTCCACGGTCAATAGTCGATAGTCAATAGAATCGCAAAGTGCTTATTATCAAAGTTTTATACAAAATTGAAACGTCGTTTATTTATACCAAATTACTTAAACCGAACGCCAATGAACCAATATTTTTTTTGTAGCCAAATTGTACTGGGGTTTAAGTTTTCGCGGGACGAATGAAACGATGGCGAACTGATAAAATTCAATAATTTACCTCATCTGATGGATATTCTACTTTTGATACTGGGCATTGTGGCCTTAGTTGCGGGCTTGGCGGGGGCAGTGCTGCCACTTCCTGGACCACCTTTGAGCTTTGTGGGGCTGTTGTGTTTGCATTTTAGCAAATACGCCCAATTTACTTCTGCAACACTCTATACTTTGGGATTTATTACGGTGGTAATTACGGTTTTGGATTATTACGTCCCGATTTGGGGCATTAAAAAATTTGGCGGCACCAATTACGGCACTTGGGGTTCTACGTTGGGGCTGTTGGTAGGTTTCTTGATTATTCCTGCTTTGGGTATTTTTTTAGGCGCATTTTTGGGGGCTTTCGTGGGCGAAATAATTGGCAAAATGCCCGCCGATAAAGCACTAAAAGCCGCATTTGGGTCATTTTTGGGGTTTTTGGGCGGCATCGTCATGAAAGTTATTTTGTGCGTAGTGATGATTGGCTACGCGGCAGTAGCGTTATTTTAAACTACCTTTGCACCACGCAAAAAGAACAAATCCCTAACTTTTAAATTCTTAAAATTATCATGGCTACTTACAAAAACGAAGGCTACAACCCCGAAGAGATTGAAATGCTCCGACAAGAGTGCAAAGAAACGGGCGCGTCGTTTGTTTATTGCGGCGACGAAGAGGGCGAAGAAGAAGTAGAAAACGACGAATTGAAACACGTCCAGTTTGTGGGTAAATACAAAGGAGAACCCGTTATTTACGATGCCGTCATTTATTCGTTGCGCTTGCACCACAGCAGCGTAGTTTATGAAAAAGCCGTGGAGCAAGTGCAAAAGCAATTTCCTGAATACAAAGCCATTGACGAACGCGAGCCAAACTACGCCATCAAACCCGAAATAGAAGAAGAAGCCGAAGAAATGCTCGCTGAGCTCATGGATGCTTACGAAGAAGATGAGGAAGTAAAAGTGAAAGAATACCTCGAAATAGACCCTACTTTTGAATACGGCGTGGGCTTGGACGTTGCCCTCAACATAGCCCCCCTGTCCGACGAAGTCATTGCGGGTTTTATCAAAGAATTTAACAACGGTACTTTCAAATTAGACACCACACTCTACTCGTTTTCGAGTATGAATGAGGACGAGTAATATTTTTTTGATAAAATTGTTTTTTAATATAACAAAAACTTATATATTTGTTCTTGCAAAACCAAATATACCATCATGGAATCAAGTAGCAATGAATTTTTACGCGGTACGCTCAAAACCATCGTTTTGAAACTATTGCACGAGCGCGGTCGAATGTACGGCTACGAAATTACGCAAGATGTAAAAGAACGTACCAACGGCGAAATAACCCTCACCTTTGGGGCGTTGTATCCTGTGTTGCACAAGCTGGAGCAAGAAGGGCTGCTGGTTACGCAGTCGGAAGAGGCCGATGGGCGTTTGCGAAAATACTACTCGCTCACGCCCATTGGCACCGAAACCGCCTACCAAAAAGCCTCGGAGTTTGAGCGTTTTGTGGAAGCAATGAGAATTTTGCTTGCGCCAGTACCATCACAGGGACTTTCTATGGCGTAAATTCGGTTCAATCGGCACATTTATTTTTGTTCATTTATCCATCTGACAAAACATGAAAAAGCTAACACCGCAACAACTTGCCACCCTCCACAGCCACTTGATTGGCAATGGCTCTAACGACGCGCTGATGGGCGAACTGCTCGACCACCTGGCCTGCGAAGTGGAAATCTACCTTTGGAAAGGCTATAATTTTGAACTGGCCCTCGAAAAAATTTCGGAAGAAGCCAACGTCAAGGCCATTCAATACCTGCGTCAAAACTACCAGCACGAACTGGCCATGACCGAAACGCAGCTCCAAGAAGCCACCCTCGACGACATTGTGTTTGAGTTTAGAAACAAAGCCTACGGAGCCTACGACTTGCGGCAGTCGTACCAAAATACCCTCCGAACGGCCTTGTTTATGGGTATTGGCCTGTTTTTGATGCTCATTGCGCTTTCGGGCGGCTTGATAGCCAAGCAGTGGTCGTTCAGTAGTCCTTTGATGCTGTTGTGGTTTTTGGGAAGCAGTTGCGTAGCTTACGGTGCTTGGAACTGGTACTTGAAAAATATGCAGGAAAAAGTGCAGATGGGCTGAAAATCTGAGCTACAAGCAGCAATACATAGCCAAAAACAGCAACAAAATCCAATAAATAGGCAAGGTTACCATCAAAAAACCAAACCGTACGGAGTCATAAAAAACGGTTTTGGCGGTGAATTTTCGGGCGTAATATTGACACAGCGCATCAACTGGAAAATTGACGATTTGCCCCAGCCTGAAAATCCAACGGCTGCCTGAGCCAAGCGCGGGAGCAGCAGTAAGAACAATAAGCTCATCTGTAAGGCGTTGCATCAAATTTTGCACCGCCGATTCGCTTTTTTCGATGGGTTTGCCAATGCGCAAAGCCGCATTCTTTTTCGATTTAGTAAACGAACTGTACCACAGTCCCCCAGGTACTACCAATAGTCTGTCGCCAATTTTTGGGTTTTCCCATGCTTGCTGCGCCAACCTTACTACACCTTTTTTGAGGGGCAGCAACTCCGTTTGATTCAAACAAATACCTTCGGCAAATATGACCACAATGCCGTTTTGTTGAAAAACCGCCATGCACTCCGCAAAGGTTTGGTCGTTGTTATTGAGGTATTCGCGCCCACCTTCTGAGGCCCTAAAAACGGGAATGAGCTTAATACCTCGAAGCATTTTGGCCACCATGGGTTTCCGAAAAACATCGGCGCGGGTGAGGGTATAAATGGGCCGTTGGAGGTGAACACCAATCAAAACAGCATCAAAAAATGAGTTGGGATGGTTTGTCGCCAACAAAATAGGGCGGTCGTCAGGGATATTTTGCAAGCCTTCTACCAATCGTTTGTTGATAAAAAAAGGGAAAGCCAAACGGCACAATGCGCGAGCGAAACGATAAATCAACGGTAGTTTGTAAATTAGTGAGCTATTGTAAAAAGTCGTTAGGAACGTATCCTACTTGGTTATTTTTGGTTTTTTCTACCACTTCCAACAAGTGCGAAATGGCATATTCAATTTCTGACAGCGTTGTAAACCGCCCCAAACTAAAACGCAAAGAAGCGTGGGCTTGGGCATCAGAAAGTTGGAGGGCTTTCAAAACGTGCGAAGGCAACACCGATGCCGACGTACAAGCCGAACCCGTAGAAACGGCTAAGTCTTTGAGGCCCAAAAGCAGGTTTTCGCCGTCTAAACCCTCAAAACAAATATTGGTAACGTGCGGCAGTCGTACGTTCTGATTACCGTTTACAAAAGTCTCAGCAATTTGAGCTAAAATGCTGTTTTCTAAGTAATTGCGAAGGCTTTCTAAGTTTTTATATTCGGTTTGTAGTTCGCGTTGTGCCACGGCACAAGCCTCGCCCAAGCCCACAATACCAGGCACATTGAGCGTACCAGAGCGACGACCGCGCTCGTGGCCACCGCCGTCCATTTGAGGCATCATGCCCACGCCCGCCCGCACGTACAATGCCCCAACACCTTTGGGTCCGTACATTTTGTGCGCCGAAAAACTCAGCAAATCAACGTCTAACTCAGCCACATCAACGGCTATCTTTCCAACGGCTTGGGTGGCATCGGTATGCACAAAAACGCCCTTTTGGTGCGCCAATCTGGCTATTTGTTGGAGCGGTAGCAACACACCAATTTCGTTGTTGGCCAGCATTACCGATACCAACAGCGTATCGGGGCGCAGCGCGTCGGCTACTTGCTGGGCCGACACAATGCCGTCGGGCTGGGGAAGCAAATACGTAACTGCTGCACCCCATTTTTCCAAATGTTGGCACGCATCAAGCGTGGCCGTATGCTCCGTCTGAACCGTAACAATGTGTTTTTTTTGCGGGTAATATTTCTCAAATAACCCTTTGATAGCCAAGTTGTTAGACTCGGTAGCGCCGCTCGTAAATACAATTTCTTTTGATTGACAATGAATCAAACTGGCCACTTGCTTGCGGGCTTTGGCAACGGCTTCTTCGGCAGTCCAGCCGTACAGGTGCGTGCGACTGGCGGCGTTGCCAAACTGCTCACTAAACCACGGCAGCATGGCTTCCAGCACCCGTTTATCAACGGGCGTGGTGGCGTTGTAATCTAAATAAATGGGCAAACGCATGGCATATTGGGTTTTGAAAATGCTACTCGACCAGTTCACGCAGTTGCGTTAAATAGTTTTTTATTTCTTCCAACTGCCTCAGGCTACGGTTTATTTTAATCTGTCGGCTGTGCTGGGTTTCGAGGTGCACCCGCGCCCCTTTGAGGGTATATTTTTTGTTTTTTACCAAATCAATAATATCTGTTAGCAACGCCACATCGTCGGGCGTATAAATGCGGTCGCCGCTGCGTTTGGCAGGTTTGAGCATCGGAAATTCTTTTTCCCAGTAGCGCAACGTGGAGGCTTCCAATCCAAAATGAGCAACCAACTCGTTGATTTCGTAATATAACTTTTCTGGTAACATGGGTAATAGATAATAGATGATGAGCGTAGTTTCGTTACCCAATGACCACTGACCAATGCCTACTGACCCATTTCAAGGACTAAGGCGCTCAATAAGCCAGTTGTTTTGGGCATCGAGTCGGTAGCGCAGGCGGTCGTGGAGGCGGCTGCTTTGGCCTTGCCAAAACTCAATCGAGTCGGGTTCTACCCGATAGCCGCCCCAGTGAGGTGGCCGTTCGATGGTTTGTCCTTCAAACTGTGCTTCTAATTCTGCTTGTTTTTGGTAGAGCAAGTCGCGGTTGGCAATGACGCTACTTTGGGCCGAAACCCACGCCCCAATCTGACTTCCGCGCGGACGCACCGCAAAATAAGCGTTTGATTCTGCTTCGCTCACTTTTTTTATCATGCCTTCTATTCTCACTTGGCGTTCGAGTTTGTCCCACCAAAAAGTCAAAGCCGCTACCGAATGAGCCGCTATGTCAGCCGCTTTTTGGCTTTCATAATTGGTATAAAAAACAAACCCAGTTTCGTCAAATCCTTTGAGCAGCACCACCCGTGCGTTGGGGCGTTGATGGGTCGTAATGGTACTCAGAATCATGGCATTAGGCTCTAAAATACCCGACACCAGCGCCTCCTCAAACCAAACCCCAAACTGGGCGAAGGGACTTGCCAAAACATCTTGGCTGTCTAAGGCGTTCAATGTGTAATCTTTCCGAAGGTCGGCAACTATTCTATTCATGGTTTTATGACGTAAATGAAATAACAGTAACGGGAAAATTTAGTTTTATAGTCAAATACCGCATTGATTTATTATTTTTGCAAATCTAAGAAATGACCAGCACATTTACGATGAATAACGAATCAACAGAATTGACCGAACACGAAGAACTGACCCAACAAAGCGAAAGCGCATTAGAAGAGTTGGAAGTAGCCACCGAAGCCACCGTTGATTACGGTCAATTGGGAAAAGATGACTTTGTCAAATTGGCAGAAGAGCAATTAGGCATCCTCAAAGCACCAGGCGCTAAAGTGGCCGACTTTAAGCGCGTTGACGACGTGGTAAAGAAAATAAAGCCGCTTTTTGAGCAAATCAAAAAAGCCCAAAAAGAAGAAGCCAAGCAAAAGTTTGTGGCCGAAAACGAATCAGAAGAAGGATTTGAGTTCAAATACGACGAAAGCACGCTTCAGTTTGAAGCCGCCATTCGGCAAATCAGGGAAGTGCGTAGCCAGTATTTTCAGTCGCTCGACAAGCAAAAGGACACCAATTTTACGGTAAAAACCCAACTATTGGCACGTCTGCGCGAGTTGATAGACACCGAAGAAGGCAACGCCAACAACCCAGGAACAAGTTGGCAAGAATTTAAAAAGATTCAAGACGAATGGCAAGCTGCGGGCAACATTGCCTCGCCGCACAATGGCACACTTTGGGCTACCTACCACGCGCTCATTGACCGATATTACAGCAATCGCAACATTTATTTTGAATTAAAAGAACTTGACCGCAAGAAAAACTTAACGCTCAAAACAGAGTTGGTAGTCAAAGTAGAAGCCCTGGCCGAGTCGATGAAAGACGAAGTGCCCAGCCGTAAACTAATTGAAGAAGCCAACCAGTATTTTGAAGATTACAAGCACATAGGCCCTGCGCCCAAAGCCGAGCAAGAACTGCTTTGGCAGCGTATGAAAATAGCCTTAGACGTGCTTTACAATGCCCGCCGCGCCCAAACCGAAGAACAAAAGCAGGTGCTGACTCAAAATTACGAGGTCAAGTCTAAGATATACGAGGCATTGGTGCCGCTCACGTCGTTTAGTTCAGGAAGTATCAACGAATGGAACGACAAAACCAAAGAAGTAATGGCCTTGCAAGACCAGTGGACAAACGCCAAAGGCCAGATACTCCGCGAAGAAGGCAAAGAATTGAGCCGTAAATTTTGGGCAGCGCTCAAAACATTTTTTAGCAACAAAGGAGAGTTTTTTAAGCAATTGGAAGCCAAGCGCGAGCAAAACTTGAAATTGAAAATTGAGCTGTGCGAGCAAGTAGAAGCCATTCTGGAGTCAGCCGATGACTCGGGAACGAGTACCGATAAGATTATTAATTTCCAAAAGCAGTGGAAACTGATTGGCCAAGTAGCCGAAAAGCAAAAGGAAGCCATATTCCAGCGTTTTAAGAAGGCTTGTGATGGTTATTTTGACCGCAAACGCAATAAAAATAGTGAAGTAGAGAAAGAATTTGAGGAAAATTTAGCCCAAAAATTGGCTATTGTTGCCAAGATTGAAGCCGCCGCCCAAGCAGGCGAAGGAAATCTGAACGACCTCAACACTTACAAAGACCAATGGAACAAAGTGGGGTTTGTGCCTAAAAAAGACATGCAAACCACCAACAAACGCTACGTGGACGCGGTCAATGCGTACGTAGGCGCATTGGGCAAACTCTCGCCCAAAGAAAAAGCCCAGGTATTGCTTCAAAACGAAGTAGAAATGGTGAAAAGTGGTGGCGATTCGGGCCAGAACTTGCAGCGTAAAGAAGGAGATATTCGCCGTAAAATGCAGCAACTCGAAGGCGATATTGTGGTGTGGCGCAACAACATTGAGTTTTTTGCCCGCTCCAAAAATTCGGAAAAATTGCGGGCTGACGTACAAAGTAAAATTGACAACGCCCAAAACCAATTTGATGATTTGAAGCGCCAATTGAAGGTAATTCAGCAAGCGGTGTAAAGTATTTTGATAAAAATATTTTACAAAAGTTTGTATAATAAAAGCTAAAGTCGTACTTTTGCACCGCGTTTAAGATATAAGTCTTATCAAAAATAGCAAAAGAAAATGCCTCCGTAGCTCAACGGTGCGACGATTCGCTTGATAGAGCGACTGACGGGAACGCCCGCCGCTTGTAATCAGTAGTCGTTGTAGTTTAAAGAAAATGCCTCCGTAGCTCAGTTGATAGAGCAACTGACTTGTAATCAGTAGGTCGTTGGTTTGAATCCGACCGGGGGCTCTTAGTAATGTGGTTCGCCACTCCGAAAGCAGTTACGTTCATTCGTAGCTGCTTTTTTGTTTTTACTTGCATGCAATACAACTAAACCACATGTCCTCAAACACGAATTAAGAACCAACAATCTTGATTTTCGTGCTGATGTCTTTTGGATTGCTTGTGGTTTGCACAATCTTAGAGTTAAAACATAATAGGCTTTTGCAAACCATCACTTGGCTAATTTTTCTTGATAAGCGGCAATGGCTTCAAAAGGTTCGGCCAATTGACGACTTAGCCGCTCGAATAAATCAAAAAGCAGTTTGTATTCGCTGTGCGTAACAGTATTTGGGCGGTACGTTTGGCCCGATTTAACCGTTTTGGCTGCTTCCAAAAGGCTGCTGTGTACGCCAATGTTAGTGAGCATAAGCAAGGCAGTTCCCAAACTCGCGCTGTCGGGGTTGTCGTTGGTAGAAACCGTTTTGCCAAAAACATCGGCCAGCAATTGCGCCCAAAAAGGCTGCGAAGCATACGCACCGTTTACGTAAACCGAGTCAATGGTGCGGTGTTTTTCGAGCAACTTACCAATGCTATATACCTCAAACACAATGCCTTCTACGGTAGCGCGGGCAAAATGCCGCCGTTGGTGGTTGATATTTACCCCAAAATAAACGCCACGGGCATTGGCGTTCCAAAGCGGGGCTCGCGCACCCAAAATGTAGGGTAGAAACAACAACCCTGCTGCCCCAGCGGGCGTGTTTTCGGCTTCTTTGAGGAGCTGGTTGGTGGTGGCTTCGTAATCTAAATGCGCCAACGAAGTGCCAAACTGCTGCGCAAACCACTCAAACGCCCCGCCCCCGCTGTTGGTAGGCCCGCCCGACACGTAATGCCCTTCGGTGAGCAGATAATTAAAAAATTGCTGCTGATTGTCTTGCAAAATTTGCCGCGAAGCCACCCGCACCGCCCCACTCGACCCAATGGTGATGGTAGCCGCGCCTTCTTCAATAACCCCCGCCCCAAAAGTAGCCAAGCAACCATCGCTGCCCCCCATCATGAGCTTGGTGCTGGCGGGCAGACCCAGCATTTGGGCGTATTCTTTTTTGAGTAACGTTACCTGGTGAAATACCGAAACCGGTTCGGACAACTGACTGGCACCGATTCCTGCAAAATCAAGGGCTTGGGTTTCCCATTCTAAACGGTGAATATTGAACAAACCCGTAGCCGAAGCCATGCCGTAATCTATTAAATAAGAGCCTGTTAGTTGAAATAAAACGTATTCTTTAATCGAAATAAATTTGTAGGTTTTGGCAAAAATGCGCGGCTCGTGTCGCGCCCACCAAGCTATCTTCGTGAGCGGCGACATGGGGTGAATGGGCGTGCCAGTGGCCTCGTAAATAGCCGCCCCATGCGTTGATTTTTTAAGCTCGGCGGCCTCGTAGTGAGCGCGGTTGTCGGCCCAAATAGCAGCGTTGGCAAGCGGTACTCCTTGCCGACTAACGGGTAAAACGCTGTGCATCGAAGCCGTAAAACCCACCATAGCCACGCGGTAACGGTGGGTTCGCACTTCGTCGTTGAGCAAGTTTTTTAGTACGTACAGTACCGTCAAAAAAACCTGCTCGGGGTCTTGCTCACTGTGTTCGGGCTGGGGGTGAAAAGTAGGATAACTGCCCTTGCGACGACCGAGCAACTTACCCCCCAAATCAAAAGCCGAAACCTTCACATTTGCCGTACCAATATCTACCGTAATGATGCAATCCATTTTTATTAATTTGAGATTTGAAGTTTGTGATTTCGGGAAGGTTCGCTACGCCATTTATAAATCGAAAATGTTAGGCACTCAATCAGGGCTAAAGCCCGTAAAAGTTGTTTACCCCACGCTAAAGCGCAGGTTTATGGGATAGATTGACTTGGTACAAAAGCCTTAATGCTATTTGTTATCTGATATTTGTTATCTGTTATCTGATATTTGTTTTCCTGTACTGGCCTGGCGTGTAGCCCGTTAGTTTTTTGAAAGTAGAAGAAAAATGTTGCGACGAATAAAAGCCCATCTCCAAGGCAATGTCGGTTAGGCTTTTTTTGGTGGTTTTCATTTGTTTGATGGCCTCCGATATGCGAATGTTGATGAGGTAGTTGAGCGGCGAAAATCCCGAATAAGCCTTCACTTTTTCGGTAAAAGCCGTACTGCCAAACCCCACAATGGTTGCCATTTCTTCCACCGTCCAAGGGTGTTCAAGGTCGGCACGCAAGAGCTGGTCTAATTTTTGAAACACCTGCGAGAAATCGCGTCTTTGGTTTTGTTGTTGCCCCAATTGCCTCACAATCAGCACCAAAAGTTCGTCTATCAATTGATTGACGCGCGTCTGAAAAGCAAATTCCGCCCGTTTTATTTCATTTTCTATTTTCAAGATAATGTCGTGTACGGGTTTAAATTGTGGCAACACTGCGGGAGCCGCCAGCAATTTGCCCGCTATTTTCTGGTCGCCTTCCAATAAGTTAGACCAAGCTCCCAGCCTCAAATCTGTTTCTTTTTCTAATACCTCTGGCAAAATAGTAAGCCACTCAAAAGCCCCAATTTCGAGCGTTCCTGCTTCGTGGCCGAGCGTTTGCCACGGGCATATTACCAGCACATCGTCGGGATACAAAATATGCTTTTGGCCTTCAATGCTCCACTCAAATTTGCCATCTGTAATGCACAAAATTCGCAAACCCGCCGCTTTGTGTACAGGCCAACGCGCCAATTGAACCGTCTGGTTTTTGAGGTGCGTTAATTCACAGAGGTGCAGAAATTGGTCGTTGCGCAACGGTGTGTTCACGGTAATAAAGATATGTTCAATTTTATGTAAAAATATTACAAAATCCTACAATGGCCATTCGTAGAAGTTTTTGGCATAATTCTGTGTTTTTTTTGCAATCAGTTCACATTTAACTCAATCAAATTCCCTCACAAAATGAGAAAATGTCTATTTCGATTTAGGGCAGTACTGTTGTTTGCGCTGCTGGCCTTTCAAGTTTCTGTTTGGGCGCAAACCCGCGTTTCGGGTAGCGTTACCGACAATGCCAAGCAGCCGCTTGCGGGGGTTTCGGTGTTGGTAAAAGGCACAACCACGGGTACTTCTACCGACGGTAGTGGTAATTATAGCCTCAATGTGCCATCAAATTCTACTTTGGTGTTTAGTTTCATTGGCTATGGCAGCAAAGATGTTATCGTAGGCAATCAGTCTAAAATTAATGTGTCGCTCTCTGAAAGTGCCGAAGCTCTGCAGGAAGTGGTAGTAACGGCCTTGGGTATCAAGAAAGAAACTAAGACGCTGGGCTATGCCACGGCTACGCTCTCGCCCGACCAAATCAACGTGAACCGGCAGCCCAACTTCATGAACGCCCTGCAAGGTAAAATGGCGGGAGTGCAGATTTCAAGCCTTGGTACTGGTCCAGCGGGTACGAGCAAAATTCGCATTCGCGGTCAATCGTCGTTTTCGGGACAAAATAGCCCGCTCATCGTCGTAAATGGCGTACCCATTGACAATACAAACTTTAGCATCAACTCAGGCAACAATGGCTCGGACGCATCAATAGGCAACCGATCCAGCAACAACTCCGATGGTGGCGATGGTCTGAGCAGCATTAACCCCGACGATATTGAGCAGATGACCGTACTGAAAGGAGCCACGGCAGCGGCTCTGTACGGCTCACGAGCCAAAGATGGGGTGATTATGATTACTACCAAAACCAAAGGCAGCAACGCAGGTCTTGGGGTGGCGTTTAACAGCAACCTCACTGTGGAGCAGCCACTCGACTTTACGGACTATCAGTATGATTATGGACAGGGCGAAAACGGCGTTCGGCCTACCACGCCCAACCCCACCTCGGGCGTATGGAGTTGGGGGGAGCGATTCCAGCCAGGTGCAACACAAGTGTTATTTGGGGGCGTTACAGCACCTTATCAACCCGTTCGGAATCGAATTCGGCAGTTTTATCGCAACGGCATGAACTGGACCAACACGATTCAATTAACCACGTCGGGCGAGAAAGGTGGCATGATGATTTCGGCATCGAACCTCGACTCAAAAGGCATCACTCCCAACAATACCTTTAAGCGGCAAGGTATCAACTTCGGCTTTAACTATGACGTAGTACCCAAACTAAACGTGTCGGGTACAATCAACTATGCCTACGAGGACAACCGCAACCCGCCTCAGATTGCCCAACAGGATTTTACCATTCCGACTGTGCTCTATACCATGGCCAACTCAATGCCTTTTGATGTGATGGAAGCCAACAAATACGATGCCAATGGCAATGAATTTGTTTGGTCGCGCTTTCGCAACCGCACCAACCCTTACTTTACGTTGAGCGACAAATCGGAGAGAATACAGCGCGACCGGGTCTTCGGAAACGTGGCCTTGCGTTACAATTTTACCAGTTGGCTGTACGCACAAGGTCGGATTGGGCAGGACTATTGGGCTCGAAACCAGAATTATAACTTCCCAACGGGTTCGGCGGCGCAAGTTCCAGCACCAGCGGGCTTTGTGAATGGTCTTGTGGTGCAAGAAACGCGCCGCTCACGCGAGGTAAACGCCGACTTTCTTATCGGTGCCAATCGCGCGTTTGGTAAATTTGGCGTAGATGTTGTGTTGGGGGGCAATCAGTTATACCGTTTTAGCGACAACAACAGCACGCTCGCGCAAGATTTTGTGGTGCGCGGACTCTACACCCCCCAAAACGCCCGTATAAAAGACCCCACCTACAACCTCAGCGAACGCAAGGTTAATTCGCTGTATGCGCAGGTGGGTTTTTCTTACAACGACTATTTGTTTCTCAACGCCACTGCCCGCAACGACTGGTTCTCGACGCTGGCACCAGGTAATCGCAGCATCTTGTATCCATCAATAACGGGTAGCTTTGTGTTTTCGCAAGCCTTCAACAGTTCGTTGCCCAAATTCATTAGCTTTGGCAAACTGCGGGCTGCTTATGCCGAAGTAGGTAGCGATACCGACGTGCCGCCCTACGCCAACAACCTCTTCTACGGCGTAAATGCCAACCTGTTTCAAGGGCAACCCGTGGGCTTTATTTCGGGCAACCGCGTACCGAACGCCAATCTGAAACCCATGAGTGTAGCCGAAACCGAGTTGGGCTTAGAAATGAAGTTTTTTGAGAACCGGCTTGGTTTCGATTTTACTTATTACAATAAAATTACGAGCAACCAGATTGTGGGACAACAGATTTCAAACGGATCAGGCTATTTCGATCAGCTCATCAACAGCGGCCAAAGCCAGAGCCGAGGCATTGAACTGTTGCTCACTGGCTCGCCCATTCGCACTACCAATTTTAGCTGGGACGTTAGCTTCAATGCGGCCTTCAACGAAACCAAACTCCTCCGTTTGTTGAACGACGACGACGGTACGCCCGAGCGTGATTACGACGGCAATGGACAACCAGCTCAGATTGTTACGGGCGGTGGTGTATTTATTGGTGAACTGCGGCAGGTAGTTGGCCAGCCTCTCGGTCAGATTTATTCGTTTCCGTTGCTGCGTAATGCCCAAGGCCAGCTCATTCATACGGCCAGTGGACTACCACAGCGAGGGCCACAGCAAGTTTCTTTTGGCTCGGCTTTGCCCAGGTGGTTTGGCGGCATTACCAACACCTTCAACTACAAAGGCATTAACCTCTCGTTTCTAATTGATTACCGCTTAGGCAACAAAATGATTTCAAGTACCAACCGGAATGCCATTCGTCATGGTTTACACCAAATGACGCTTGTTGGGCGCGACAGCCCCAACTATCTAATGGCTGGAGCGGGCGTTGGCCCCAATGGAGAGCCCAACATTGCCCGCGTAAATGCCCAGCAGTATTACGAAACAATGGTTGCCAACAGCACCGGCGAAGCGGTAGTTTACAACGGTGGGTTTGTGAAGCTCCGTCAGGTATCGCTGGGCTACGACTTTACAAAGTTTTTGCCTAAAAAACTATTTATCAAAGGGTTGCGGCTAAATGCAGTAGGTAACAACGTGCTGTTGCTCAAAAAATGGATTGACAACGTTGACCCCGAACAGTTCGGTTTCTCGTCCGACAACGTAGTGGGTCTCGAAGCCACTGGTGTACCCGTAACCCGTAGTATTGGTTTTAACTTGAACGCAAAATTTTAACTACTTTATGCTCCTAAAGGAGTGATAACATATGAAAAAGATACTTTCAATCTGGAGTTTTTGCGCAGCTTTGCTGTTTGCCACAAGCTGCGAGCAGGGTTTTGACGAGTTGAACGTCAACCCCAATTCGCCTACAGCTCTCAACCCAACCTTGATGCTCAATAACGGTATATTGAGCAGCGCCTACCCAGGGGGCGATGCCCTCGTTTTTGAAGCTGGCATTGTGCAGCAAATCATCTCGCCCAACGGCACGGTGCTGGCCGGGTCTAATTTTAACGTTGATAACAAACCCCGCAACGCAGCCAACTGGAACAACTATTTCCAAAATGCAAACCGGCACTTGGTAGATGTAATTGAGCAAACGCGCACCAACGCCAACCGCTCGAACTTGTATCATGCAGCTCGTATCTGGCGGGCCAACGTCATGATGATTTTGACCGATACCTACGGCGATATTCCCTACTCAGAAGCTGGATTGGGCTATTTGAATGGAATCGCGTTTCCGAAATACGACAAGCAGGAAGCTATTTATACCGACATTGTCAAAGAACTAACCGAAGCGGCAGCAGGCCTTGATGCCGCCAAAACCCGCGAAGTGGGCGAAATTATGTACGGAGGTGATGTAGTAAAATGGCGCAGGTTGGCATTTTCACTCATACTTCGGGCTGGCATGAGGCTGTCGGCCATCAACCCTACATTGGCACAGCAACTTGTGCAACGGGCTGTAACGGGTGGTGTGATGCAGTCAAACGCCGACAACGCCGTGATTAGGCACGATGCCAACTATACCAACTCGACAGGCTCTACCTTGAACGGCTCGGAGGCCAACAACTACTACTTAACCAAACCATTTGTTGACCAGCTAAAATCAACCAACGACCCCCGCCTTTCGGCAATTTCTGTGCGCTATGTGGGTGCAAATTCGGGACCGCTACAAACAGCCGCCCGCGCCAATCGTGAGGCGGCTGTGCAGATTGGAATGCCCATGGGTTTCGACAACAGCACCATTGTAGGGCAGGCCACCCGCGACGGGCTGGTAAGTTTTTATGACTATTCGCAACTCGACCGCACGCGCATGGGTAAGCTGGCTGCGCCAAACTATTTTGTAACCCACGCACAAACGCAAATGATGCTCGCCGAAGCCGCCGTACGCGGCTGGACTATGGGTTCGCCCGCTGCGTTCTACAATGCCAGTGTAACGGCCCATATGCAGCAATTGGGCGAGTACGATGCCGCTTCGACAGTGGCTGCCGCCGACATCACGGCTTATCTAACAGCCAATCCATTCGTGCCAGCACGTGGTTTGGAGATGATTGGCACCCAATACTGGATTATCTCATTCTTGAATTTTCCCGAAACATGGGCCAACTTTCGTCGTTCAAATTTTCCAGTGTTGGCCCCAAATCCGTATCCAGGGCGAACCATCAAAGGAAACTTCATCAATCGGTTATCGTATCCAGATGCCGAAAACTCAGTAAACCGAACCAACCTTGAAGCGGCAATCAAGAGTCAGTCGTTGCGCAATATTGACGACATTGACACGCCAGTGTGGTGGGATAAGTAAAAATATGTGTGATGTATGATGTGTGATGTATGATGTATGATGTGTGATGTATGATGTATGATGTATGATGTATGATGTATTTTTGAAGTGCGAGAAACTACCGCTCATTGATACATCATACACCCACGCCAGTCATGGCCTCGCTACTCAACACTCAATCACTCAATCACTCAATCACTCAAAACCCAATCACTCAATCACTCAAAACCCAATCACCCAATCACTCAATCACTCAATCACCCAATCACTCAATCACTCAATCACTCAAAACTCAACCCCTCAAAACTCAACCCTCAATCACTCAACCCCTCAACACTATATCTGAAAAGTTGTAACCGTAGCGAGTACGTCTAAAAGTAAGAGAACCAACGCAACAACCAAAAAGTAACGGTATTTATTGCTATTTACCGTTACTTTACGGCTGTCTATTAAACGTCCCTGCACAGTATCAATAGCCGCTCGTATATTAGACAGCACACTGGTTTTAGGACTCATTTCAAAATATTGCCCATTGGTAGCGATTGCCAATTCACGCAAATAAGTGCCATTGAGGCGTGTTATTACCACCTGTCCGTCTTCGTCTTTCAGTAAATTAGGCCCCACTTTTACTGTTCCACCTGTTTGGGTACCAACGCCCACAATAATTAAGTGCATACCATATTGCCTGATTTTAGTCAATAAACGGCGGTCGCAAGTACCAAAATCTTCGCCATCGGTGAGCAGTAGCAATATTTTAGTCGTGTTGTCGGCTTTGGTATTGGTCAGTTGCTTTTCAACGGCCAATGCCAAAGCTTGGCATACGTCTGTGCCAGCGCTACTGGTTTGGGCAGTACTCAGCGACTGCACAAAAAGCCCCAAAGCACCCATATCGAAAGTGAGCGGTACTTGCAAAAAAGCATCGGAAGAAAAAGAAATGAGTCCAAAACGATTTTGGGACAACGTTGCAATGAGTTGTTGCAACTCAAACTTGGTTTTTTCGAGCCGTGTGGGAGCTACATCGGTCGCGTCCATTGACTTAGAGATATCAACCATCACAAAAACATCTTTGCCTTTGGAAACAATTTCGCCCTCCATTTCACCAAAAAACGGCCCCAATACCGATACAATCAACAAGCCAAAATACAACGAGCGCAAAAAAAACTTCAACACCACCGCCCGTGCGGCCAGCCCCAAAGCCCGCGCCACCCACAGCGTACGCCCAATGTACAGCAGGTATAATAAAATAAACAAGCCAATAAAAAGGTACTCAACCTGAGTAAGTTCGTAGTTGAAATTCATGGTATTAAGCAAACAGAGTTCAAATAAACGCAAAATCCCTCAACCTTTGGGCGGAGGGATTTGCGTTTATCGGTTTTGTTGTACTAATTCAGTTTGGCTACTGCCGTTTTGATGCGGCCAATGGCTTCTACCAGTGCCTCGTCGGAAGCGGCAGTTGAGATGCGCAAACAATTGGGCGCACCAAAGCCCGACCCCGCTACGGTGGCCACGTACACCTCGTTCAAGAGCCAAAGTGCCAAATCGTCAGAGTTGCTGATGAACGTAGTGCCGTCGGTTTTGCCAAAATAATAACTCACATCTGGAAAAGCATAAAAAGCCCCCTGTGGCACATTTACCTTAAAACCAGGAATATCGCGCAGTAAACCCACCACCAAGTCGCGCCGACGGGCATAGGCCGCGTTCATTTCTTGGGTTGGCTCCATGGGGCCATTGAGGGCAGCCACGGCGGCTTTTTGAGCTATTGAGTTTGTGCCCGATGTTACCTGTCCTTGTAGTTTTTCTACGCCATCGGCTATCCATTTCGTAGCACCAATGTAGCCGAGCCGCCAGCCTGTCATGGCAAAACCTTTGGCCATACCATTGACAGTAATGACGCGGTCTTTCAGTTCGGGAATAGAACCCATGCTAAAATGGCCTTCGGTCGTAAAATTAATGTGTTCGTATATTTCGTCGGCCAGCACAAACACGTCTTCGTGCTGGGCTATCACCGCTCCGAGGGCCCGTAGTTCGGCTTCGTTGTAAATACTCCCCGTTGGGTTGTTGGGCGAAGCAAACATCACGATGCGCGTGCGGCCCGTAATGGCCTCTTCGAGTTGTGCGGGCGTTACCTTAAAATCATTTTCAAAACTGCCTTCTACCACCACCGAACGGCCTTCGGCCAATTTTACCATTTCCGAGTAACTCACCCAATAAGGCGCAAGAATCACCACTTCTTCGCCTGGATTGACCAACACTTGAATCACATTGGCCAGCGAGTGTTTAGCTCCCGTCGAAACTACGACGTTTTCGGGTTTCCAATCAATGTTATTTTCGCGCTTAAATTTATTGGCAATGGCTTGGCGCAAATCAGGAAAGCCCGCTACGGGCGAGTAGCCATGAAACCCGTCGTCAATGGCTTTTTTTGCCGCATCGCAAATGTGTTTTGGGGTTTTAAAGTCGGGTTCGCCCACACTCAGGCTAATCACTTTGTGGCCTTGAGCGGCCAATTCACGGGCTTTTTTGGTCATGCCCAAGGTCGAAGATTCTTCGAGTGCATTGATGCGCTCGGCCAACAGGCTGACGGTTTCGTTAGTGGCGGTCATTGTGTCAATTTTTCAGTTTATGGCCGCAAAATTAGCGATTTTCTCCCTGTTTAACCATATTTAATGAAAATTTCCAAATCTATTGTCATGTTGTTTGCCCATTATTCTACTCCACTCGGCCTTGCCTGCATCGAAGGAGATGCCGACGGCATTCGAGCGGTTACCATTACCGATGCCCCTGCGCCACTACCAGCAGACACTCCACCCGAATTAGCTCCTTGTGTGCAACAATTGGCCGAATATTTTGCGGGCAAACGTACCGTTTTCGACCTCAAACTAAACCCGCAAGGTACTGATTTTCAGAAAAATGTGTGGCAATTGTTGGCGCAAGTTCCGTTTGGAAGTACTCGTTCGTATTTGGAGCAAGCCCGTCATCTGGGCGACGAAAAGGCCATTCGGGCGGTGGCTTCGGCCAACGGCAAAAACCCGATATGGCTCATCATTCCTTGCCACCGCATTGTTGGCTCAAACGGCAGCCTCACGGGCTACGCGGGCGGGCTGTGGCGCAAGAAATGGTTGATAGAATTTGAAAAAGGCAGCCGACAAGGGGAATTATTCTAAAAATAAAAATGGCATAAGTAAGTAGTCCACCGTAAATAGTTTAATAGCAGCAATCAAGGTTTGGCGGCCACGTTGCTTCTATTCCATGTCTATTTCTTGCCTTAAAAAGCAATTGACCACGTAGCGAATCGAACTAAAAGAATTGAGGAGCGCCGTTCTGACTTCGGCCTCGGTCATCCAATCGAGGCGGTCTATTTGTTCTTCCAATTGAGGGAGCATTCGGCTGTCGTCTAAGCTGCGCATCCAATACCAGCGGGTGCGCTTCAACACCAGCTCGCCACCTTGTGAGTAAGTATGCCAAGTGGTGCAGACTTTCTCCATGAGTTCGGCCCGCACGCCCGTCTCTTCTTCAACCTCGCGCAAGGCTGCTTTTTTTGATTTTTCGTTGTTGTCGAGCTTTCCTTTGGGCAAATCCCACACGCCACGCCGATGAATGAGCAATAATTTTTCGTCTTTGGTAACAATTCCGCCCGCCGCTTTGATGACGGCATACATTTTTTTGATTTGTTTTTCAACCACCTCTTTTTCTTTTACTACCAAATAAATGGACTGCAAATCGGGCAAATCGAAGTTGTTTAAAAAATGAAACAGCTTTTCGGTAGTAATGGGTGAAGCGTTCAAAATCAGCACGTTACCGCGCAAACTGGCCACTTTAAGCATCTCCAAACGGGCATCTATTACCTTGTCGGGGGCTAAGTTGATGAGGCGTGTTTTGGCGGTGGTTTCGTCCAAAATCCGAACGGGTCGGTCCTTAATAAAAATAATCATGGGGTGTTGTAAAATAAAATCTTGGCAAAATTAACAAATGTGTTTATTATTGGATGGCAAATAGTTTTGTAATTTTGCATTTATTATCAACCAACCCCCCTTCGTGGAGCTACTACTTATTGTTCTGCTGGTATTATTGAACGGCGTTTTTTCAATGTCTGAGATGGCACTTGTATCATCTCGCAAATCTAAACTCGAAACCGCCGCCCGAAATGGCGACCGCAAAGCCCACCATGCTTTGCAACTGGCCAACTCACCCAACCGTTTTTTGTCAACGGTTCAGATTGGAATCACCCTCATTGGCATCTTGAATGGTGTGTTTAGCGGCGACCGCCTCACCGCGAGTTTTCTCCCTTACGTGGAGCAAGTGGAGGCATTTCGGCCTTACGCGCAGTCTATCTCGGTGGGCTTAGTGGTTTTGTTTATTACCTACTTGTCGTTGGTGTTGGGCGAACTGGTACCTAAGCGCATTGGCTTGTCCAATCCAGAGGGTATTGCCAAGTTTATGGCCGCACCCATGAACTGGCTTTCAACGCTCACAGCGCCGTTCATTTGGTTGCTGGCCAAGTCGAGCGATTTGCTCATTAAAATAATGGGTATCAAGCAAACTAACCAGTCCGTTACCGAAGAAGAAATCAAAACCATTATTCAAGAAGGCACAACGGGCGGTGCCATTGATGAAATTGAGCAAGAAATTGTGGAAAACGTGTTTCATCTCGGCGACCGCAAGATTTCGTCGTTGATGACCAACCGCCAAGATGTGGTATGGCTCGACATTACAGACACCGTAGAGGCCAACAAGCAGAAAATTTTGGAATTCCGTCATTCTGTCTATCCGCTTTGCCACGACAGCATGGACAACGTGGTGGGCATTGTTTACGTAAAAGACCTCCTCGAAGACTCGCTCGAAGACGAAATAGCCCGCATGGATACTTACAAACGCGAGCCGCTTTACATTCCCGAAAACAACAAGGCGTATCAGGTACTCCAAAAATTTAAAGAAAAACGGATTCACTTTGGAATTGTGGTGGACGAATACGGCTCGTTGATGGGCATTGCTACGCTCAACGATATTTTGGACGCGCTGGTGGGCGATTTGTCAGAAACCGACGAATTTAACTATGATATTGTGGAACGCCACGACGGTAGTTTTTTGGTGGACGCGCAGTTGCCTTGGGAAGATTTTTTAGACCACTTCGACATCACCGCCGACGATAAAAAAGAACTGGTGGGCTTCAATACGCTCGGTGGTTTTGCTTTGCACATCTTGAACGATATACCCGAAACGGGCGAAACCTTTACGTGGCAAGACTATCGCTTTGAGATTATTGACATGGACAAAAGCCGCATTGACAAAATGTTGGTACAAAAAATAGACGACAATGCGGGCGATGACTAACCAACTCATCTTGTTGGTGGCTACTGGTTTGTATTGTTTGTTTACTTCTTTTTTTCTAAAAGCACAACCTGCATTGCCGCCCGCTATGTTTACGTCAAACCCCGCCCTCAAAACTATCTTGGCCAATTGGCAAGGTACGCCTTTGGCTGCAAATGGGCGATTTGTGAATCAGGAGTTTGCTTTTCAGCACGGATTAGGGTCAGTTTTGAAGTGGAAATGGGGCGCAAAACCCCAAAAAGCTGAAAAAAAAGCGGATAAGTGGCGCGTAGAAGTAGTAAAAGACGGTCATTTTTTGGAAGGTACGGCAGACGTAATTGCTTGGTTGGGTCATTCCAGTTTTTATGTGCGCGTGGGCGGCAAGCAGTTTTTGTTCGACCCCGTTTTTTACAATGCCTCCATCGTAAAGCGTAAATCTGAGCTGCCCGTTGCGCCCGAGCGTTTCAAAAACATTGATTACGTGCTGGTGTCGCACGCGCATTACGACCATTGCAGTAAATCAAGCCTCCAATTAATTGCCAAAAACAGTCCTAATGTGCAGTTTTTTAGTGGGCTGGGTATGCAATCATTACTCCAAAAATGGACGCAAAAACCTACCCAAGAAGCGGGCTGGTACCAGCAATACAACACCGATACCACCCAAGTTTCAATTTATTTTTTACCCACGCGCCATTGGTCTAATCGTGGTCTGAGCGATGCCAACAAGCGGCTTTGGGGGGCTTTTGTGGTGCAAATAAACGGTAGAACGCTGTACTTTGGCGGCGATACGGGCTACGGCACGCACTACCAAACCGCCGCGCAGCTTTTCCCAAACATTGACGTCGCTTTTGTGGCCATTGGTGCGTACGCGCCGCGCTGGTTTATGGCTCCCAACCACCAAGACGTAGCCGAAGCCGTGCGGGGTTTTCAAGAACTGAACGCCAAAGTCATGCTTCCGATGCACTACGCTACTTTCGACCAAACCGACGAGCCATTTGGCGAGCCACTGCGCGAACTCGAAAAGGCAAAAAAAACAATAACTGCTGGTAAAATTGAAATCTTAAAAGTAGGCGAAACCTTCAAAATGCCGCCGCTTTAAGGCGCAAGCCCGCGTCTTCGGGAAGGCCAAAAACTAAGTTCATATTTTGTACGGCCTGCCCCGACGCGCCCTTTGTCAGATTGTCTATCACACTCGTAATGAGCAGTAAATCACCGTGTTTCTGCAAATACAGCAAGCATTTGTTGGTATTCACTACTTGCTTTAAATCAATTTCTTGCGGGCTTGTGTGCGTAAATGGGTGCGTAGCGTAGTAGTTTTTGTACAATGTTAGGGCTTCCGCCAGTGTTGGCGAAAATGGTGTATAGACATTGGCCATGATGCCCCGCGTAAAATCGCCCCGATAAGGCACAAAATGCACGGGCGACGTAAAACCGTCTTGCAGGGTTTTTAAACTCATCTTGATTTCGGCCAAATGTTGGTGCGAAAATGCCTTGTAAATAGACAAATTGTTGTTGCGCCACGTAAAATGCGTGGTGTCGCTCAGGGCTTGTCCCGCACCCGTCGAACCCGTAACGGCGCTTACGTGTACGGCTTCGTGCAATAAACCTGCCGCTGCCAAAGGCAACAATGCCAACTCAATACTCGTGGCAAAACAACCTGGATTGGCAACGCGCTGCGCGGTTTTGATGGTTTCGCGCTGCAACTCAGGCAAGCCATACACAAAGCCTTCGTTTTGAGAGCGGAAATCGGCACTGAGGTCAATGATTTTGACGGAGGGAGGAACGGTATTTTCGGCCAGAAACTTTTTGGATTGACCATGCCCCGAACACAAAAACAGCACGTCTATTTGTTGCCACTCGGTAGGGTCGGAGGGGAGCTTGTCGGCAAAGGCAAGGTCGGTGTCGCCCAGTAAGTCGGTGTGGGTGTGGGCAACGGGCTTCCCTGCTTGGCTTTGGCTGTGCGCCCAACTTACCGTTGCTTGTGGATGATTAATTAAAATGCGGAGCAACTCGCCGCCCGTGTAGCCCGCTGCCCCAATTATTCCTGTTTTTATCATGGGTTTTTGTTGAAAAAAAAAATGAACCACAAAAATACGCATTAAGATTGCCTAATCTGTGCGGTGAAATAGTTGAAAAATGCCGTGTTATTTGTTTGGGTTATAAAGTATGACTTTTTGCATTTTTTTCGTGCAAAAAGTTATACTTTATGCTCAAATATGGTGCAAAATTATTACTCTTACGATACATTTTGCTTGTTGTCGTACCAACGTTGTTTCATGAACCAAACCATGCCAATCAACACGGGTATCAAGATATTGACCAACCAAAGGCTCAACGTAGTGGCTACCAAACGTGCAGGAATGACCGCGTAAAAACTAAAAAAATAGAGTGAAGCAGCTTCTCTGATGCCCAAATCGCCCAGAAAATTGAGTGCAGGAATGAGTGTTTTGGCAAAAAATACGAGAAAAATACCCGTTAGTGTGGCTAAAAGGGGCAATGAAATGCCAAATATGTGCAGCAAAATGAAGAATTGAGTGGTAAAAACAGCGTAGCGCGCAGTAGCTGCCCCCAAAGCACGGCCCAGTTCGGAGGCATGATAAGTACCAATAACGCGGAGATACGGCACCAGCCAGCGAAACCAGCTTTTGCCTTCCAAATATTGCTCGGCTACTTGGCGTTTGAGCAACAACCAAGCCCCAAAAAACAGAGTAGCTACGAGTAAACCCAGCAGCACAAGATTGTAAAATTGCCGCAGCGGAGGCTGCTGATACAACAAATGCCCCCAAGCCAGCGTGCCAAACAACAGCGAAACGTAAAATTGCAAACCATTGGAAAGCAACGCCGCGCCTACGCCCGCGCTACGGTGCGCCCGCTCCAGCGACCACAGCCGCCCCGCCGCGTCGCCCACGTTGTTGGGTAAGAAAAACCCCAGCGTAAGGCCAGCCAAAACCCCACGAAAGGCGTTGAAGAACGAAACAGGGGCTATTTTTTGCGCCAGCGTTTGCCATTTGAGGCTTTCAAACGCCCAGTTGAGCGGCGTAAGCAACACCACCAAGCCAATTTCAAAGCCATTATTGACCGACCATACTTGCCGTAACAAGTTTAGAATATCGGTTAAGCCCTGTTTTTTGTTTTGCAACGTAACGTACAAATACCCCAGCATGGCCACCAAAATGACTATTTTTGCCAAAAAAAATATTTTTTTGGCGTTTGTTGCGCCAAACAGAGAAAATAGGTCGTTATTTCGCACCATGCAAAACGGTTTAAACAATAAAAATGGCGAAACGCCAACTTACGAAAAAATAATATTGGGCGTTGACCCTGGCACCCAAATTGCGGGCTACGGGGTTATTAAGATTACGGGACAACGCATTGATTTGCTGCAATATGGAGTATTGAAACTGGGCAAATATAGCACCTACCAATTGAAGTTGCAGAAAATATTTGAACGCATTACGCAACTTATCGATGAGTTCTTGCCCGACGAAATGGCCATCGAAGACCCTTTTTACGGCAAAAACCCTCAATCTATGCTCAAATTAGGCCGCGCCCAGGGCGTGGCCATGGCGGCAGCCCTGAGCCGTAACATTCCGATTGTGGAGTACTCGCCCAAGAGCGTTAAGAAATCGGTAACGGGGAGTGGCAGTGCCAGTAAAGAACAGGTGGCTTATATGCTGCAAAGTATTTTGAAGCAAGAATTAAGACCCGAATTTTTTGACGCAACCGATGCCGTAGCCATCGCTATCTGCCACCATTACCACGCCAATTCGCCGAGTTCTGTGCCATCAAATGGCAAAAAAAGCAGCAAAAAAGGCGGTTGGGGCGCATTTGTCAGCGAAAACCCAAATAGAGTAAAGTAAGTTAATATTGAAGAGTTTTGAAAAAAACCTCAACAACTCAAACCTCAACAACTCAAAACTAAACCAAATGGACTTACGAGATTACATCAGATTAGCACTTTCGGAAGATGTGGGCGACGGCGACCACACTTCACTTGCTACCATTCCGCTTCATGCGCAAAAACGCGCCCGTTTGTTGGTCAAAGAGAACGGCATTGTGGCCGGCGTTGAAGTAGCGCGGGTTATTTTTGAAGAGGTGGACCCGCTCATGGAAGTAAACGTTCAAATCCCCGACGGCGCAGCCATCAGCGTGGGCGATATTGTGCTGACCGTAAGCGGCAGTGCGCAGTCTATTTTGAAGGCCGAACGGCTGGTACTCAACACCATGCAACGCATGAGCGGCATTGCTACTTACACGCGCAGTTTGGTAAACTTGCTCGAAGGGCTGCCCACCAAACTACTCGATACGCGCAAAACAACGCCTAATTTTAGGATTTTTGAAAAAATGGCGACTAAAATCGGCGGCGCGGTCAATCACCGATACGCGCTCTACGACATGATTTTGATAAAAGACAACCACGTGGACTACGCGGGCGGCATCGAAGCGGCCATCTTAAAAGCCAACGAATACGTGCAACGTACGGGCAAAACCTTGCAAATTGAAATTGAAGTCAGAAACCTTGCCGAACTCGCCGAAGCCCTGCGCGTGGGGCGCATTGACCGCGTTATGCTTGATAATTTTAACATCGAAACCCTCCGCCAAGCTGTGCAGCAGGTGGCAGGCCGCTACCCAACCGAAGCCTCGGGCGGTATCCGCGAAGAAACCCTCCGCGCCGTAGCCGAAACGGGCGTTGATTATATTTCGTGCGGGGCATTAACGCACCAAATCAAGAGTTTAGATTTGAGTTTGAAGGCTTATTGATAGCTCCTTCGTGGGTTAGTTCATCAAAAAATAGACCAACGCCCCGGCCAAGTAGCCCAGCAATGCCAGCCAACTGATGCGCCGCAAGTACCAGCCAAAATCAATGTGTTCCATGCCCATCACGGCCACGCCCGCCGCCGAACCGATAATCAATATACTGCCGCCCGTGCCAGCGCAGTAGGCCAAAAACTCCCACAAACGGTGGTCGGCGGGGTAGGTTTGGAGGTCGTACATACCCATTGAGGCCGCCACGAGCGGCACGTTGTCAATCACTGCCGAGGCCAAGCCAATGAGCAGCACAATCAGGTCAAGATTGCCAACGCTTTGGTCGAGCCAAGTAGCCAAACTGCCGAGCAAATGCGTAACTTCTAAACATGAAACGGCTAACAAAATGCCTAAAAAAAACAAAATACTGCTCGAATCAATGCGACTGAGGGCATAAGCTGCCGTAAAAGGCTGCCGCGCTTCGGTGTCTTTGTGGCGGTGAATTAGCTCAGACACAATCCATATAGCGTTCAGTACCAGCAACATACCCATGTAAGGCGGCAAATGAGTGATGGTTTTGAAGATGGGTACAAACAGCAAACCGCCTAAACCCACCCAAAACAAAATTGTTCGTTCAAAACGAGCGCGTCTATCAACGACAGGTTTGATAAAGCCAGATTTGGCAGGGGCAATTTGGAGGGTATGGCTAAAAGTAAGGAACAACAATGGCACAACAAGACAGGCCAAACTGGGTAAAAAGAGCGTTTTGATAATGTTGAAGGTGGTAATTTGCCCGCCAATCCAGAGCATCGTGGTAGTTACGTCGCCAATCGGCGACCACGCGCCGCCCGCGTTGGCCGCAATAATAACCACCCCCGCCATCAGTTTGCGCATTTCGGCTTGCTTGATGAGCTTGCGCAAAAACGACACCATCACGATAGATGTGGTGAGGTTGTCGAGCAAGGCCGACAAAAAAAACGACAAAATACCAATAATCCATAACAGCAAGCGCGGGTCGCGGGTGGCGATGCGGTCGGTGATGACATCAAAGCCGCCGTGCGCATCAATGAGTTCGACGACGACCATGGCCCCCAGCAAAAAAAATAAAATCTCGGAAATACTGGCCAAATGGTGCGACAACTCAGCCACTACCGTTGTAGGCTCATAAAAAGCATAGACCGTCCAGCACAACACGCCCGTAAGCAAGGCCGTGGCGGTTTTATTGAGGTATAAAATCTCTTCTAATACAATGGCCAAATAGCCCAATAAAAAGATAAGAACAATGGCGGTGAGCATTTTTTTGAGTTATGAGTTGATTATCTTTGCGGTTTATGGCGCGTCGTGTTTCTTCTAATTCTTCCCAAAAACCGCTTCCTCGTTGGATTTGGCTGGTTGCGTTGGGTATTTGTGCTGCGTTGGGCAGCGGGTTGTGGTATTGGAAAATACTCAATATCAACCAATGGGTGCACGTGTCGCAGTTGGGCATCAGAATGCCACTGCGTTATACCACGCACGGCATTGACGTATCGCACCACAACGACAACATCAATTGGGATAAACTCCGCCAAATGCGATTTGAAGACTTGCGCCTTCAATTTGTTTTCGTAAAAGCCACCGAGGGAACATCGCTCATTGACACCGACTTTGGGCGCAATTGGCAGCAAGCCGATGCCGTGGGACTGTACCGGGGCGCGTACCATTTTTACGTTCCCTGGAAAAACCCTGCTCCGCAAGCTGCCAATTTTATCAAAACCGTCAAACTCAAAAAGGGAGATTTGCCGCCCGTACTCGACTTTGAGATTGGTACCAACGCGTTCTCGCGTGAGCAAGTTATCAAAAACTTGAAAATGTGGCTTGTATTGGTTGAAAATCACTACGGCGTGCGGCCCATTATTTATACCAACGCCGATTTTTACAAACGTTACATTAAAGATAATTTAGACCAATATCCGCTCTGGATTGCCGATTACTCACGCCATACACTCGACCGTTACGACAGTGCCAATATCTTGTTTTGGCAACACTCGCAAACGGGCTGGGTGTCGGGTGTGCGCACGCCAGTAGATTACAACGTGTTCTTAGGCAGCGATTTAGCCCAAATAGCAATTCCTTAGTTAGTGGTCAATGGTCATGGGTCAATGGTCATGGGTCATGGGTCATGGGTCATGGGTGATTAGTCAGTGGTCAGTAGTCATGGGTCAGTAGTCATTAGTCATTGGGAAATGACCAACAACCAATGACACATTGACCAATGACCACTGACTAATGACCACTCACTACCACCCACTCAAAGGTTACGTCTTGTACTAAATCTGGGTGCAAGCTGATGGCCACGGGGCAAGTATGGGCAATGCGCACGTATTTGGCTTTGGTAGTTTCGTCGAGTTCGTGCGGGGTTTGAATGGCTATTTTTAGCACAATTTGGGCAATCTTGCGCGGCGGCTCGGTACTCATCACTTTGGTAATTTCCAACACCGAACCGCGCAGGTCTATGTCGTCGCGGCGGGCTACGATGCCCATAGTGGTAATAATGCAAGCCCCCAAAGCCGTGGCTACCAAGTCGGTGGGCGAAAACGCCTCACCTTTGCCCTGGTTGTCGGTGGGGGCATCGGTTAAGATAGCGGTGTTAGATTGCAAATGAACAGCCTCGGTGCGGAGGTCGCCAAGATAAGTAATTTGAGCAGTTGCCATTGTTTTTTTATTATTTTTACGTTTTAAATCTAAGCCACTTCGGTGGCTGTTTCCTGAACCATAAAGGTAGAAAATTAGTTTTAAAGTAAAAAAAACCAATCAACTTGAAAAAGTGCTATTGTCTATTTTGGGCTTTGATGGTGTTGCTTCAAGTAGCAACGGCACAACAACGCAAACCAGCTGCGCGCGCCAGCACCGACCCTGACGACGACGACGACTATACTTCTGTAACCACTTACGGCGTTACGACCAATACCAACTCTGGTATTTTGGGTGGTTTTGTGCTGCGGCACGCCAAGCTCCTGCCCAATGAGCTGTTTGGCAAAAGGCAGTACCGTTACTTAGCCATTGAGGTAGTAAACGTGCGCCACCCCAAAGAAACAAGTGAATCCAGAAACACGGGTGCGCGTTTTACGCCAAACAAACAAAACTACCTCTTCGTGATACGCCCGCAGTATGGCCGCGAGTTTGTGCTTTCCAGCCGCACCGCCGACGAGGGCATTGCCATCAACGGTATTGTGGCCGTGGGGCCTTCTATTGGCATTGTCAAGCCCTATTTTGTGCAGTTTCAGTCGCGGCCAGGGCAGTCGAGTACCCAGCCCTACACGCCAGGGGGCATACCAAGTGGCAGTATTTTGGGAGCAGGAGGTATTTTTCAAGGTTTAGACCAAGCCACTATTGTGCCAGGCATCAACCTAAAAATGGCCGTTAGTTTTGAGCTAAGTGCCTTTCGGAGCAATAGCACGGGTTTAGAAATTGGTTTTTTGGCCGAAGCGTTTAGCAAAAAAGTGGCCATCATGGCCTTGGCCGACAATTATAGTTTTTTTACAAGTGGTTATATCACGCTGTTTTTTGGAAGTAAAAAATAGAGTCTTGAGTCTTGAGTCCTGAGTTTTGAGTAAAAAGTTCAGGGGCGTTGATAAGACCAATGACTCAAGACCAATGACTCAAGACCAATGACCCAAGACCAATGACTCCAGACCAATGACCCCCAAATTCGTAACTTATACAAATAATGATTGAACTTCCCGTAGTTGTTTCTGAACGAAAGAAAAAGCCCGATTGGTTGCGCGTAAAATTGCCTACTGGCCCCGAATACCGTCGGGTGCGTACCATCGTTGATACCAATAAGCTACACACCATTTGCGAGAGCGGCAACTGCCCCAACATGGGCGAGTGCTGGGGCGAAGGCACGGCTACTTTTATGATTTTGGGTAATGTTTGCACCCGCTCGTGCAGTTTTTGTGCGGTGGCAACGGGCCGTCCCAACGAGTACGACACCGACGAGCCGCGCCGCGTGGCCGAAGCCATCAAAACAATGGGTGTAAAGCACGCCGTGATAACATCGGTAAACCGCGACGAACTCAAAGACCGTGGCGCTGAAATTTGGCACCAAACCGTAATATTTACCAAAGAACTAAGCCCTCAAACTACCATCGAGACGCTCATTCCCGACACCAAAAGCAACTGGGAAGCCCTCGAACGCATGATTTCGGCGGGGCAAGAGGTGGTGTCGCACAACATGGAGACTGTGGCGCGGCTTTACCGTGCCGTGCGCCCACAAGCTCGTTATGAGCGTAGTTTGGAACAAATACAACGCACCAAAGCCTTTGGCAAACGCACCAAATCGGGTATAATGCTCGGCCTCGGCGAAACCCAAGATGAAGTACTGAAAGCCATTGACGACTTGGTGGCCAACGGCCTCGACATTTTGACGCTGGGGCAGTATTTACAACCTACCAAAATGCACCACGAAGTAATAGACTGGATTCACCCCGACCAGTTTGCATTTTACCGCGAAGAAGGCCTGCAACGTGGACTAAAATACGTGGAAGCAGGTCCATTGGTACGGTCAAGCTACCATTCTGAGCGGCACGTAAATGTGTAATAGAGAGTGTCGAGTTGATCATTGAACTGCTAAGAGCCTTTTATTTTTTTATTCTAAAACTACGTGAATGGAAGTGGTTTTTTCAGCTTCTTTTGCTTGAAGCTGTGTGGAGCGCAAAATATACCTGCCCCTTGTAAGATTAGTTACATTGATAGACAATTTACGAGTAGTTTTTAAATTATCTTTTTGCTGTTCAGTTTCGATGTTCACTTCAATCACTTTTTTGCTGCTTATTTCACTAAAAATTTCAAATTTTTCGTTAGTGTAAATTATAGACTGGTAATATAGGAGATTTATTAATTTTGAGGAAATATATTAACCCTCAATAAAATGGCACAGATAGAAATAATTATCCGA
>REAB01000082.1 GCA_004293645.1 Cytophagia bacterium | reverse complement strand
TTTGCTGTCGTTAGTAGTAACACCATTTTTGATAATAATTATATACATCCCAAATAATATTTTGTATTTTGTTTGTAATTTAACACAGAACATGTTTGAGTTAATTGAAAAAAGTATTTTTGAGTTAATTTTGGCTGCAACTTCACCCCATTTTACAGACGTAGCCAGCAGCTACGGCGAAAAATGGGGTGAAGTTGCAGCCAAAATTAGTCAAAAAGATAAATTGAAATTAATTTAAACAGCTTCTAAGATTAAAGTTGTTTGCGAAGTCGCGCCACTGGAATATTGAGCTGCTCGCGGTATTTGGCCACGGTGCGCCGTGCAATGTTGTAGCCGCGCTCGTTCAAAATCCCTTCCAGTTTATCGTCAGAAAGTGGTGCGTTTTTGGCCTCATTTTCAATGAGCTCTCTCAAAATATACTTCACTTCGCGGCTGCTGGCATCTTCGCCAAACTCGGTCGAAATGCCCTCCGAGAAAAAATATTTGAGTGGATAAATGCCGTACTCCATCTGCACCGACTTGCTGTTGGCTACCCGCGACACCGTCGAAACGTCCATATCAATTCGGGTGGCAATGTCTTTCAAAATCATGGGGCGTAGTTTGCCTTCGTCGCCGTCCACAAAAAAATCGTACTGGTAAGCTACGATGGCGTTCATGGTTTTGAGCAATGTATTCTGACGCTGCTTAATGGCATCAATAAACCACTTGGCGGCGTCCAATTTCTGTTTCACAAACGTTACCGTTTCACGCATGTGATGGCTGATTTTGTCGCTTTTGTCGTAGGTGTCAATTATCTCGGCAAACGAGCGGCTGATTTTGAGTTCTGGCGCATTTTTAGAATTCAGGTGCACATCGAGCTTGTTGTTGCTGTTGGTTACCACAAAGTCGGGTGTTAAAAAATGCGCCATGCCGTCTTCGCCTTCTACCGAGCCTGGCTTGGGGTTGAGCTTGGTAATGAGCCGAATCACCTGCTTCATCTGGCAGTCGCTAATGTTGAGTCGCTTCTGAATTTTGTCGTAGTGCTTTTTAGAAAACTCCTCAAAAAAAATCTCAATTATTCGGATAGCCGCCACTACGTTGGGATTGGAAATATCCTTGCGGTCGAGTTGGAGCAACAAACATTCTTGGAGGTTGCGTGCGCCAATGCCCGCAGGGTCAAAAGTTTGAACTTTCTTCAAAACATATTCTACTTCTTCGATGTTGGCAAAAAAGCCCTGCGAAAAAGCCAAATCATTGACCACCGACTGCATGGAGCGGCGAATGTAGCCATCGCTTTCGATGCTGCCCAGTAGTTGCAGCCCAACCACTTCTTGGCGTTCATTGAGTTTTAAAAAACCAAATTGTTGCACCAATGCATCGTGCAGCGTGGCCAAATTGGCAATGGGTGAGTCCCGTTCTTCTTCGTTGTAGTTGCCGTCGCCTTGCATTTTGTAGCCGCCGTATTCGTCTTGGCTCAAATACTCGTCTATGCTTATTTCGTTCGGACGCTCATAGTCGTCGTACTCGTCGTCGTTGCTGTCGTTGCTGTCTTGGTAATCGTCATCTTGCTCTTTCTGCTCGACATCCATTCCCTCTTCCAGCGCAGGATTTACCTCCATTTCTTCTTCAATACGGGCATTGAGTTCAGCAGTTGGGATTTGCAGTAGCTTGATAAATTGAATTTGCTGCGGCGATAGCTTCTGCTGAATACTTTGGTTAAGGCTTAATTTTTGCATGATTAGTTAAGTAATAGAAGGTTATTCCATACGCACAATTCTTGTTTAAGATATTAAACTCCAATGTTGGAGTTATCAAATGTTGTGCCAAGATTGCAAAAAAAAACAATTTAGACAAAAAAAGAGGCTAAAAATTCATAACTCATTGATAATGAGTTATGAATTTTTAGCCTCTTTTTTTGCAACAGGCCACATTTTGCCCTATTTAAAAAACATGTAGCAGCATAAATACCGTTTATTGCACTTCAATCAAATGGTTTTTCTTGCCTTTTCCTACCAACAAATAACGCCCCAGTAGCAATTCAAAATTGGGCTTTGAGTTGCCATCGGTTATTTTAGTTTTGTTGATACTTACGCCGTTTCCTTGAATGGCGCGTCGGGCTTCACTTTTGGAAGGATAAATTTCATGGTTGGTAGCCACCGACAGCAAATCGGCCACGGAGGGGCAGGTTTCAAAGTCTGTTCGATTAACGCTACTCTGCGGCACGCCCTCAAAAACGCCCTTGAAAGTAGCTTCGTCCATGCTGCGGAGCGTGTCGAGTGTGCCTTTGCCAAATAGCACCTCGGAGGCTGCCACGGCCATTTCGTAAGCCGCTGCCGAATGTACGCGCGTAGTTACCTCTTGGGCCAAGGCTTTTTGCATCAAACGCAGGTGCGGGGCTTCGGCGTGCTGGGTTTCGAGGGTTTCAATGTCGGTTTGAGCCAGCAACGTAAACACCCGCAGCAAGCGGGGGCAGTCGGTATCGGTGCAGTTGAGCCAAAACTGATAAAACTGAAAGGGCGAGGTCATGGCGGGGTCGAGCCAAACGTTGCCCGTTTCGCTTTTGCCAAACTTGGTGCCGTCGGCTTTGGTAACGAGCGGCGTGGTGAGCGCGAAGGCGCGGTATTCGGCCGCTTCGTCGTTGTTGTTTTCTTTGCGCTTGATGAGCTCTGTTCCCGTCGTAATATTGCCCCACTGGTCTGAGCCGCCCATTTGTAGCCTCACATTCTTGTTTTTGTACAACCAATAAAAGTCGTAACCTTGCAGCAATTGGTAGCTAAATTCGGTAAAAGAAATGCCCGTTTCAAGCCGTTTCTTGACCGAATCTTTGGCCGACATATAATTGACGCTGATGTACTTGCCTGCTTCGCGCAAAAATTCCAAGAAACCAATGCCCTTAAACCAGTCGTAGTTATTGACAATTTCGGCGGCGTTGGGGCTGGCCTCAAAATCTAGAAATTTTTCTAATTGTTTTTTAATGCAAGCCTCGTTGTAGCGCAGCGTTTCTTCCGACAAAAACGCCCGTTCGGCACTCTTGCCCGATGGGTCGCCGACCATGCCCGTAGCCCCGCCAATGAGTGCCACGGGCTTATGGCCACACAACTGAAAGTGTTTGAGCAACATAATGGTGGCCAAATTGCCGATGTGGAGCGAGGCCGCCGTGGGGTCGAAACCAATGTAAGCCGCCGTTATTTCTTGTTGGAGCTGCTTTTCGGTGTCAGGCATCATGTCGTGCAACATACCGCGCCAGCGCAATTCTTCGATAAAATTTTTCACTTTTTTGATGTTTGTGCTACTAAAAGGCTGCAAAGGTAGCCCGAAAATGCCATTTTTGAAGCAAAAAAAATCGTTATAGAACGTAGCGCTGCCACTTTGTAGCGAACCGCCTGTTGATGGGCAAGTAATTGTACTTGATTTGTTTGAAGAAAAATTTCAAAAAACTCAAAAGAATGATATACATTTGGATTGAATAACGGCGTTCCTAACGCAAGGGCAAATCTTGAAAGTTTGTCCTTGCGTTAGGAACGCCGTTTTAAACTAATCTTTACAATTAACGGTGCGTCAAAATTAATACACCTCACTTTACCTTGAAATCGTACCTCTGTGACTGAAATTGCTTCTTTTGATTTGAAAAACATAACTGAGGCCGCCCAACAGGTCATCAAAGCCTGCGGAATGGCCTCAGTTTGGTGTTTTGAGGGAAACATGGGCGCGGGCAAAACCACGCTCATCAAGGCCATTTGCCAACAATTGGGCGTGCAAAACAACGTGCAAAGTCCCACTTTTTCGATTATCAACGAGTACAGCACCGCGCAAGGCCAAGTTATTTATCACTTCGACTGCTACCGACTCAAAAACGAAACCGAAGCCTTTGACATTGGCGCGGAAGAATACCTCGATTCGGGGCATTTGTGCCTCATCGAATGGCCCGAAAAAATTGAATCGCTGCTGCCCGCTCATTGTGTCTATGTCCAGATTACAGCAGCGGCCAATCAACAAAGGAGCATCGTTGTTTCGGTTTGATAACCAATATTTTTGAACCAATTTCCAACGGAGAACGCGCCTTTGGAAGCTACAATCGCCCGATTTTTAAGAAGAATTCGGGGGTCGTTTTTTGAAATTGGAATCGTGTTACTGTTTTAACAAATCTTGCAGGGTTTCTACGTTTACGGCTTCGTCAAAAATGGCCAAAACGGGTATCACAAAACCTGCAATGACGCGGCTCTCGATTTCGTCGTCGGGGCCAAAGATTTTCTTGGGCGAATACTGCTTATCGGTGGGCAAAAACAGCACGTATTGCTCAATTTGTTGCAGCACGGGGTCAATTATCCAGTATTCTTGAATACCGTGGGCGGCGTAGTCTTGTTTTTTGATGCCTCGGTCTCTGCCCGCCGTTTTTTTAGACAAAATTTCTACCACAAAATCGGGCGCGGGAAACAGCATTTGGTCTTCGGCAAAAGTATCGTATTTTTCTTTTTTGAAAAACACCAAATCGGGTTCATAGTCGTTGCGCGTGAGGGCAATCATGGCCTTCTCGGTGGCCACTCGACCCAATTTATTAACGCGTACATAAAAACTGAGCAAACTCGAAAGCAGGTCAGTAACGCTAAAATGCCGTTTTTTAACGGGCGAATGCAGCACCACTTCCCCGTTGATAAACTCCGCTTTTACGCTGGGCGTTATCCACATCCTGAAATCGTGTCGGCGTTCTTGTTCTCCTTTTATGGCTTGGTTCAATGCCTCAATTTGCTGTGGCGCGTCGGGCATTGCCATTATTTTATCAATATAGCTCACCATCGTTTTGTTGTTATTGCCGCTCGGCGTTCATTTCGGTTTCTTGAATAAATAGGCTCAAACCCGTTATTTTCTTGGTGTCGGCGTTGCGCTTAAACGTAATAATGGAGCCATATTGACTCGTTGATTGAAAAACGTCTGGTTTTTCTTTTTTGATGAGCTTGTTAGGCCCGTAACTGTCTGCTTCACCGTACAGTGCGCCTTCTTTGAGTGTAATGGTGTAGGTGCTAAATATATTGCTGTCTTTGAAATTGTACGTGCCAACGTACACTTCCAACGAGTCGGCGGCGGGCGGTTGGTGATTAATAACCGTATTTTGAAACAAAACGTAGCTCAACATAGCCACCATCGGCACTAAAAACAGGCTTTTCATTGTGTTAAGGGTTTAGTTGTTTTGGTTACGCGGTTACTTCTTCGGTAATGTTAATTTTCACTATTTTGTCTCCTTGGCGAATCAAATCTACCACGTCCACGCCTTCTACTATTTTGCCAAAACAAGTGTGGTTGCGGTCTAAATGGGCGGTGTTGCGGCGGCTGTGGCAGATAAAAAACTGCGAACCGCCCGTGTTGCGCCCCGCGTGGGCCATCGAAAGCACGCCACGGTCGTGGTACTGGTTTTCGCCCGTGAGTTCGCAGTCAATTTTATAGCCCGGACCGCCACGGCCTGTGCCAGTTGGGTCGCCGCCTTGCACCATAAAATCGGGAATAACGCGGTGAAAAATTAAGCCATCGTAAAACCCACTTTTAGACAGTTTGACAAAATTGGCCACGGCTTTGGGCGCATCATTTTCAAAAAACTCAATCAGCATAGTGCCTTTCTCAGTAATCATTTCAGCTTTAATCATTGGAATTTAGTTTGTTATTTGTGGTTTGAAATTTGCAATCTGTTATTTGAAATTTGTTATTTGAAATTTGTTATTTGAAATCTGTTATTTGTTATTTGAAATCTGTAACACCTTCGTAAATATCTAAAAGCGCCAAGTTTACTTCGATAGATTTTAGGTTTACTACGTCGGTTGGTTGTTGGTAGGTTTCGATTTCCCAGAAACCCAAGTCGTTTTTGTAGAACACTTCTACCAACATTTCGGTTTGCGAAATCAACACATATTCTCGAAAAGTACTGATTTGGCGGTAGCGCATAAACTTGCCACCACGGTCGTACGACTCGGTTTCGGGCGATAATACTTCTACAATCAAAACTGGGTTGGTAGCGGCATTGGGATGCTCTTCGGACGGCTTAAATGGCCCACAGATAACCGACACATCTGGATAGCAATATTTAGTGCTTGATACCGCCACTTGTTGGTCGCTGTTGGCAACAAAACATTTTTTGCCTTTCAATGCGCTTCCCAGTGCCACTGTTGTATTGGTAGCAGCCCGATTGTGGACGTAGCTTCCTCCTGCCATGGCGTAGATTTCGCCGTCATCATATTCGTGTTTTATTTCGGAGGTACGTTCTATTTCCAAATATTCGTCCACCGAATAACCTGTTTGTGCAACTGGAAGAGCCATTTTAATTTTTTTAAGGATGGGTAATGGTGTATGGTGTATGGTGTATGGTGTATGGTGTATGGTGTATGGTGTATGGTGTATGGTGTATGGTGTATGGTGTATGGTATGGGGTATGGGGTATGTTATTTGTTATTTGATATTTGAAATCTGTTATTTGATATTTGAAATCACCAAATAATTGCGTAGCTCACGGTGGCTTTGGCGGGTGTCAATAGTTCCTGTCCATTGGCAATGTTGCGTATTATAGCACTGCCTGTTGTTTTCACATAATACTGTTTATCAATTATATACAAGTTGTCATTTACTTTTTCAATTTGTTTGCCAATGGCCAAACGGCACTGCAATTGCGCAGGAATTGTGCCACCAATGGTGAGTTCTCGCTCCAAATATTTATTTTCGGTGTCGGGTTTTATTTGGTCTTTTACAACCACGCCCGCCACCTCATACTTGAAAATAGGCCGCCCCGTAGCGTCTATGTCGTAACCCCTAAACCGATGCCCGTCGGCTTCGCTGTACGCGGTTGGCCAAGTAGTTTGGTCGGTGGCGAGCAAGCCTAAAAGTGGCTGGTTTTGCAAATCAAGAATGCCGCCGAAGGGCAAACTCATGCCATTACCTCGGTCGTTCCACATGGGCGTAGCGTCCACAAAATCGCCTTTCCAAACCCGAACCAACGCCCCTTTTTCTAAATTGACGGCATAATGCACGCCCGATGGGTCGCCGACCGAAACGCCGTGCGAAATGTTTTCGTTGCGCACTTCCAAAAAGCTGCGATGAACTACGGGAGTACTGCCCACGCCAATCAGAATGGGCCCAACGGGTTTGTCCATATTGATAGAGCCAATGGCGTGGAGTGGCACACTTCTGGTGGCTTCGCCTTCTACAAACACCCCCAGCGAAGGCTGCGCCCAGTCGGCGCTGCGGTAGTATAGCATCTCAAAAGGCACGTCGCCAGCGGGGAGGGTGGCCGTGCCTTTTCCTTCCCACCATTGCCAGGTTACCACATTTTGGTTTGCCACAGTTAGTTGCATTTCGCCCGCTCGTTCTACAGTGTTGAAGGTGTATTTGCCCGCCACTGGCACGTTCAAAGTCCCCGTAAAGCGCAGTACGTAGTCTTTGTTGGCGGTGGCTAAATTATAATCAATGCCATCAACGGAACCTTGCTTTTTGGGAGTACGTTTGCTCACGTCGGGAGTTTTGCCCGTTACATTTTCGTAGTAGGCGTAGGTTAGGTTTTTGAGCGTGGGGGCGGGCTTGTTGAATGGTTTTAGCACTATATTGCGAAACGCCACCGAGCCGTGGTCGCCTTGAAAGAGCAATGGCCCAGCGGCTACTTCGCTTTCAAGGCCACCGCGCGTGGGGCCTATCAATTCTACTTCTTCTTGTACGGTTGCGCCGTTTAGTTCTACTTTTAGTACTTTGGCGTTGGCTATTTTTTTGCCGTTGGCATCAAACCGTGGTGCTTGAAACGACACTTTGAGGTGTTGCCACAAGCCAGGGGCGCGGCAAGCGTTCATGCGGGGCGGATGGCCTTCGTAGCCTTTCTGGCCATTGGGGCGGCTTTCGTCCCAACGCTCATAAATGGCGGCCACGTCGTAGTTACGCGGTTGTTTGGTGCCCCAACTGTCAAATAGTTGAATTTCGTAGCGGCCTTGCAAATAAACCCCTGAGTTGGAGCCTTTGGCCATCATAAAATCAAATTCGAGGTCGGCATCGCCGTGCTGCAAATTGGTAAACAAATCGTACTCGCGGCCATATTTGCCCGCAGGATGAATGCACACCAATGCGCCTGTGCCGCTGGTGGTGGTCATGTTATTTTTTTCGTTCAAGTCGGCGGCGGCATCTGCCGCAATGCGCCAGTTGGCTGGGGCATTTTTGAAAGCGCTCAAATCGTTGAGCAAAATTTGCTGACTCTGAGCCAGGCCACACCCCAAAAGGAGCATAACAACCAATAAAGATTTTTTAGGAAGCATAACTTTTAATTTAAAAAAATGAAAGTTTAACGATGTAAGTAAAGGGAATGAGTTGCAGCAATTGAATTACGACCAATTACCTTTTTTATTTCACCAAATCCGTAAAATCGCGGACTTGCAGCGTGGCTAAATAGCGGGAGGTTTGGCCTGCTTGCAGTTGAAACACGGCGGCATCGCCCCATTGCAAGTTTGAGAGCGGTGCCACCATGGGAACATTACCCGAAAACCCCGCATGGATACTCAACACCGTATTTTTGGTATCAATGGGTTGGCTGTTGGCCACTTTTAGGGTATTGGCGTAGCGGTTGAGTTCTTCATAAACGGCAAACGTTAAATCTTTTGATTGCTGGGTTGGTACGCCCAACGCCATTAAATCGGCGGTGGTGAAGCAGCGACAAAACTCGCTCGACACTACCCGCGCCACGGGTATTTGCATGGTTTTAAGGATATTACCAATGTCTTTTGCGTCTTTTTTGCCCTGGTCGTTGAGCTGTCGCGCCAGTTTTGAGTCGCACGATTTCCACCATTCGGGTACGGTAGAACCAGTTTGGTCGCTGCCAACGTCGGCGGCAGTGTGTCTAAAAACGAGTACGTATCCGCCTTTTTGCATGGGTTTAAACACTTCGGCGCGGGCCGTGGCAACAACAATAAGATGGAGGCTATCTTTGGGGTCGCGGGTGCTTTTGAGCGTAATTTTATACACGCCGCTGGTGGGCGGGGGGGTAAAAGTAAGCGTATCGGCAGAAGTTTGCGAAATACCACCCGCCGTGGTTTTCCACGTTACGGCTTGGTTTACTTTAATTTTTAGTTTTTCTGACAACCCAATGATGCGCGGCGTAGCGTCAAAATCGGTGGGTTTGAGCGGAATAATAGGGTCTTCGGCTTTACCGCAGGCGTAGAGCAGTAAAGTGAGAAGAACAAGGGGTAAGGGGTAAGGGGTAAGGGGTAAAAAGGGGGAAAGAGAAAAATGGTTTTTCATAGATGTATGCCTCTGTTTATTGCCAAAATTAAGTGTTGGACTAAATAATTGTTACTATTTTTGATTTTTAACACTGGGTAATTTGGTAGTAATAGTTTAATAAACAAAGTGTTACAAATATATTACTTCCATTACAACTTATTACGTTTCAGTATTTACGAATAATTACTTTTCTTTTACAAACGTACAATTTCAGCCCCAATGGCGTTGAGGCGGGTGTCAATGTGTTGATAACCACGGTCTATTTGTTCGATGTTGTCAATGATACTGGTACCATTGGCCGACAACGCCGCAATGAGCAGCGACACCCCCGCCCTGATGTCGGGCGAAGTCATGCGGATACCCCGCAACGGAATTTCGCGGTTTAAGCCTACCACCGTAGCGCGGTGCGGGTCGCACAAAATAATCTGCGCCCCCATTTCAATGAGTTTGTCCACAAAAAACAGCCTACTTTCAAACATTTTTTGGTGAATCAGCACCGTACCTTTGGCCTGAATGGCCGTAACCAGCACAATACTGAGCAAGTCGGGCGTAAAACCTGGCCAAGGCGCGTCGGCTACGACGAGCATAGAGCCGTCAATAAAAGTGTCGAGTTCGTAGTGGTCTTGGGCAGGCACAAAAATATCGTCGCCGCGAAACTCAATTTGGATGCCCAATTTTTGAAAAACATTCGGAATAATGCCCAAATCGGGAATGGAGCAATTTTTGATGGTAATTTCGCTCTGTGTCATGGCGGCGAGCCCCACAAACGAGCCAATCTCAATCATGTCGGGCAGCATGGTGTGTTCGGTGCCGTGCAAGATTTCTACGCCTTCGATGGTGAGTAAATTAGACCCCACTCCGCTTATTTTAGCCCCCATGCGGTTGAGCATTTTGCAAAGTTGCTGCAAATAAGGCTCGCAAGCGGCGTTGTAAATGGTGGTAGTGCCTTCGGCCAGCACGGCGGCCATTACGAGGTTGGCCGTACCCGTTACGGAGGCTTCGTCGAGGAGCATATAAGCACCGTGCAAATTGGAGGCATCTACTTGGTAAAAACCACCGTCGTTGGGGTCGTAGTCGAATTTTGCGCCCAGTTTTTCAAAACCTACAAAGTGCGTATCTAAGCGGCGGCGGCCAATTTTATCACCGCCAGGACGCGGAATTCTTCCTTTTTTGAACCGCCCCAGCAGCGGCCCAAGCAGCATCACCGAGCCGCGCAGGGCAGCGGCTTTTTGGCGGTAGCCGTCGGTTTCCATGTAGTCGAGGTGCACATCGGAAGCCTCAAAGCGAACGGAACTGTCGTTGAGGCGGGTGCGCTTGATGCCCAAATCGCCGAGCAGATTGATGAGCTGGTTTACGTCACGGATGTTGGGAATATTGTGAATAGTAACGGGTTCTTTGGTTAGCAAAACCGCGCACAATATCTGTAAGGCTTCGTTTTTTGCGCCTTGCGGGGTTATTTCGCCCTTCAATTGCCGCCCACCCGTTATTTTAAAAGAAGCCATTTTTTAGATTTGAAGTTTATAATTTAAGCAGGCTGGCGTGGCCAACCTTTGGGTAGGCCAAAATTATAAAAACTACCGCTTATTGCTATCATTTTGTAACTCAACTTTGAGATTTTATTTAAAAATTGTAAAAACTTAACGGTGTAATGAAAAAAACTTTTGCTTCGTTCATTGCCCCGTTTCATAACGGTCCACGGTCAATAGTCGATAGTCAATAGAATCGCAAAGTGCTTATTATCAAAGTTTTATACAAAATTGAAACGTCGTTTATTTATACCAAATTACTTATAATTGTAAAAACTTTAATCCAAAGGCTGGTTTTGTACCAAATATTCACAAACCCTCGTTACGGTTTTGTCGAGCGAATTGAACTCAAAATGAAGTTCTTTTTTGATTTTAGATGCGTCAAAAACCACGCGCGAGCGGGCTGTTTTGGCGGTTTCGCGCGTAATGAGCGGGGCCTTGCCCGTCAGCCACGAGCGCAAGGCTTCGATGCGCCATATCAACGGAATGAGATTGGGCGAAACGCGCCAATGCGGGGCTTTTTTGCCAAAAGCTGCCGCCATTTTCGCAAACAATTCTTGGTAGGGAGTGTGGCCTGCGTTCAAAATAAAGCGTTCGTTCTTGATGTCCGACAACAACAAAACTACCACCGCGCGGGCTACGTCTTGAATGTCCACGTAATTGATAAAACCCTCCGTGTAAAACTGCTTTTGGTCGTAAACGTACTTAAAAAGCTGCGTGCTGCTGCGCTTCCAGTCGCCTTCGCCCAGTATTACACTCGGATTGACCACCACCACAGACAACCCCTCTGCCACGCCGCGCCACACTTCGAGTTCGGCTAAGTATTTGCTCTTGGCGTAGTGCGAGTTGAGCGGCGATTCCTCCCATTTTTGGTCTTCGTTTATAGACACGGCGGCGGTCGAGTTGCCAGTAGGAACGGGCCGCCCCAGCGCGGCAATAGAACTAATGAAGGCCATTTTTTTGACACCCGCCCGTAAACAAGCATTGACCACGTTGGCCGTTCCTTCCACGTTTACTTGGTACATTTCGGCGCGTTGTTTGGGCGCAAACGACACCAAAGCTGCCGCATGAACCACGTATTCTACGCCCAGCAAGGCTTTTTCGAGTACTAAAACATCGAGCACGTCGCCTTCTATCCATTCAATCTGGTCTTCGATGTCGCGCAGCAAACGCAAGTCGCTGCCTGGCCTTTTGATGGCCCGAATGGCGTGGTTTTGGGTTAATAAAAGCCGCGCTACTGCTTGCCCGACGAGTCCGTTACAGCCCGTTATCAAAATCATGTTTAGAGAATGGTAGATGCGCACCAAAGGTACGAAGCGAGCGGCGAACTCTTGAAAAAACTTTAACAAAAGCAAACGTCAAAACACACAAAACGGGCTTCTGGAATTGCTCCAGAAGCCCGTTTTGTGTGTTTGAAGTAGCTACGCCGTCGGTGGGGATAAATAAACGTAAATGAATTTTCAGGAAATTCAAAGCGATTTCTTCCAAACCCGCCTAACTCCCACAAAACGCTTTTGGTAATATTTAGCCTGCAAAAAATCGTAGCGCACGCCGCCTTTCCAAGCCGAATGAATAAACTTGACGTAGCCGTTGGTTACTTCTACCACCATACCCACGTGGCCTACGCGCGTACTTTTGGCGTTTGAACCCTTAAAAAACAGCAAGTCGCCTGGGCGTACTTGGTTGATTTTTACTTCGATGCCTTCCAAAATTTGGGCTGCACTCGAATGAGGAAGCCGCACCCCAATCGTGGTAAAACAGTGCCGCACAAAGCCCGAACAATCAAACCCTTTGGTGCTGGTACCGCCGCCACGGTAGCGAATGTGCAAGTGTTTACGAGCAAAATCTAAGACGCTTTTGACAGGCGAAGCATGGGCCGTAGAGTCGGTAGTAACTTGCGCAAAACTCGAGAATGAAAACAAGAATAAACAGCAAAAAAATATTTTTTTGAACATCAGATATTCGCCTTTTTTGCATGAATCAAAAACAAAAATAGTACCAAATCTTGTTTTTAGTGCATATTTGAGCGTATTTTTTCTAAAAAACCAAATAAATGCTGGTTATTCTTGGTCCCACGGCTTGTGGCAAAACTCGTTTGGCGGTGCGCTTGGCCCAGCGCCTCAACGGCGAAATTATCAGTGCCGACTCGCGGCAGGTATATCGCGGCATGGACATTGGCACGGGCAAAGATTTGACCGAGTATGTGCTTGACGGTGAAGCCATTCCGTACCACTTAATTGACGTAGTGGCGGCGGGAGATGCCTACAATGTGAGCCGCTATCAGCACGATTGCAACGCGGCATTGACCGACATTGTGGGCCGCAACAAGTTGCCTATTTTGTGCGGTGGCACGGGCTTTTATATTGAAGCTGTTCTAAACAATTACGAGTTTACGCACCTGCCCATCAATGAGCCGCTGCGCGAGGCGTTGGCTACCCAAACCGACGACGAACTACGCCTGCTATTTCAAAAACTACCCTCTGAATACAGCCCTTTGGCCGACATTTCTACCCGAAAACGCCTCATCAGAGCCATCGAAATAGCCCAGCATTTGCACTCAAAGTTGGGTTTAGGTTGGACCCATAAAAATGATTCAAGGATTCAATCATTCAATCACTCAATTTATGGCCTCAGCCTGCCCGTCGAAACCCGCCGCGCCTACATCACCGCTCGCTTGCGGGAGCGTTTGCAAAATGGCATGGTAGCAGAAGTAACCAACTTGCTCAACAACGGCGTAGCTGCCGAACAGTTGATTTTTTATGGTTTAGAGTACAAATTTTTGACGCAATACGTGCAAGGGCAGTTAGATTACAACACCCTATTTGAACGACTAAACGTGGCCATTCACCAGTTTGCCAAACGCCAAATGACTTATTTTAGAAAAATGGAGCGCGATGGTTTTGTGATTCATTGGCTTGATGCCCAGCGGCCAATGGCCGACTTGGTGGAAGAAATAACCACCAGGGAACTTTTGCGCGGTACTACGTAGTTTCTTATTCACAATCTAATTTTTAAAAAATATTATGGGTAAAGCACTCGAAATAACCGACGCTAATTTTAGCGAAATAATTAACTCTGATAAACCCGTTTTGGTTGATTTTTGGGCCGAATGGTGCGGTCCTTGCAAAATAATTGGGCCAGTAGTGGACCGTTTGGCAGAGTCGTACGAAGGGCAGGCCATTATTGGCAAAGTAGATGTAGATATGAACCCCGAAACGGCCATGAAGTTTGGCATTCGTAGCATTCCTACGCTCTTGTTGTTCAAAGATGGCGAAATTGTGGACAAAGTAATTGGCGCGGTACCAGCGGTAGTATTGGAAGAAAAACTCCAAAAGCAATTGCAACCAGCTTAATTGAACGCCCACATTCTGGAATTTTAGACGAATATACCGTTTGAATGACAACAAAAGCGAAGTCGTAGCCTGTTAGATTGGGTTGCGGCTTCGCTTTTTTGAATGGCAGCGTAGCCATTGATTTTCACGCCAAAATCAAACTCAAAGAATTACACCCAGCCCTTTTAAATTGAATGAATACGCAACAAAAAGCATGAAAAAAAAACCTTCACTTTCTAATACGGCGGCTCTGTGTGTCATTTTCTTTGCGTTCCTTTTTTCGGCTTGCCAAGAAAAAAAACTCTTTACCAAAATCACTACCACCGACTCGGGCATTGCTTTTGCCAACCGAATTGTTGAAAACGATACCCTCAATATTTTAGAGTTTGAGTACGTCTATAACGGCGGTGGCGTGGGCATTGCCGACCTAAACGGCGACAGCCTGCCCGATGTCGTATTCTCTGGTAATCAGGTCGATAGTCGCATTTATTTGAACAAAGGCCAAATGCGTTTTGAAGATGTTTCAACCAAAACGGGCATCTCAAACCAAGGCCGCTGGTGTTCGGGGGTGAGTTTGGTGGACATCAACGCCGACGGACGCATGGATATTTACCTGACAGCCACGGCCAAAAAAATAGAAGCCCAACGCGCCAATTTATTGTACGTAAATCAAGGCAACGACCAAACGGGCGCGCCCATTTTCAAAGAAATGGCCGCTGCGTATGGCATCGCCGACACAGGCCACTCCATGCACGCCGCTTTTTTTGACTATGACAACGACGGCGACTTGGATTTGTACGTTTTGACCAATCAAACAGAAGCCAACCCCAACCAATACCACCAAAAAATCCGCGATGGATCCTCTCCCACCACCGACCGCCTTTACCGCTGCGATTGGGCTGAGAATGCACCCCAACCCGTCTATACCAACGTTTCCCAAATGGCTGGTATTCAGATAGAAGGCTACGGGCTGGGCATTAATATTTGCGACCTCAACCGCGACGGCTGGAAGGATATTTACGTTACCAACGACTACCTTTCCGACGATTTGATGTACGTAAACAACCAAAACGGCAGCTTTACCGACCAAGCGGCGCGCTATTTTAAGCACACCAGCAACTCGGCCATGGGCAACGACGTGGCCGACATCAACAACGATGGCCTCATGGACATCATTGCCGTGGATATGCTTCCCAAAGACAACGCTCGCAAAAAGAAACTGATGGGGCCAAACAGCTACCAAACTTATCTGAACAACGACTTATTTGGGTTCAGTCATCAGTATGTGCGCAACACGTTGCAGCTCAATATGGGCAACAGGCCGCGCAGCAACGAACCCGTTTTTTCGGAAATAAGCCTGCTGGCGGGCGTGGCCGAAACCGATTGGAGTTGGACTCCCATGTTGGCCGATTTTGACCACGACGGCTGGCGCGATTTGATTATTACCAACGGTTTTCCGCGCGACATTACCGACCGTGATTTTTCCCAATTTCGCTCAGAAAGTGGCTCTATTGCCTCCCATGAGTACATGATGGGGCAAATTCCTGTGGTTAAGATTAGTAATTTTGCCTTTCAAAACAAAGGCGATTTGACATTTGAAGATGTGTCCGACAAATGGGGATTCAGCGAACCGTCGTTTAGCAACGGGGCGGTTTATGCCGATTTAGACTTGGACGGCGACCTCGACATCATCACCAACAACATCAACGACTCGGCGTTTGTCTATCAAAACAACCTCAACCCGCTCGCGGCAAGCCAAAAAGAAACGAGTTTTTTAAGGCTTAAATTCAAAGGAGAAAAACACAATGTGCAGGGTTTGGGGGCAACGGTGCAACTGTTTTATGGCAACAACCAAACCCAAGTCTATGAACATTCGCCTTATCGGGGCTATTTATCTACGGTTGAGGCTGTGGGGCATTTTGGCTTGGCCAACATAGACAACATCAGAGAAATACGGGTGCGGTGGCCAAATGGTAAAATGCAGCGATTGCAAAACGTAAAACCCAATCAAGTACTGACTTTGGACATTCAAAATGCCCAAGAAAATGGCACAGATTTTTGGCAAAAAGCTACTGAAAATCAATTGTTTAATGACGTAACAGACAGTTTGGGAGTGCGCTATGTACACCATGAGGTAGAATTTATTGATTTTAATGTCCAAAAATTATTGCCGCACAAACTCTCGCAATATCCGCCGTCGGTAGCAACGGGCGACGTAAATGGCGATGACTTGGACGATTTTTTTGTGGGTGGTTCGCGGTTTCGCAAAGGGGCGTTTTTTGTGCAAAATACCAACGGAAAGTTTGCCCAAACCGACCTACTGCCCGGCAAAGACAGCTTAGAAAAAACCCAAGAAGACATGGGAACGCTGCTCTTTGATGCCGACGGCGACGGCGACAACGACCTCTACATTGCCAGCGGAGGCGTTGAAAGTAGCCCCAACGCCCCCGCCTACCAAGACCGCCTCTACTTAAACGACAGCAAAGGAAACTTTGCGCTCGCGCCCAACGCACTCCCGCCACTAAGGGTGAGCAAGTCGTGCGTGCGGGCTACCGATTACGACCGCGACGGCGACCTCGACCTGTTTGTGGCGGGGCGCGTAAATCCAGGCCAATACCCCAAACCCGTCAGTAGCTTTATTCTAAGAAATGATGGCCCACGAGGAACTAAAAATAGCCCGCACTTCACCGACGTTACCGCCCAAATAGCCCCCGATTTGCCACAAATGGGGTTGGTTTGCGATGCCCTCTGGACCGATTTTGACAACGACGGCTGGGTGGATTTACTCGTGGCGGGCGAGTGGATGCCGCTTACTTTTTTGAAAAATAACAACGGAACATTCGGTGTTAAAAACACCGCCTTAGACTCAAAAAAAGGTTTTTGGAATAGCTTGGCAGCGGGCGACTTCGACCACGACGGCGACATAGACTACATAGCTGGAAATCAAGGGCTTAATGCCCTTGCCAAAGGCAATGAGGAGCAACCATTTTCAATTTTAGCGGGCGATTTCAACCAAGACGGCAGCTACGATGCCATTCCGTTTGTCTATTTTCCAGACCAATACCGCCAGCCCAAGCGCGTACCCTTCCACGGCCGCGAAGACCTCATCAAACAGGTCATTCAGATGCGGCGACGCTTTTTAAAATACGCCGATTTTGTAGATGCGACCTACGAAAATTTGCTCACCAAAGAAGAGCGCAAAGATGCCCTCGAACTCGATGCCACCTACTTTGCGTCGGCGTACGTAGAAAACAAAGGAAACGGCAACTTTGACCTCAAACCGCTGCCTACGCTCGCGCAACTGTCGCCCGTTAATGGCATGGTGGCAGCAGATTTTGACCTCGACGGCCACCTGGACGTATTAATGGTAGCCAACGACTACGGCAACGAAACCAGCGTGGGGCGTTACGATGCCTCCAACGGTTTGTTGCTAAAAGGCAACGGCAAAGGCCACTTTGTACCACTTACCCAAGCCACTACTGGTTTTTATGTGCCTTTCAACGCCAAAGGACTGGCGCAGCTCAAAGCCAAAAATGGCAATCGGTTGCTGGTCGCTACCCAAAACAGAGGGCCTTTGAAAATATTTAGTCAGCCCCTCAGCTCGTTAGTTTGGATAGACGCTCAACCCACCGATGCGTACGCACTAATCCGCACAAAAGATGGAAAAACGCAACGGCAAGAATTGTATTATGGCGCGTCGTTTTTGTCGCAGTCGGCGCGGAGATTGGTATTGACAGGCCAAGAAACGGCGGTAGAAATGGTTGATTTCAAACAAAAAAAGCGAAAAGTACGTTAAACTGGTTATTTACTATGATGAACCAAATTTTTACAAAAAAACTTCCCAATTTCTTTTTTTGTTACGATATTTCCAAAAAAAATAATCCGATATTTGTTCAGTTTTTGCAAATTATTCAATTCCATCACTCAATTTTTCAACAAAACCCAAATGAAAAAACAACTTTACTTAATCCTCTTGCTGGGAATGTGCACCATGATGACTTCGTGGGCGCAAAACAAGCTAACAGGCCGCGTTACCGATAGCAATGGACCGCTACCAGGCGTAAGTGTACTCGTAAAAGGGACCAGTACGGGAGCAACTACCGACGGCGATGGTCGGTTTTCGGTAACCCTATCAAACAACGCTACCATCGTGGTGTCGTATATTGGTTACACCACCCAACAAATCAACGTGGGTACACGCACCAACCTTGACATTACGCTCCAATCTGACACCAAAGTGCTTTCGGAAGTAGTGGTAACAGGCTACGGCACGCAATCTAAGAAAGACATTACTGGTGCGGTGGCCAGCATTGATTCCAAAACGCTTTTGGCTACCCCTATTACCAACTTAGCGCAGGGTATGCAGGGGCGCGTAGCAGGTGTGAACGTGTCTAACGATAACTCGCCAGGTGGCGGCGTGATGGTGCGGATTCGTGGTTTTGGTACCATCAACGACAACTCACCGCTGTACGTAATTGACGGCACACCCACCAAAGGCAACCTCAACACGCTGAATCCCAACGACATTGAGTCTATGCAGATTCTAAAAGACGCTTCGGCAGCTTCTATTTATGGCTCACGGGCGGGCAATGGCGTGGTGATTATTACCACCAAAAAAGGAAAAGCAGGTAAGCCCAAATTGAGCTACGATACCTACTACGGTTCGCAAAGTGCTTGGCGGTTTTTGGATTTGCTAAATACCCCAGAGTACGCCAGTTTGCTTTGGGAGTCGCGTACCAATGCACTCAACCGATTGGTGGGCGGTGTACCACAACCAGGTGCCGACGGCAACTTGACATTTCCGACCAACGCACAGTTTGGCAAGGGTGCTAAGCCCGTGATTCCCTACTGGATCTTGCCCGCAGGCTCGAGCGACCCCAACGACCCCCGCGCCGCCGACGCGCTGTACAGTGCAACGCCTACCTCGCGCAACCTCATTACCCAAGCCAACCAGCAAGGTACCGACTGGCAACGCGAAATTTTTAGTGCAGCGCCCATTCAAAACCACCAAATCAGCGTATCTGGTGCCACGGAGGCCGCTCGCTACTCCATGTCGTTGAACTATTTCAACCAGCAAGGTATCATGAAACATACCAGCTACCAACGTTATTCGTTGCGTGCCAACACCGAATTTAACGTCTCGAAGCGGGTGCGCGTGGGCGAAAACTTTCAGTTGGCATACGGTGAGCGCGTAGGGCAGCCCAACGGTAACCAGAGCGAATCGAACCCCATTTCTTTTGCCTATCGCATTCAACCTTTGATTCCAGTGTACGACATTAGGGGGTATTTTGCGGGAACGTCGGGCGCAGATTTGGACAACAGCCGCAACCCGTTGGCCGAGCTTTGGCGCAACAAAGACAACAAAGACCGCGAAGTACGGATGTTTGGCAATGCCTACTTAGAAGTTGATGTGTTGAAAAACTTGACCTTCAAAACCAGTTTGGGTATTGACTACAATATGCTCAATACACGCCGTTTTCGGGCCAACGACGTAGAGTCTTCGGAGCAATTGGGTATAAACTCGCTCAATCAAAGTAATGCTTGGGATGCTACTTGGACTTGGTACAATACCTTGACTTACAACACCACTTTTGCAGACAAGCACCGCCTCAATTTGATGGTAGGCACCGAAAGTATCAAAGCCTTTGGTGAAGCTTTCAACGCCGAGCGGCAAGGTTTTGCCTCCGACGATTTGAGCAACCGCTACTTGTTTGCGGGTCGCAGCATTACGCAAGCGTCGGGTCGGCCATTCATAGATTATCGCTTGGCATCGGAATTTGCGCGGGCCAATTACAGCCTTTCCGACAAATACTTGGTTGATTTGACCGTTCGCCGCGACCGCTCATCGCGCTTCGGGCCAGACTTCCGCACCGCCATTTTTACGGCAGGTAGTGTAGGCTGGCGCTTGTCCAATGAGCAGTTTATCAAAAATATAGGCTGGATTACCGACCTCAAACTGCGCGTAGGAATTGGCCAAACGGGCAACCAAGAAATTGGCGACTACAATGCCTTTACCCAGTACGCCTCTTCGCCCGAGTCGTCGTTTTACGATTTAGGTGGTTCGCGTACTTCTTCTTTGCAAGGCTACGAGTTGTCGCAGTTTGGCAACCCCAAGGCCAAGTGGGAAACCACCACCAGCACCAACATTGGTTTTGATGGTAGCTTCTTCAAAGGAAAATTAGATGTAAACTTCGATTGGTTCAATCGTCAAACTTCCGACATGCTTTTCCCAGTGCAAGTACAGCTCACGCAGGGCGTAGCGGTCAATCCGTTCCAAAACGTGGGTTCGATGAGCAACAAAGGCGTTGAATTAAACCTCAACTACAACGACAAAGCCCTAAATGGCGACTTAACTTACAGTGTTGGCTTCAACATTTCTACCTACCGCAACAAAGTAATTACCACCACTGGCGATCCCAACTCGCAGTTGTTTGGGTTTACTAACTTGCGCCTTCCTGGCGGTACCGTGAACGTAACGCAGGCGGGCTTCCCAGTTGGTTCGTTCTTTGGCTATCAAATTGATGGTATTTTTCAATCAGATGAAGAGGGTAGGGCTCACGTACCACAGTTTGGCGGAGTTACCAATTTTGCGGGTCAGTTCAAATTTAGAGACACAAACAACGACGGTAAAGTTGATGCCACCGACCGCACCATCATTGGCAACCCACACCCTGATTTTGCCTATGGTTTGAACTTAGGTGTAGGCTATAAAATTTTCCGCTTAGACGTATTTGGCCAAGGCGTACAAGGCAATCAATTGTTCAATTATGTGCGCTACTGGACCGATTTCCCCACTTTTGCGGGCAATCGTAGCCGTAGAATGTTAGAGCAAAGCTGGCGTCCAGGCAGTACCGACGCGTTGTTGCCGTTGCCACGTTCAAACGATAACGTGAGCTCAAGCCCTTCTACTTATTACTTAGAAGACGGTTCATTCTTCCGTTTGCGTAACATTCAACTTACCTGCAACTTACCCAAAAACCTGCTCAACAAAGTGGGCGTGAGTGGCGCAAGTGTGTATGTGCAAGCTCAGAACTGGTTTACGTTTACCAAATATACAGGCTTAGACCCCGAAATCAACTTGCGTAATTCGAGCGGGGTTGGCCAAGACCGCCAAATTGGCGTGGACGAAGGCGCGTACCCCGCTTCACGTTCGTTGATGGTAGGTTTGAATCTTACTTTCTAATTTCTTAAACATAGAATAAAAATATAAAACAATGAAAAAAATACTTTCAACAACTTTACTTGCAGCCGCTTTGGTGGGTGTCAGTACATCTTGTAGCGACGAATTTTTGCAGGTACAGCCCACCGCTGTACTTGGCGATGCCAGCTTGACAAACCGCGACGGCGTAAACTTCTTGCTCATTGGCGCATACTCAATGCTCGATGGCGTACAAACCAACGTAGGCTCCCCCAACGCCGACTGGCACGGGGCAGTTGACAACTGGGTGTATGGCTCGGTAATGTCGGACGATGCCTACAAAGGCTCAACTTCGGGCGACCAACCAGAGATTACGTTCATCGAAAGCTACAATATCCAAGCCGACAACAGCCATTTTGCAGGAAAATGGCGTGCAGTTTATGACGGAGTAGCTCGCTCAAATGACGTAATTTTGATGGCCAACCGCGTAACGGATATGTCTGATGCCGAAAAAACACAAGCCCGCGCCCAAGCCCGTTTCTTGCGCGGACACTACCACTTTGAGGCCAAAAAAATGTGGAACATGGTGCCGTATGTTGACGAAACCATTTACAATCCGCTCGATGCCAACAGCACCAAAGTACCCAACGATAAAAACATTTGGCCAAACATCGAGGCCGACTTGAAGTTTGCCTACGACAACCTGCCCGAACGCCAAACTCAGCCTGGCCGCGCCACCAAGTGGGCAGCAGGAGCCATGTTGGCCAAAGCCATGTTGTTTCAAAATAAATTTGCCGAGGCCAAACCCATTCTGGAAGCCATTGTGGCCAGCAACCGCTACCGTTTGGTGGACAATTATTTTGACAACTACCGCATTGGTGCCAACAACAACGCCGAATCTGTCTTTGAAGTACAATTTTCGGTAAACGACGGTGCGACCATTTCTAACAACGGAAATCGGGGCGCAACGCTCAACTACCCTAATGGTACAGGTACTTTCACTACTTGCTGTGGTTTTTTCCAACCATCGCAAAACTTGGTGAACGCCTTCAAAACCGATGCCAATGGCTTGCCACTGACGCGTACTTTCAACGATACAGACGTACCCAACGACCAAAACGTTGAAGGAAATCAGGCGTTTACGCCCGCAACCATCAGCCTCGACCCCCGCTTAGACTACACGGCTGGTCGTCGTGGTATCCCGTATTTGGACTGGGGTGTAAACACGGGTAAGCCGTGGGTGCGCGACCAAAACTACTCTGGGCCGTACATTCCGCGCAAACACGTACCGCAACGCAGCGATGCAGCAGCTGGTTGGACTTGGACGGGCAACCCTCGCCAAAATGCCAACAACTACCGCATGATTAAGTACTCGCACGTGTTGCTGTGGTTGGCCGAAATTGAGACTGAACAAGGCAATTTAACGGCTGCTCGCAACTACGTCAATCAAATTCGGCGGCGTGCGGCTAATCCCGCTGGTTTCTTACGCAGCGGAACTGCCAACGCGGCCAACTACGTTATTCGGGAATATGCCGCCGACAGCCCCGCTTTTAGCAACCAAGCCAACGCCCGCGATGCCGTGCGCATGGAGCAACGTTTGGAGTTTGCCATGGAAGGGCATCGTTTCTTCGACTTGGTGCGCTGGGGCATTGCCGACCAAGTTCTCAACGAATACGTGCGGATAGAGCAAAACAAGCGTCAATATTTGCGCGGTTCTACCTTTGTAAAAGGTAAGCACGAATATTTCCCCATTCCAGTGCAAGAGATATTCAATAGTAAGGTAGCTGGCAAAGAAACCTTAAAGCAAAATCCACAATATTAAAACAGCGTAAACTTTCAACAAAAATCCCCCGCAAGCATCTTGCGGGGGATTTTTGTTGGCCTTCGTCAAAGACCTCACTCAAAAAGACAATTGGGGCGGGAAGCACTTGTTCAAAACTACGTGGTAGCGGTCGCTAAACTGTTCGTAGCACCAAGCCCGCAGTTGCTTTGCTTCTTCGGGCAGCAGCACTCGAATGGCCTTCCGCAATTCTTTTTCAAATAACCATTTATCAAAACTTACTTTTTGCAGTATCGTTTTGATATAATCAAGCATTGTTGTCATGAGTTTTGAGTCGTTAAGCGTTGTTAATAATCAGGAATGGTTCTGAAATTCAAAATTAGCAGGTCTAATGCCAACTATCTGCACCAAACGTGTTAATTTTGCCTCAAATATAGCAATGAAAAAGACAATACAACTTATACTTATTTTAATTTTTTTTTGGACTATACCAACAGTCCAAGCTCAAAGCGTTGAATCGCCTTTTTTACTTCAATTGGGCAAAACGCCCATTAGCCTTTCGGAAGCATTTACTGTTTCTGTTACTATACCTAACGCCGAAAATATCCCTGCTATTGTTTTTCCAGAGTTAAAAGGTTTTCAAAAACGGGGTACTTCGCGCACGGGTGTTACCAAAATTGTGGCGGGAAAAACTTCCGAAACCAACACCTTTACCCAAAATTATTACGCCCTCAAAGAAGGTATTTATGCCGTAGAACCCTTTGTGGTGCTGGTAAATGGCCAATCTGTACGCTCGGAAGCAACAAAAGTGATAGTAGGAAAAAATGACCCCAATGCCGAGATTTTGAGCAATGAAGTGCTTGATTTGGAGTTAGAAAAACAAACCAACGAAAACCTGTTCTTAACCGCCAGTGTCCGCAAACAGTCGGTTTATGTGGGCGAAGGGTTTAACTTAGTGCTGTCTTTTTGGGTATCAGAAAACAACAGCACCGCGCTGGATTTTTATGAAACGGAGAAGCAAATAGAAAAAATATTGCAGCAACTCAAACCTGCCAACTGCTGGGAAGAAAACTTTGGCATCAAAGAAATTCAAGCCATACCCCTCGCGGTACGCAATAAACGTTTTACCGAATACCGCATTTACCAAGCCACTTTTTATCCGCTCAACAACCAACCTATTCAGATTCCCGCCGTGGGGCTTACGATGAAAATAGGCGAGACAAAAGAAAAAACAGAACTCAAAACGTTTTATTCTAAACCCGTTCAAGTTGTTGTCCGTAATTTACCGCCGCACCCGCTCAAAAACAAAGTGGCCGTGGGCAATTTACGCCTCGAAGAACGCATCAATACCACCAATCTTACCACTGGAAACAGCTACCAATACGATTTTAAAATTGTGGGAGAGGGCAATATATCGGCCATTCAAATACCCGTTTTAGAAAACAATGGTTCGCTTTTTGACATTTATCCGCCCGATGTAGAGCAGCGTATATTGCGCCAAAACGGACGCGTAACAGGCCATCAATCTTTTCATTATCAATTTATTCCTAAACAAAGCGGTGCATTTTCGTTGGGCAATTTTTTTGAGTGGCCATTTTTCAATACTGTTACCGAAAAATACGACACCCTGCGCTCAGCACTGACGGTTAAAGTAGGCGGCCAAGCCTTGGCATCAACCCCCATCACAAATCAAAACGAGTCGTCTTTTTATACTATTATTGACCAATTGGAAGGCAACACGCCAACAACCGACTATCAATCTATCCTTAAAACCATCACCAACTTTCTCATTATCAGCATGTTGCTGGGAATGATTTATATATTTAGAAAAAATGGGTAACACGTACGGTAAAATTTTCAAGATTTCCACCTTCGGCGAATCGCACGGAGTGGCCATTGGTGTCATTGTAGAAGGCTGTCCCGCTGGGCTGGGCTTTGATTTGGCTTTTGTACAGCACGAACTGGACCGGCGCAAGCCAGGGCAGTCGCGTATTACGACGCAGCGCAAAGAAGCCGACACGGTGGAACTGCTGTCGGGGGTGTTTGAGGGTCAAACCACGGGTATGCCCATTGCCCTGATGATTTGGAACGAAGACCAACGCAGCAAAGATTATTCGCACATTGCCACCCAATACCGACCTTCGCACGCCGATTATACCTACCAAGCCAAATACGGCCTCCGCGACTATCGCGGTGGTGGGCGCAGTTCGGCCCGCGAAACCGCCGCCCGCGTGGCTGCTGGAGCAGTAGCAAAGTTGCTGTTGCGACAGTTGGGCGTACAGGTGCAAGCGTATGTATCGCAGGTAGGGGGTTTGAAATTAGAAAAAACTTACCAGCAACTCAATCTTTCGCTTACCGACTTGAACGCCGTACGCTGCCCCGACCCCGACATGGCCGCCCAAATGTTTGATTATATTGACAACATTCGCAAGCAAGGCGACTCGGTGGGCGGTGTAATAAACTGCGTGCTAACGGGCGTACCCGCTGGCTGGGGCGAACCCGTTTTCGACCGCCTCCACGCCGAACTGGGCAAGGCCATGCTGGGCATCAACGCGGTCAAAGGTTTTGAGTATGGCAGTGGTTTTGAGGGCATCAATTTGCTCGGTTCGCAGCACAACGACGCTTTTTACACCGACCAGCAAGGCCACACGCGCACCCGTACCAACCATTCGGGTGGTATTCAAGGAGGTATTTCCAACGGCGAAGACATTTATTTTAGGGTGGCCTTTAAGCCCGTCGCTACCATTATGCAAGACCAAGAAAGCGTAAACGAAGCGGGCGAAACCGTAACTGTTTCGGGCAAAGGTCGCCACGACCCCTGCGTTTTGCCCCGCGCTGTACCCATTGTAGAAGCAATGGCAGCACTCGTGCTGGCCGATTTTTATCTCCGAAATCTAAGCGCGAAAATAGGGGCGAAGGTGTAAAGGGAATCAATTTTTTGTCATGCTGACGAAGGAAGCATCTGAAACCGATGCGATTTAGATGCTTCCTTCGTCAGCATGACAAAAATGTTTACTTTTGATGGTTAGGTAACGACCAAATATTTACAAAACTCTTGATAGCGCGAGGCTCTGCCTCGTGCCACGTATTAAAAGGCTTCCAGCCTCGACAAAAGTGTTTTTCGATAGCGCGAGGCTCTGCCTCGTGCTATGTATTAAAAGGCTTCCAGCCTCGACAATGCCGATGCGTTTTAGATACTTCCTTCGTCAGTATGACAAAAGTGTTTACTTTTGATGGTAGCTCATTTCAGACAACGGCAACATATTTCTAAACTACAAATTCAAAAAAATGCCACTCATTAAATCAGTTCGGGGTATTGCACCCATTTTTGGAGAAAACTGCTGGCTTGCCGACAATGCCACCGTGGTAGGCGAAGTGGTAATGGGCCAGCACTGCACCGTGTGGTTCAATGCCGTGGTACGCGGCGATGTCCATTCTATTTCGTTGGGAAACTATTGCAACGTGCAAGACGGGGCGGTGATTCATTGCACCTACCAAAAACACAAAACCACAATTGGCAATTACGTTTCGATTGCCCACAATGCCATTGTGCACGGCTGCACCATCGAAGACCAAGTGCTGGTAGGCATGGGAGCCATCATTATGGACGGGGCGCACATTGGCACGGGGTCTATTATTGCAGCGGGGGCTGTCATAACTCAGGGAAAAATAGTGCCGCCAGGCACTATTTGGGCAGGAAACCCCGCCAAGTATCTCAAAGACGTAACGCCCGAACTCGCCGAGGTTTTCATGCGAACGGCAAACAATTATGTGATGTACGCGGGCTGGTTTAAAGAAAATTGATAAACAAAAAATGCTGCTGGCCTAAGCACAGCAGCATTCTTAAGTCCGATGCCTGTGAAGACACAGGCAACCAAATATTGAACGCCAATTAAGCGTAGGTATTTAGCATCACGGGCATAACGAGCATCAAAATATCTTCGTCGGCTTCTTTTTCGAGCGGAATAATAAGCCCCGCGCGGTTGGAGGCCGACAATTCGAGCGACAACGTGTTGGCATCTAAATTGTTGAGCATTTCTACCAAAAACTTGGCATTAAAACCAATTTCCATGTCGTCGCCGTTGTATTCGCACATCAATTGCTCGTTGGCCTCGTTAGAATAGTCTAAGTCTTCGGCTGAAATAGCGAGCGCATTGGGCGCGGTCATTTTGAGGCGAATTTGATGCGTGGTACGGTTAGAATAAATGGCAATGCGTTTGAGCGAATTGGCCAACTCACTGCGGTTGATGGTCAGTACGTTGGGGTTATTGGTCGGAATGGCGTTTTCGTAATCAGGAAAACGCTCGTCAATCAACCGACAAACCATTTTGATGTTGGCAAAACTAAAAAAAGCGTTAGACGAGCTAAAATCGGCCTTCAACGGCACACTTTCGGAGGGCAAACAGGCTTTCAACAAATTCAAGGCTTTGCGCGGAATGATCATGGTCGTATCTACCGACGACTTCACGTCGTGGCGGCGATAGCGAATGAGGCGGTGGCCGTCGGTGGCCACAAAAGTGGCATAATCAGCACCCAACTGCACATAAACGCCCGTCATGGCGGGGCGCAGGTCGTCGGTGCTGGTGGCAAAAATGGTATTGACAATAGCGTGCGACAACGCGCTCGACGACATCTCGACCGAGAACGCCCGCGCCACCGATGGCACCTTCGGAAAATCAATTGGGTTCTCGCCCGACAACTTGTAACGGCCATTGTCTGAGCCTATTTCAATGCCAAACGTGTCCACATCTACATTAAAATAAATGGGTTGTTCGGGCAAACCACGCAACGTATCGAGGAGTAATTTGGCAGGAATGGCAATCGCCCCCTTGTCCGACGACTCCACCGTTATCTCGGTTATCATCACCGTTTGTAAATCGGAGGCCGTAACGGTGAGTTGATTGGCATCTAACTGAAAAAGAAAATTTTCGAGAATAGGAACAATCGGGTTGGTAGAAACAACGCCATTGATGGCGGCGAGTTGCTTCAACAATACAGAAGATGATACAGTAAATTTCATGTGCTCTGGTAAACCGCCAGCGCGGTTGGGTTTCAGTTGATAAGTTATATGATGCAAATTTAGCAAAAAAATGGCTGAAAACCCAATGGCCAATTTTGCCATTTAAGCCAACGGTAACCTTGCTACAACACGGAGTTTATCAAAGAGCCACTCGTCAAAATTTAGATTTTGCGTGGGCAAAAACGCCACTTCGATGGGCCAATAATAAAACAATATATTGCTCGAATTGGCGGCGAGCAATGGTTTGAGTTTTACAAAATCTTTTTCGGTGGTCAATACAACTCGGCCCGCCGCTGCACTGCTAATGTGGCCGAGATTGGTGGCATCAAAGCGGTGGTGGTCGCCAAATACCATTTGATGCTGCACGTTAAAACTTGCTTTGGCGGCATTCTCAAACAACACGGGCTGCGCAATACCCGACACCACCACGCAGGGCGCGTCGTTGCGCCACGGGGGCTGTTGAACAAAATAAGGCTGTGGCAAACCATACTGAAAAGTAGAGAAAAAAACGGGCGTTTGGGCAGCGGTGTATTTCAAAATAAGCGACCGAATGTGCGCCTGCTGCGCCTCGTCCAAATGAGCGGGGCACTTGCTTACTACCACGGCTTGCGCCCGCTGTGCGCCCGCGCGGGCTTCGCGCAGGCGACCCGTTGGGAGTAAAAAATCTTCGTAAAAAAGTCGCCCGTAGTCGGTCAATAACAACGAAAGACTCGGCAAAACGGCGCGGTGTTGAAAAGCATCGTCGAGCAAAACGAGCTGCGTTTTTGGGTATATTTTTTCAATTATTTGCAAGCCAATGGCGCGTTTTTCGCACACCAAAACGGGGACTTGCTGGCCAAAGTGCTGAAACAATTGCAGTGGCTCATCGCCAATGTCTGCGGCGGTTGATTGGGCGGTGGCAGCCACGAAGCCGCGCGTTTGGCGGCCATACCCTCGGCTCAAAGTGGCAAGTTGGTACTTATTATTCAATTTTTTGAGCAAATAAGCAATGTGCGGGGTTTTGCCCGTACCACCCACGGTCAAGTTTCCCACGGACAAGGCATAAATACTTGACTCATAAACAGTTAAATATTTACGATTGTATAAAAAATTACGGACTGCGGTGGCCATTCCGTACAACCCACTCAGCGGCCAAAGCAACCATTTCAAACCGTTTGCTAAGTTTTTCAAAATTTCGTTCGTAAATAAAGCCAAAGTAGCACTTTTTTTGGTATTTTGCTCACCTATTTGCCAAACTGACACTCCTACAATGCCCCTAAAAGCTCAATATCAAGCTCATACTTTGCATTTTCGCTTTGAGGCTACCACTTCGCGGGGTACGGTTTCCAGCAAAACTTCGTGGTATATTCGGGTTTTTGACGATGCCAATCCTGCGGTTTTTGGTTTGGGTGAGTGCAGCCCGCTGCAAGGTTTGAGCATTGACGACCAACCCAATTTTGAGGCAATTTTAAACGAAATTTGCCAAGATTTTAGCGAATCAGACTTAGAAATATTTGCTTGGAATATTCCCATCATTGCCGAACAAATGGTGAGCAAGCGTTGGCCGTCCATTCGATTTGGGTTAGAAACTGCTCTCCTCGATTTTCTAAACGGCGGCAAAAGGGTGCTTTTTGACAATGATTTTGCGCTCAAACAAAAACCCATTGCCATCAATGGCCTTATTTGGATGGGAAGCCACGACAATATGCTGGCCCAAGTAGAAGAAAAACTCGAAGCAGGTTTTGATACGCTCAAACTTAAAATTGGGGCCATTGATTTTGAGCAAGAATGTGCCATCTTAAAACACATCAGACAACGCTTTTCGGCCAACCAAATAACGTTGCGCGTAGATGCCAACGGGGCTTTTGATGCCCAAAATGTGGTAGAAAAACTGAACCGATTGGCCGACTTTGAGCTTCATTCTATTGAGCAACCCATCAAGCCCAAGCAAACAGAACTCATGGCGCAGTTGTGCCGCACGTCGCCCGTACCCATTGCCCTCGACGAAGAACTCATTGGCACTTTTGATTATGGCCAAAAACGACAACTCCTCAAAACCATTCAGCCGCAATATATTGTACTGAAACCCACGCTGTTGGGCGGGTTTGGCCAAACCACCGAGTGGATTGAGTCGGCGCGCAGGTTGGGCATAGATTGGTGGGTTACGTCGGCGTTGGAATCGAACGTGGGGCTGAACGCCATTGCGCAGTTTACGGCTGAATTTAACAACCCGCTGCCGCAAGGTTTGGGTACGGGGCAATTGTACCACAACAACGTAGAAAGCCCGCTCGAAATAATAAACAGCCACCTGCACTACAACCCGCAAAAAAACTGGGACTATTCAAATATCTCTCTCACGGGCATCTGAAACCCCGTTATTACTTCTGACACCAAGATGCCGTCTTTGAGTTTCTGGGTTAATTCGTAGGTTTTGTTTTTCAACAAATACTGCTCAACGGTCTGATTATCAGCATCAACAACCCAATATTCTTGCACGTCGTGTAGTGCATAATCAGTTTTTTTGATGCCATAATCACGTTCTTTGGTACTGTCTGAAAGTATTTCAACAATAAAATCTGGCGCGGGAAAAGCCGATTGTTTTTGCCCAAAATCAAGCGTGCGCTCTTCGTACCAAAAGCAAATATCGGGTTCGTAGTCGTTGCGCGTGAGTCGAATCATGACCTTTTCGTACGCTACCTTTCCCAATTTATTGTCATAAACAAAAGGCAGCAGTCGCCTCGATATGTTGGAAGAAGCCATCCAATGCCGCCCATAAATGGGTGAATGATAGATGATTTCGCCCATAATGAACTCCGCTTTGACGTTTTCGTCAATGGCCGCCCAAAATTCATGGCGGCGTTTTTGCTCGTCGTGCCAACTCTTTTCGAGTTCATCAATCAACTCCCGAAGGTTGGGCGCGCGCATGATTTCTTCAACAGCAGTCATGATTCATTTTTTGTGGTAAACATAACTATTTTTTCGCAAAAATGGCTTTTTTACACCCAATCTATACCTTTTTTGAGCAACTCCAACGTATGGGCTTCGCGGCTTTGCGGAGCGGTTTGGTGGTTGTAAACCCAACGCGCCACGGGGGGCAAACTCATCAAAATAGACTCGGTGCGTCCGTTGGTTTCGAGGCCAAACTTAGTGCCACGGTCCCAGGCCAAATTAAATTCTACGTAGCGGCCACGGCGCAGCGTTTGCCAATTTTGCTCGGCTTCGCCGTAGGGAAGAGCGTGGTTTTGGCGCATCAAATGCGTGTAGATGGGCGCGAAAGTTTGCCCAACGGCCAATACGAAATCAAACAATTCGTCTTTGGATTGAGCCAATGCTTCAGCGGCGGTATTGTTGGTTTCGCCCTTTGGTTTGAGGTAATCAAAAAAAATGCCACCCACGCCGCGCGTTTCGTTGCGGTGCGGAATAAAAAAATAATCGTCAGCCCACTTTTTGAATTTCGGATAATAGTCGGCGTGGTGCTGGTCGCAGGTATTTTTGAGCTGTTGATGAAACCAACGCGCGTCGGCTTCTACCACGTAATGCGGCGTGAGGTCTATGCCGCCCCCAAACCAGCACGCGCCCGTCGAAAGCTCAAAATACCGAATATTCATGTGGATAATGGGCATCATGGGACTAACGGGGTGCTGCACAATAGAAACCCCCGTGGCAAAATACTCAGCTTTTTGCGCCAAATTCATTTGCTTGGCCAGGGCATCGGAAGTTTCGCCCCAAACGCCCGAAAAATTGACTCCACCTTTCTCAATGATGTGGCCATTTTCGATGATGCGCGTGCGCCCGCCGCCCCCGCTGTGGTGTTGCCAAGCATCTTCTCTAAAACGCCCCAACCCGTCGGCCACTTCGAGTGCGCCACAAATCTGGTCTTGTAAATCTTGAAAAGCCGTCGCAATTTGTTCTTTTGAAATCATGGTGTTAGAATAGTGGAGTATGGTTTTATGGAGTGTGATATTTGATATTTGATATATGATATTTGATATAAGTACTTACTCGTAATTGTTTGCAATTACAGTAATTTGTTGTAATTACCTGTTTATCAATTTATTGCTACCAAATTGCCCCTTATTACAAATCAAAAATAATATAATGGCAGCGGCCAACCGCCTATTTCTGCCCAACTACTTATGATATTTGTTATTTGATATTACAAGTGTAAATAATAGGGTTTCAATAAGGCTTTGAAAGTTGCCGAATAACTGCCGTCTGTTTCGTGAATGTACAATGTTTCGGTGTCAAACAAATGATTGGCACGTCCAAAAGTAGTAATCAACCTAAAAATAGGCGAGCCAACTCGTTGATAGATAGCAAGTTGATTGACAGGAAACAGCCCATTTTGCTGCGCCGTTTGAACAAAAAGTTGGGTTTCGTAAGCGGGCAATAATATTACCAATTGACCGTCGGGAGTCAATAGACGCGCTGTGGCCACCGCCAAATCTTCAAAAGGCAACGTTTGGGTGTGCAGTGCTTGTTGACGGGCAAACGCACGAGCGGGCAAATGGTTATTAAAAAACGGGGGATTGCAAACCACCAAATCGAAAGCAACTGTTGGCATAAAATCTTGAATAGGAATTTGGCAAATCTGTACCCGCGCCGCAAAAGGACTCTTTTGGGCATTTTGTTGGGCTTGAAGCGCGGCGTTGGGTTCTATTTCAACGCCCACCACCTGCGCCTGCGGCGCACGCTGCGCAGTCATCAAAGCCAATAAACCCGTACCCGTACCAATGTCTAAAATACGGTGCGCTCCCGATACCGCCGCGTAAGCCCCCAAAATACAAGCCTCGGTGCATACTTTGAGGGCAGTTTGGTCTTGCCAAATTGTAAATTGTTTAAACCTAAAAAAAGGATTTTTGGGGCGCGGCATTGCAAAAACGGGTATTTGCCCGCAAATGTAGCGGTAAAAGCAAGAATTGCCGATTTATGCGCAATTTTTTGATTTTTACGTACTATTTTTTCCTTCAAAAAGCCTATTTTGCGCCTTCAATAGACATAGAACTATGGCCAAATCTGCAAAAACTCCCAAAACTGCCGCTCCCGAAGCCGCGCCACCCAAAAAAACCCGCGCCAAAACAGTCGCTGAGGTCGCGCCCGAAGTGGCCGTTAACGCCGAATCTTACTCGCGCTTCACCGAATTTGATATTTACTTGTTCAAGTCGGGCAAGCACTATAATCTCTACGAAAAACTGGGGTCGCACGTGGTAACGCACCAGGGCGTAGTGGGTACTTATTTTGCCGTGTGGGCTCCCAACGCAGGTTACGTGTCGGTTATTGGCAACTTCAACGGTTGGAGCAAAAGCAGCCACGCACTCACCGCCCGCTGGGACGGTTCGGGTATTTGGGAAATCTTTGTGCCAAACATTGGTCGGGGCGAAGTTTACAAATATTTCATTCACTCGAACGTGGGCGGCCAACAGCTCGAAAAAGCCGACCCTTTTGCGCTTTGGTGCGAACAAGCTCCCAAAACGGCCTCGGTGGTTTGGGACAATTGGTACGAATGGAAAGATACCAACTGGATGAAAGAACGCCGCCAACACAACGCTCTCAACGCACCGTATTCGGTCTATGAAGTGCACCTGGCTTCGTGGCTGCGCGACCCTTCCGAACCCACTCGTTTCTTGAATTTCCGCGAAATAGCCGACAAATTGGTGCCTTATGTGCAAGAAATGAATTTTACGCACGTCGAGTTTATGCCTATCATGGAAGCCCCCTATCCACCATCGTGGGGCTACCAAATAACGGGCTATTTTTCTTGCGCCTCGCGCATGGGAACGCCCCAAGACCTGATGTATCTCATTGACCAGCTGCACGAAGCAGGCGTGGGCGTACTGATGGACTGGGTGCCGTCGCATTTTCCAGGCGATGCCCACGGACTTTTTAACTTCGATGGCACACACCTGTACGAACACGCCGACCCCCGCAAAGGCTACCACCCCGACTGGAAAAGCTATATTTTTAACTACGGTCGCAACGAAGTGCGTTCGTTCTTGATTTCAAATGCCCTGTTTTGGCTCGACCGCTACCACGTGGACGGCCTGCGCGTAGATGCCGTGGCTTCGATGCTGTATTTGGACTACTCGCGCAAGCACGGCGAGTGGATTCCAAACGAATTTGGAGGCCGCGAAAATTTAGAAGCCGTTTCTCTTTTCAGAGAATTGAACGAAACCATTTACAAACAATTCCCTGACGTACAGACCATTGCCGAAGAATCAACGGCGTTTCCAGGCGTGTCGCGCCCCAACTACTTGGGCGGACTGGGCTTTGGCATGAAATGGATGATGGGCTGGATGAACGACACCCTCAAATATTTTCAGCGCGACCCCATGTACCGCCGTTGGCACCAAGACCAGCTCTCGTTTAGTTTGGTGTATGCTTTCTCCGAAAACTTTATGCTGCCGCTCTCGCACGACGAGGTGGTGTACGGTAAAGGGTCGTTGATTGGCAAAATGCCAGGCGACGAATGGCAGCGTTTTGCCAATTTGCGGCTGTTGTTTACCTATATGTTTACGCATCCAGGCACTAAATTGCTCTTTATGGGCGGCGAGTTTGGCCAAGTGCGCGAGTGGAATTTTGAACAATCGCTGGACTGGCACCTGCTCGCGTCGCCCACCCACAAAGGTGTCCAAAATTGCTTCAAACAACTCAACACGTTGCTGCGCAACGAACCCGCGCTGCACGACTATAACTTCTCGCCCGAAGGCTTTGAATGGATTGATGTCTCCGACCGCGACAATTGCGTGCTGTCGTACAGCCGCAAGGGCGTAAATCCCGCCGACCAATTGGTGGTATTGCTCAACATGACCCCTACCCCTCGCCACAATTACCGCGTGGGTGTCCCCTCAGCGGGCGAATGGGTGGAGGTTTTTAACAGCGATACGCCCGCGTTTTTTGGCAGTGGCCTTGGCAATACTGGCCCCATTGCTACCGAACCCACCGCTTGGCAGGGGCGCAAACAGTCGGTATTACTCACATTGCCTCCACTGGGCGGAATAGTGCTAAAAAACACGAAATTGACCTAATAAGAGTTGGTTCAAATAGATTGATACGACAATGGCCATTATCAGTGAAGGCACTGACAATGGCCATTGTCGTTGAGTAATAGGATAGATGGCTTTCTTCTAAAACAGCTCGCCCAATTTCAATTTGGGGACAATACCCAAGTGGCGGTAGGCGCGTTCGGTGGCCTCGCGCCCGCGTGAAGTGCGCTTCAAAAAGCCTTCTTGAATCAAAAATGGTTCATAAACTTCTTCAATGGTTTCGGCTTCTTCGCCGCAGGCCGTGGCAATGGTAGAAAGTCCCACGGGGCCGCCCTTAAATTTCTCCACAATGGTGCTCAAAATCCGAATATCCATTTCGTCGAGGCCGTTTTCGTCCACGTCGAGGGCTTTGAGGGCAATCTGGGCAATTTCGACCGTAATGCGTCCGCTGCCTTTTACCTGGGCAAAGTCGCGGGTGCGGCGCAGCAGGTTGTTGGCAATGCGCGGCGTGCCACGGCTGCGGCGGGCTATCTCAAAAGCGCCCTCTTCGTCAATGCTGGTGCCCAATATTTGCGCGGAGCGTTTTACAATGGAAGTCAGTAATTTGGCATCGTAGTATTCGAGGCGGGCGTTGATGCCAAAACGAGCGCGGAGCGGGGCGGTGAGTAAGCCCGCGCGGGTGGTGGCCCCAATGAGCGTAAAAGGGTTGAGGCCAATCTGAATACTGCGGGCGTTGGGCCCAGAGTCGAGCATGATGTCTATTTTGTAATCTTCCATGGCCGAGTACAAATACTCTTCCACGATGGGATTGAGGCGGTGAATCTCGTCAATAAACAGCACATCGTTGGTCTGCAAGTTGGTGAGTAGCCCCGCCAAGTCGCTGGGTTTGTCCAATACAGGTCCAGAAGAAGTTTTGAGGCTGCTGCCCAGTTCGTTGGCAATGATATTAGAGAGCGTGGTTTTGCCCAAACCAGGCGGGCCATGCAGCAGCACGTGGTCGAGGGCTTCTTGGCGTTGTTTGGCGGCCAACACAAATACTTTGAGGTTTTCGAGTATTTTATCTTGCCCCGCAAAGTCGCCAAACGACAGCGGGCGCAGGGCGCGGTCTATTTCGCGTTCTACGGGCGACTGCTCGCTAGTGCCGCCTTGTAAATAATCTTGACGCATGGAATTAGTTTTGAGTTTTGAGTTATTGGATTTTGAGTTTAAATAACTCTCCAACTCAACAACTCAGTAAATCAAAAGTAGTACTTTTTTGTCGAATTAACAACACCGAGCCGCGCTGCGATATGAGGCCGCGTTCGGGAAAAAACTTGGCTTTGAACGACACCGTGTTTTGGAAAATCTCAGCCCCTTAATTAGGAGCGTATTATTGTCTTAGTAATGCGTAAATAGCAAGACGAGCAAATGCAAAAATCTGATAATCAAGATTTTAAAAACACAAATACACTAGTTTATTATAGGCTGTATAAACTTTACTAAAAAGTTCAGACAGTTTTTAGTAAAGTTTATATTTTTTTAAGTCCTTTATTTTGATGGCTTCTAATGCCTTTTTAAGTTCATCTTCCTTAAAATTTCCTGAGAAATTAGCTATTGTAAACATAAATTCTGTCATTTTTTGTGGACAATTCGAGTTAATTTTTGCTTTGAATTTTCCAAAGAAACTTTCTATAATATCGGAGGAACAGAGGACTGATTTTTCTGCTAAATCTAAACTTTTTTTTGGTAAATTTTCCAAATAGCCATTGATGTTTTCTGCAAAAGTCCTTACATTTTCTTGGTCTGTCTGTGGGGGTAATTCTTTGAAAATAGCCATTTTTTCTACTTGACTGAATCCATTATTCTTCAAGATAGAACAACTATTGACAATTGACTATTGACACCAAGCCAACACGCAGACCGTTCCGCCGCTGCCGCCGCCCGTTATTTTAGCTCCGTAAAGTTCGGCGTTGGGGGCGGCCTGGCGCACTTGTTCCACCAATTCGTCGGTTTTGGGGTGGCCCAGGCCGCAAGCCGAGTAGCTCTGGTGCGAAGCGTACATGTGCGCCCCCAAAGCCGTGAGTTGCGCCCTGCGGTAGGTTGGGTTGTGGGCCAACTGGGTTTTGTCTAATTGACGGAGTTGCGCCAAAAACAATTCAACGCGCCGATTTTCGTAAACAGCGTGTTGCGTACAGGCTTTGATTTGATACATTTTCTGGGCTTCAACTTGCGAGATTGGGTCGTTGACCGAGCCATATTGTTGCAGAAAATCCGCGCCCGACAATTGCGTTGGAAGTAAGTTAATGTACTGATTTTCAAATTCTTTGACTGACAATTGGCATAAATAACGGAGCGTGGGTAGGGTTTGGTTGATAATGGTTTTACCCATAAAAGTGGCCGTGCGCACGTCGCCGTAAGACGCGCCCCCCACCGCGTGCCGAACGCCGCTGTCGAGGCCATAGAACTGCACACCTTCGGGAATAGCAACGGGGTTTTGTACCAAATCTGGCTGGCAAACAATGGGCAATAGATGCTGCGGAACACCAAAATAAGAGGCCAGTTGGTCCATGAGGCCGCAAGGTGCGCCCACAAACTGATTCTCGACTTGCTGTGCCAAAGTGGGTAATTCGGTGCCGTTAAATGTGAGCTGAAACAGTTTTTGCAGGGCTTTGAGGGTGGCCACTTCCAACGCCGCCGACGACGACAACCCCTTCCCAACGGGAATGGCAGAGTCCACAAAAAAATCTAAACCAACGGCAGGAATTCTTTTTTCTAACACCAACCAAACGTAACAGCCCAGCACATAAGCCGCCCAGTCGCCGTTGGGGAGTTGCCTTACTTTTTTTCCAAGAGTCTGAAAATCAACATTTTGTTCAAAAATGGCCGTTGAAGTTTGGAATATTTCGGCGGCTTGGGTGCTATAAACCCGCAGTTGGTTGTCGGCGCGGGGCGCAATGCATACCGTAGTTTGCTCGGCTACGGGCATTTGCAGCACCAGCGACCCCGAATAGTCGGCAATGCCGCCCATCACGTCAAGGCGGCCAGGAGCAGAAGCCGCTACGGCGGCGGCAGGATTTTGAAAAAAAGTGGCGGCGGTCATTTGGTTAATAATCAAGTAGTTAGTACCAACGCGCGTAATTCGGCGGCTTTTTCTTCGGGTATGGTGTCGGCCATAAAATTGCCCGCTCCAATTTCTGGTCCTGCCAAAAATTTGACCAATCCAGGTTGCCGAAGCGGTGGCTGAAAGTGCAAATGCAGCCGATAGTGCGGGTAAAAATGCCCATCGAGCGGGGCTTGTTTAACGGCCATGACAAACGGAAAAGACATCTGAAAAAGTAAGTCGTACCGCCTGATAACCTCATAATAAACCGCCGCCAGCGCGTCCAATTCAACTTTGTGAAGGCTGCTCATGTTGGCGTGGGGCTGTTTTGGAAAAATGTAAACCTCGTAGGCGTATCGGGCAAAAAACGGCACAAAAGCGATGGCGTGTTCGTTTTCGGCTATGATGCGAAGTTCGTCTTGCTGCTCGGCGGCAATGATGCTCGCAAAAAGGTCTTGGTTGGTTTCTTCGTAATAAAGCCGCGCAGCTGCCATTTCTTCGCTCACCCATTTCCAATCAAAATCTACGGCGTAGAGCTGGCAGTGCGGGTGCGGACTCGATACGCCCACGGCTTCGCCTTTGTTTTCAAAAATAAGCAACGATTTGATAGCAGTATTAGCCAGCATTTCTTGGGTTTGCTGTTGCCATACCTCAAAAACCTCGACACTACGCGCCAGCGGCAAGTCGGCGAGGGTGGCGTTGTGGTGTGGGTCGAAGCAAATAACCCGCGCAATGCCCCGCGCCGATTGGCGTTTGTACAACCCACCGTGCGTATTTTCTTGCACCGCTGGCGCGTGCAAACCCACTACGGGGTGGTCGTTGTCGAATACATAAACAGACTGATAGTCAGGGTTTTGTAACCCGCTGATGCGCACATTACGCGGACAAAGGTAGCAGTTTGGGTCGTTTGCTGAGGCTTTTGCGGGTTGGTTTAGCACGTCAAAACTCCACGGTCGTTGGTTGCGGTGCGCGGCATAAACCACCCATTCGCGCCGCAAAGGATGCCACCGTTTTTCCCATTTGTTGAAATATTCCAAAGTTGTCTGGTTAATCATGTAGTTTACTCAATAGTTTTGTGGGGCTTCTGCACTAAATTAATTAATCTATCGCACAACCCTGCGCTTTAGCGTAGGGTGAAGACAACTCCTACGGGCTTTAGCCCTGCAACAAGTTAGGGCTAAAGCCCCAAAATGTCTTTGTTTGTCCTTGCTCCAGCCTCAAGGCTGAGGTTAAACGATTTGGGGCGGAAGCCCTAATATTTTTTGACCAATGATTTTAATCCACTTAAAATCAGCTGACAAAATATTACGTAAACCACTCGTTTCGCTGCGCGTCATTCAAAAAAGTCCAGGCTACGAAGCGGCTTATTTTTTGGCCTTGCGCCATTTCTACGGTTTTGATAGTGGTGGCTTTTGCCTGCGTTAAGGCCTTGTAAATACCCGTTAAACTTTCTTTTTTTGACACCAAACTCGAAAACCAAAGGCAGTTTTGGGCTACTTCTACGCTTTCGGCAATCATCAATTTAATAAACCGCGCTTCACCACCCGCGTACCACAATTCGCTATTTTGACCACCAAAATTGAGTGCTGCTTTATTTGTCTTTTTACCCGTTAAATTGCTCACTTTTAGTATATTGGCCGCTTGCGCTTCGCGCATTGACGCATGAAACGGCGGGTTGCAAAGGGTTAAATCAAACCGTTCTTGGGGTTCAGCCACGCCCCTAAAAAACTGTTTATCAGAAGTTTGTAACCGACAAACAACGGCATTTTGTAAAGCAACATTGGTCGCCACAATGCGCTTGGCCGACTGCACGGCCACGGGGTCAATATCGGTACCCACAAAATGCCAGCCGTAAGTTTGGTGGCCAATGATGGGATAAACGCAGTTGGCCCCCACGCCCACGTCCAAACACCGAACAGTGCTTCCTGTTGGCACGACTCCGCCGTTTGAGTCGGCCAGAATATCGGCCAAATAATGCAGGTAATCGGCGCGGCCTGGAATGGGCGGACACAAATAATGCGGTGGAATATCCCAGTGTTGAATCTGATAAAAATGCGCAAGCAGGGCTTTATTGAGGGCTTTTACAGCCTCAGGATTGGCAAAATCAATGCTTTCGTTCTGGTATTTGTTGGTTGTTACAAAAACTGCAAGCGCGGGATGGCTCGCTATCAATTCTGAAAAATTATAGGACAGGCGATGCTTGTTGCGTGGGTGCAGGCTCGTTTTAAGGTCTGTCAGTGGCTTTGATTGCGGCATTGAAAATGCGGGTAAAAAATGAATTGGCAAGATAAAAAGAAATTTTTGACACTTGTTAATCGGAATTTGTAGTTTTGGCACTTTATCAATTCAAAAATCAAAAAATTATGACGTGGAATTTAGAAAACAAAACCGCATTGGTAACGGGTGGTACCAAAGGAATTGGGAAAGCCATCGTGGTTGAATTTTTGAATTTAGGGGCAAATGTCATAGCCGTGGCGCGTGGCCAAGAATCGCTTGACGCGCTCAAAAATGAACTAAAATCTGATAAATTAACCCTTCTATCGGCCGATTTGAGCACCAAAGAAGGCATAAAAACAGTGATAGATTCGCTCACAACATTAGATATTTTGGTCAATAATGTAGGCACGAATATCCGCAAAAGAATGGTGGACTTTGAAGACCAAGATTTTGATACCATCGTCAATACTAACCTGTTTTCGGTCTATGAACTGACCCGAAAGTGCCATTCGCTTCTCAAAGCCAGTCAAGGCAATGTGGTTTCTATTGCCTCCGTAACGGGCATAACCCACGTCAAATCGGGTGTGATTTATGGCATGACCAAAGCCGCCATCATTCAATTTACCCGAAATATTGCCGTAGAATGGGCTGCCGACGGCATTCGTCTGAACGCAGTTTCACCCTGGTATATTCAAACGCCGCTCACGGCGGGGGTATTGGCCAACCCCGATTTTTATGCCGAGGTAGTTGCCCGTACGCCCATGCGGCGGGTGGGTTTGCCCGAAGAAGTAGCGGCGGCAGTCGCTTTTTTTGCCATGAACAACGCCTCGTTTATTACGGGGCAAAATTTGGCAGTTGATGGTGGTTTTACAATTAAACTGTAACTTTATTTGATACGGAATATAATTTTCCAAAAATACGCAAAACAGTTTGTTGGGTGTATTTTTTTTAATATCTTTGTATTACGCAAT
>REAB01000017.1 GCA_004293645.1 Cytophagia bacterium | reverse complement strand
TTGGCCGTATTGGTAATTTTGTTGGTGGCCGTGATTTTGCCCGTGCTGGCGTTGGCTTGCTTGAGAACTGTTCCACTTGAATAATCGTCTATTGGGCTGGCCAAAGGGAGCAGCGTAGCACAGGGGTTGCAAGACGCTGTATTAAGAATTAAGCCCACACTTGCCGCACTCGTATTGCCCAATCCATCTTTGGCTTTTACCGTAAAGGTATAAGTAGAATTACAAGTCAATGCGCTCACTGCCAAGCTATTGGTGGTAGATGTGCCTATTAAAACGCCATTTTTAAATACTTCGTAAGTAGTTACCGCTATGTTATCGCTACTGGCATCCCATTCTAAATTAACACTGTTTTGAGTAATACCCGATGCGGTTAAAGCCAATGGTACAGTTGGGCTTTGGGTATCCACTACCGTTCCGTTTGCAAAAATAATTTCGCCAAGTTGTGTACCACTACCACCAAAAAAGTTAAACCTATAATGGCTGTAAGCGGTGGTGTTATTAGCGTAATAAGTTTTTGCGCTGCCCTGGGTTGTCCAACTTTGGTTGTTTTGGGTATTCAAATTGGTATAATTTATACCATCGTTAGAGCCTTGCAAAACCCAGTTTTTTGGGTCTCTGCCTCTAAAAGCATCGTCTATGCAATAAATTGAGTAGGTATTATAAACCACTGGTGTTGCATACTGTATTTGTAGCCAAGTGGTACTTTCCCAATCCATCCAAGAACTCCAGTTAATATTATCAAAAGCTCTTTGTGGGGTTTCATTATTTGCGTGGCCACGGGCAGTAATATAAGGGTAAGTAACATCGGGCGTGGTAACTAATAATGTAGAACCAGCACTTAGGTTACCAGCTGCATCAATAGTTTTTACCAACATTGTATAAGCTGTATTTGGTGTTAAACCTATAAATGAAGTGTTTATACTTGGTGTAGTGGCTACTAAGTTACCATCTTTAAATATTTGGTAACCGGTAACCAATACATTATCGGTACTGGCTGCCCAATTTAAAGTAAAAGAAAAAGGCGTTAGCAATGTTGCCGCTAAAGCAGTTGCATTGCTTGGTGCGGTTACATCGGCAAAGTTTTGAAAAACTGTAATGGTTTTGCTTAATGTACCACCCGATAATGTAAGCGTAGCTGTACGGCTGGTTGGTGCTGTATTTGCAGCAACATTAAAATTAACTACTGCATTGCCTGTGCCGCTTGTTGTACTTAAGGTTAGCCAAGCTGGTGCGCCTGTAATTGTCCAAGAAACATTTGAGGTAACGTTTAGTGGCTTGCTGGCCGCAGTATTCAAATACCCTAAATAATTGGTATTTGCGTCTAAGGTATTAGACGTTTCAACCGCAGGTACTGTTGGGCTCCAGTTGTACATTACGTTTTTGTTTCTACCGTCTTCTTCGGTTACTATCATATAAGAACCGTTTTTGCGTTGGTAGCCATCAAAAGATTGGATAATATCAAACAAACCTGCACCTTCCCAAGGCACTCTGATATAACCTACCATTGCATTATCAAGCACTTTATAGATGTTTAATTGCAAACGAGGTATGGTATTGTCGCCACCTAAAAAGCCAACAAAAATATAATCTTTTACCACCCTAAATGATATAGGAACGGTAAAGCCATTTGTGGTAACCGCTGGCAAAACCAACTCGGGTACAGAGGCCGTACGATTACCTGTACTCTTCCAATTATCGTAACGGTTAATTGCTCTGCCCATACTTTGCCAACTATCTATAGTAGGCTGAGTGGTAGTGCCACCACCCAAATACATTCTATCTAATTTTACATCGTAGTAAACTCTTTTAACGTTAGTAAAAGGTGCAGGTGCGGGTATTAGGGTATAACTACCATTGTAAAGCAGTATGTTATTGGCATCTAAACCTAAGCATTTGGTGTGTAAAATATTTCCCCAACCCGCTTGCCAAATATCGCCATTGTCATCAAAAGTTGCACCGTAACCTCCATCAATATCATATTGTACTTGTTTGGTGTATTCGCCTGCATCCATTTGGCCATTACCATTCAAATCTCGCCACATCCAAGGACCGTTAATAGAGTTTGGGTATCGTGGGTTTATGTTTATTCCAAAAACAATGCAAGGTATGGCAATATCGCCATCGGTATCGGGTTTAAATCTAAAAATCGCACCCAAACCACCGTTCATACTCGACATTGCTAAAAACTTATGGCCTTTTATGGTTTTTACCTGAACACTGGCAAACTGCTCCCACAAACGAGGGTCGGCAGGGTATTTGTAGCGGTCTATGGTGTAAGATGCGTAAACATTGTCTTGGCCCGGTGGCAAACTATGGTCAACGGTAAAATGTTCTACTTTACCGTACACATCTCTGCCATCGCTTTCGTTATCAATACCCATTGCATCAACAAACATAGTGCAATGCCTTTTCCATTCCATAACGCCCGTGGTTAGGTTGTATTTTTCTATCATTGTACCTTGTCCACCCGTATGCCATTGGGTATTTCCAATAAAAATATTGCCCAAAGTATCGACACCTATGCCACGTATTTGTTGGAATTTTAACGGTGCATTACGCCCCGAAATACCCGAATGTATGCCATTTAAAGCACCAAAAGTTGAAGTAAAATCGGGGTTAACCAAAATATTGGTATAAATAAGTACTTGCTCTCTTCGGCCTACATCGCCAATTAAAATTCTATCGTTTTTATCAATACAAAAATCACCAACAAAACTACCCGCTGGTAAAGTTATAGATTGTGGCAATAAAGTACCCGTTGGCGTGTAGCGTTTAATTTTTGTAGCGTCCATACCTTGCGCAACCCAAATATTACCTTGACTATCCATACCTATTTGGCGTGGGTTAGCTACTGAAAACTGCCTTTTAAAAGCCATCGTATTGGCATCATAAACTTTTACAATATTGCGGCTATCAATACCTACGTACAGTTCTGTTTCATTAGCATAAATCCCTTGTATCCAAGGTTGCTCAACAGTACTATTATATTCTAATGCAACCAATGTGGTGCCAACAGGCCAACTTGCGCCACCTTCAAAAGGTGCGCCCTGTTTTACATCAGACTTTAAGCGCCTTGAAATACCCAGCCATTTGGTTGTTGCACCCACAGGCCAACGCACATATCCTGGTTCATTTTGTAATCCGCCGCCTTCATTATCTACAGCTACGCAATAGTAAACATAAGTTGAATTAGAGGCAGCATCGGAACCACCACCTAAGCCCCATCCAAACGATGCCTCGCCGTGGTTAACATCTCCGTTGGGTTTAAATTCACCAAAGTTACCACCGCCTTCTTCCCAAGGAACGTTAGTGTAAACGGTACCGTCTTTACTTACGCACATACCTTCTATGCCTTGCGGCACAAAGTTGGTAGGGAAAGGGTTACTATTGCCCAACCACGAGTTTTTTACGTTGGATACTTGCTGGGCGTAACTGCCAATAGCAATAAAAAATGTAAATAAAATTAAATTTAGTTTTTTCATAATAGCGTTTTGTTTACAGTTGGATGCAATTTAGCGTTTTTATTCGGATTAACTAATTGAGTGGGGGTATTTTTGGGAGGAAAAAACTTGGCGGATATTTGTTTTACGACAACCCAAAACCACAAAAACGGTTGTGAAAATAATTTTCATTTTAGTTGCTCACCATGATTTTTTTGCAACAATGTGAAACCATAAAACGATAGATTGGTGAAAATTTTTGGCAAGAAAAGTCGCCAATAAATGAGGCATTGGTTAGCTTTCTCCCAGAAGATACCTAACCTCATTTTTTAGCACATCAAATTTCTGTTTCGGGTAACTATTCCCTTATTTTTGTTTTTGGCTGTGCTACTGTTTGTGGGGTAATGTTCTCAAATACAACGAGTTGAGTCGCTTAATTGGTGGGCTGGCTTCAAAAAGCCCAATGATTTTGAATCTAACCTACTTTTGAGGCTGATTATAATTTGTAGCTTTGTGGCTGTTAAGTCAATGGTTTGGAATGTGTAATTGAAGATTTTCGGGGAAAATATGGGTTATTCTCAAAAATTCTCAGAGAACTAAAACATCAAATCGCGCGGGGAACCGTTACAAACCTTAAATCCTAAATCTCAGTATAAATGTACACCTTCTCGAAAAATAAATTTCACGGCGTAGGCGTAGCCCTCGTTACGCCTTTTGATTCACGACACAACATTGACTTTGAAGGCTTGCGTAGTCTTATAATGTTTGTGAGCAACAACGGGGCCGACTATTTGGTGGTACAAGGCACCACTGGTGAAACCTCAACTACTACCTCCGAAGAAAAAACGGCGTTGCTGCAATTTGTACAACAAAACAATACTAAAAAATTGCCGATTGTCTATGGACTTGGCGGCAACAACACCCAAGTAGTGCTTGATACGCTCAAAAATACCGATTTGACGGGCGTAGATGCCATTTTGTCGGTCTGCCCGTACTATAACAAACCTGCGCAGCGGGGGTTGGTGGCGCATTTTACGGCCATTGCCGATGCCTCGCCCGTCCCCGTGTTGCTTTACAACGTGCCTGGTCGCACCGTAACCAACATGAGCGTGGAGACCATTGTGGCGTTGGCGCAGCATCCCAATATCATTGGCCTAAAAGACGCTTGCGGCAGTTTTGACCAGTACTTAGAACTGAGTAAGCGTTGCCCCGCAGATTTTTTGCTTATTTCGGGCGACGACAACCACGTAACGCCCATGATTAGCGTGGGGTGGCACGGCGTTATTTCGGTTATTGCCAACGCTTTCCCCAAAGAAATGAGCGACATGACCTGGCACGCCTTGCACGGCAGGTTTAGAGAAGCCACCAAAATGCAGCACCAGTTTTTTGATTTTGACGGGCTACTTTATGCCGAGTCAAATCCTGTTGGTATCAAACAATGCCTGGCTATCAAGCAGATATGCGGCAATGAGGTGCGCTTGCCGTTGGTCAAAGCCTCGGACGAACTGGCCCAAAAACTACAAACGCTCATGGCTAAAGAGGGCTTCAATAATTGATAAATACCATTCAATAATGTTTGACAAATTAGACAACAGTAACCTCAAAAACTGGTTCAACGTGGCGTTGTTGGCGTTGGCGTTGGTGCCGTTGTTGGCGTTGGCTTTTTACAACCACCCCTCCATTGTGGACGACTATTGCTACATTGATACGGTGTTTAAATATGGCTATTTTGAAGCCATGCACCACTATTATACGGGCTGGACAGGTCGGTATTTTGGTATTTTGCTCAATCATTCCAGTCCACTTATTGTGCACTGGTACGCGGGTTTTAAGGTGCTTTCGGTGTTACTCTTGGTTGGGCTGTGCGGGAGTATCTATTGGCTCATCAAAACGCTTTGGCCACAGGGGCGAATGTTGCAAATAGGCGGAATGTTGGGCGTTGTTTTCTTCTTATTTGTGCTAAAAATAGCCAGTATTGTGGAGGCATTTTATTGGATGGCCGCTTTTGTAACCTACACCATTCCCAATATCTTGACGCTGTGTTTGATAGTAGTCATGGTGAAATATTACGAAGCGCGGGCGTTGCGGCAAAAACTAACCGCTATACTGGCCGCTTTTTTGGTGTTTGCTACCATTGGTAGTTCCGAAACCAATCTTCTCATTACGGTAATTTTGGTGGTAGGCTGGTTTGGTTATCGGTTGATTATCAAACAAAACTTCGATCGATTTGCGCTGTTTTTGATACTAATAGCAGGTTTTTCGTGCTACCTATCCTTTGCTTCCGAAGGCAACGCCATGCGCCTTGCGGGCAATCCCGTCAGTGGCAACTTACCGCTTGCGCTGCGGCAGTCGTTGGGGCATTTGGGGCAACTAAGCAGCGCGTGGCTACTCCATTCTCCTTTGCTTATTTTTACGTTTTTTTGGATAATATTCTTGCTCAAACGTCCCGATTGGCGCGAAAGTCAGTTTTTGGCAGTACCTATCTGGGTAGCAGGAATTGCCTATTTGGGGGTTTTATGGTCGCAACTGTTTACTTCTTTTTATGGCATTGGCATTGAGTCGCCGCCGAGAGTTGTCAATTCGGTTTACCTTTATTTTTTGCTGGGGTGGTTTTATAACGTAGCCGTGTGGGTGCGTTATTTGGCGCAAAAACGTACCCTCAAACCTGTTTCAAGTTTAACACATTGGGCTTTTGGTATATTGCTTTTTATTACGGTGGTAAAAGATATAAAAGGCAGCAGTAACCTCAGAATGGTGTACGGCGATTGGCTGCGCGGCAGGGCTGCCGCTTACAACCAAGAACTCTACGAACGTTATGCGTTTATCAACAATACCCCCGCCGATACCGTTTACGTAACACCGTTGCGGGCGCGCCCACAGTCATTGTTTATGGACGACCTCAACCGCGACCCCGCCCACCTCTGGAACCGCTGCGTGAGTGGTTATTTTGGCAAAAAAGTGATTTATTTGAAACATTAAGTAGTTCACGGTCAATTATTACATTTTAAATCTACTACCAATTATGCAAAAAATAGTCCGCTTGTTCTATTTATCGGTAGCCATTTTGCCGTTGTTTTTCTCGGCTTCTTGCACGCGCTACTTTGCGCCGCAGCAGCCAAGTGCGCAGTTGGTAGCCGTTGGCGACACCACATCGGCTCCCGTAAGTGCGGTTTCGCAGCGGGTGGCGGCCTACATCAAACCCTACCACGACAGCCTCGACGCGGGCATGAACACCGTGCTGGTGCAGTCGGCAAAGCGACTGGCGAAGGGGCAGCCTGAATCGGAACTGGGTAACTTGTTGTGCGATTTGTTTGTAGAAATGGGCAGCCAAAAATACGGAAAACCCATTGACGTGGCACTCACCAATTCGGGGGGAGTGAGAACAGAATGGCAAGCGGGCGGCATCTCGACGGGCAACGTCTATGAGATGATGCCGTTCGACAACGCGCTGGTGGTCGTTACACTATCTGGGGCGCAAATGAAGGCTTTTGCCGAAGAATTTGCCAAAAAAAAAGACCCCCAAGCGGGTATGAAAATAGCCATTGAGCGGGGCTCTAACCAAGTTTTAGAACTCAGTGTAGGAGGGCAACCCATTGATTTACAGCGCAATTATACCCTCATCACCAGCGATTACGTAGCCACCAGCAGCGACTACGCCGCGCTGTTTAAAAATGCCGTAAAATACGAAGCCCTCAACTACCTCATGCGCGACGCTATCTTGGACTACCTGCGCCGAAAAGGGCAACAAAAAGACGTACTGAATCCCCAAAAAGACGGGCGTACCAGCGTTAGATAGTAGATAATAGAAAGCCACCTCGTTGAAATACAAGGCAGCTTGTTGGTGTTTTGATTGAATGCTAAATTGATGTGGCTTTTAACCCAGTATTGGAGTTACCAACCCAATCGTGAAATATTGACAAGCCTTCTGCAAAAATATTTTAAAAAAGGCTTGTTTTGCAAAAATTAATCATCTATATTCGTATCATAATTTAAGCAGAAAACTTAAACCTACTGAATAAATAGTTTCTCTGGACGCGTATTGCTTATAATCTGCTTTATAACCAATCATTGTATTTTTTGACAAAGAGAAATGTTGCTGGAAACCTACACCATATCCGATGGTCAGGTAATTAAATTCTTTTAATTCTCTTTTTGG
>REAB01000016.1 GCA_004293645.1 Cytophagia bacterium | reverse complement strand
GTAGAATCTTCTGAAAGCTGGTTGCTTTTAGCAAATTCTACGATAATGTTACAAAGGATAATAGAATAACACCAAATAATATTTCCCAACAAGTTCTAAGCCAAGGTCTTTATCCAACCACGCTTTTTTGTTTTGTTTCCAGTCTTGTAGTGTTATCATTTTTTGTGATTTAGAGTAGATTTTTGATTCAAAAATGTGGCAGATAAACAGTAATTCATTCTGTAATATCAATATTTTCCAGTGTAACAAACCACTTCGACATCTTTAAATACCCCATTTTGACACGACACATCGGCTGAATTCATGATACCTTTTAATTTACCCGAAAACTTACCCGATATAATGGCTTTATCTTTTGAAATACGCTCCCATTTCGTTACTTCTACGGCAAAATTGGTCATCTGTTCTGGAAATTGGGGATTGACTTGATAGCCTGCTGTTTCGCTTTTCTTAGCTTCTCCACTGGAATGGCCCGCCAAAAGTACCTGCATATTACTTTTAATTTTGCCAACAACAGGCTTAAAATCTTTGAATTGTAGCGTTAAATTGCGATTATCGGGGGCATTAGCTGACAAGAAAGAAAGCATAAAATACGGCTTTCCTGTTTTATCAATCATCGAATTACCACCTTCATAAAACAGCGAACTTCCTCCATTGGCCGACCACGTTGAGCCGTTCAAATTTGCCGTCAATACTGGGGAGGTAATTTTGGAGGGTGCAGCCGCCGTTGTTGCCGACGGAAAAGCCGCGCCTGTATTCACAATATAAAAATCTGTGTTACTCAAATTGCCAAGCGGGGTGCGGTTATTGTCGCCAACACTGGCGATAATTGGCAAGAATTTGCTCGAAGCAGCAAGGTCATAGCGTTTGAAAACACATTTGAAGCGGTCGCCTTGCTCAGAAACAAGATCGAACTTGCTACCTGTTGTCAAATTTTGTGGCGTAGCTTTATCCACCATAAAATAGTAGGTGTCATTTCCTTCACCCGTGTTCATAAACGTAAGTACTTTGATACGGAGCGGGGCAGCCGTAGAGATGGCACCATTGACAACGGAAGCGGCATTTCTGGAAGCGGTGTCGGTAAAAAATGACGCTAAAAATGCGCAAAAAAGAAGCGTTGATTTCATTTTTTTTGATTTTAAATTTGGTTTGTTGAGTAAAAAATAGAGAAAATAAGGAGGGGTTTAGCGACATATAATCCCCTTCAAAAACCCTTTGACACTTAGCTGAATAAATCGTCGAGGAGTAATTGATTGGTAACAGCCATCAAATAATGCTCATTTTTTTTTACACCAAAAACAGTGAGCATTGTGATAAATACATTTTTCTTTAGGTCTGTTTGCTCTTTAAAAATGGTGGCTTTATCCAACAATTGTCGTGCATAGGCTTCTGAAATTTCATATTCTGTATTATGAAATTTTACTTCCAATATATTCACACAATTGTCGGCACGGTCAATAATCATGTCTATTTGAATCCCTTGCTGGTCTGGCTTGCCTTTTGAGACATACGAGTATTCGTTTGTAATTACTCCGCTGATACCAAAAGCTTTTTTTATTTGGTGGCTGTGTTTAAAACAAAGATTTTCAAAAGCATAACCTGACCAAATTTTAAAAATAGGGCTTTCTGTAATTTGTGTCCAACTGCTTTTGCTTTTGCCATCTTTTAAAAATTTGAAATAAAACAAAGAATATTCATCCATTAAGCGATATAAACAGTCTTCTTTTGCTTTATTAATTGGGTAAATAGGCATTATAAATCCGCATTGGGTTAGTTCTTCCAAAACAGTTGTTAGCCCGCCGCCGCCTTTTATACCTGTAATTTTAATTATTTCGTTGCGCGTCAAACCTTTATTTTTTACAGAAAGTGCTTCCACTACTTTTTCATGGAAGGTATTATTCTTAAAAAGAGCGGCATATAAATTACCAAACTCATTTTTCAAAATTGCCTGTTTTTGATAAAACAATTGGTCGAGTATTTGAGGCACACTATCGCCCGCTTTGATGTCTTTCAGGTAAAACGGCACGCCACCTACGCACATATAAATTTGGGCAATGTCTTTCAAGCTGAGTTTTACGTTTTTGAGTTCAAAAAACGCCTTGGTTTCTCCCAATGTCAAAGGCATCAACAAAATACGGTTTGTGAGTCGGTTGTGTAAACCACCCTGATTATTGATTATTTTATCAATTATCCACGAAGCCGCCGAGCCACAAATCACCAAAATAATATCGCTGCGCTTGGTGCAGTATTGATTCCAGAAATTTTCTAAGGCCGCTAAAAAACCTGAGCGTGGGGTTTCAAACCAAGGTATTTCATCTAAAAATATTACTTTTTTTGATACTTGCGTTTGGGTATTCAAGTAAGCACGCAATTGAAAAAAAGCTTCTAACCATGTTTTGGGAGGAGGCGGAGGTTGTTTTTGGGCATTTGTTTCGTTGAGCGACCGCCAAAAGTTTTCCAGCTGATGTGCCATGCTTTTTTCATGTACACCGCTGCATTCAAATATAATATTGGTTTCATATACTTGCCTAATCAAATACGTTTTGCCGACTCGCCTTCTGCCATATACGGCAACAAATGAAGATTCATCTTGCTCATTTAGGCTTTGTAATAACTCAATTTCTTCTTGCCTGCCTGCAATTTTCATTGTTTTTGATTTTATAATTTGCCAAACCTTATGCAATTTATATTAATTTGGCAGAATATAAAATTTATAATTTGCCAAATTCTAATATTTTTAGACAATTTGGCAAATTATAACTATCTTTTATTGGAAAATAGAGAAAATAGGGAGGGTAAACTTTCAACCTTCTATTTTTTTGATTTTAAAAGTGTTTTAAGTACTTGCTCGTACTTACAGTAATTCGTTGTAGTTGCCCGCGTCGACGCAGGGTCGCCCATGCGCGGGCGGTCCGATGTTTATCAATTTACTGCCAAATCACCCTTTATTACAAATCAAAAATACATCGCTTTTCTACTCCAACACCACGCCCGTGCCGTTGGCACTGACCATGAGCATTGAGTCGCCGATGGTTTCGTAGTCTAAGTCCACGCCAATGATGGCGTTTGCGCCCAGCCGCATGGCTTGTTCGGTCATTTCTTTGATGGCAATGCTTTTGGCCTCGCGCAGTCCTTGTTCGTAGGCTCCTGAGCGGCCGCCCACTACGTCGCGGATGCTCGCAAAAAAATCTTTGACGATGTTGGCACCAATGATGGCTTCGCCGTTTACAAGACCTACATACTGAATAATTTTCTTACCTTCAACGTTGGAAGTAGTAGTAATGAGCATATTTGTGGTTTGTTTAGAAGCACGAATATAACTGCATTTATTGATATGGAAAAACAATTGCAACGCAGCCTCACGCCCACCTTACTTTGGGGCTTGGGCGTAGGATACGTGATATCGGGCTTGTATTTTGGCTGGAACTTGGGCCTTCAAAAAGGTGGCACGCTGGGTATGGCCGTGGCTACGGGCTTGGCGGTTTTGATGTACGTTTGTTTTACGCTTTGCTACGCCGAGTTGGCCTGTGCCATTCCTAAAGCAGGGGGCATATTCGACTACGCCACGCGGGCGTTGGGCAAAGACGCGGGCTTGGTGGCGGGCGTGGCGCAAGTGTTTGAGTTTGTGCTGGCCCCGCCCGCCATTGCGGCGGCCATTGGGGCGCACATCAACTTGTTTTTTCCGTTGGTTTCTATCAATCAAGCGGCCATTGGAGCTTACATTTTGTTTACCTTGCTCAACGTGCGCGGTGTCAAATTGGCAGCTACTTTCGAGTTGGGTATTGCTACTTTGGCAGTGTTGGGGTTGCTGTTGTTTGCGGGTTTAACTGTGCCAAGTGTTTCGGCTAAAAACCTGATAACCAATGTATTACCCAATGGATTGACGGGCATTTGGGCGGCTATTCCGTTTGCCATTTGGTTTTTTTTGGGCATCGAAGGCCTGGCCAACGCCGCCGAAGAAAGCCACCATCCACAGCGCGATTTGACCCGTGGTTTTGCGTCGGCTATGCTCACGCTGGTGCTGCTTTGCGGGCTTACGTTTGTGGGCGCGGTGGGCGTAGCGGGTTGGGAAGCTGCCGTTTTGAAGCCCGACGGCACCGCCTCCGACTCGCCGCTACCGCTGGTTTTGTCGGGGTTGGTGGGGGCAGACAGCGGCTGGTATTATGCCATCATTGTTTTTGGGGTATTTGGTTTGGTGGCTTCGTTTCATGGGTTGCTCATGGCGGCGGGGCGGGCTACTTTTGAGCTGGGGCGTGGTGGGTACTTTTCGACTTGGTTGGGGCGCGTTCACTCCCGCTTTCAAACACCCACCAACGCACTCATTATCAATATGTTATTGGGAATAGGCGCGTTACTCACCAACACCACCGCCGATATCATTGTGCTGTCGGTATTGGGGGCTTTGACACTCTATATTTTTGGGGCGTTGTCGGTGTGGCAGTTGCGCCGCCGCGAACCGCATTTGCCTCGTCCGTTTCGCACACCCGTTTATGGGTTGGTCGTTTCGTGCACTTTTGTGTTGGCGGCGGGGGCATTGCTGGTGGTGAGTTATCTCAACGGGCAGTTGGCCATTTATTACTTGGTGGGCCTGTTGGCGGCTTTTTTGTTCGTAAAAATTAACCAATATTTCTTTCAAAATTAATATTTTTTTATCCTGAAAAACTACGTTAAATTTGTAACGTACTTTTCAGCTTATGGTTGGAATTTACAGAAATGGTGTGGATAACGTCGGAAAGCTGGCAGGAGATTCTCCGTCAGCTTTTTTTCTTGTAAGTAAGTAGTCGTGAGTCGTTGGTCATGGGTCATTAGTTATTAGTCATTGGTCAATAGTCATTGGTGAATTAAGTTGCTGATAATCAAATATTTGTTAGAATGCAAAATAGCGATTATTTGTAGCCAAGTACTTTTGTAGAGCGATTAACTTTTTGATAAGATATCCTGCCGCACGGATACTCACGACTCAAGGCCAACGACCAAAGACTCACGACCAACGACTCAAGACTCACGACTACTTAAAATGGAAGAATGGCCCGAACATTTAGAAGAATTCAAAAATTACTTGCTGCTCGAGCGCGGGCTGTCGCCTCATTCGGTAGAGGCTTACGTGCGCGATGCGGCCAAATTGTATGAATTTGCCGATTTGAAATCGTTGGACAAAAAACCAACCGAAATCATTGAACCCGACATTTTAGATTTTTTGCAATACCTAACCGAACTGGGTTTGGCCGCGCCTTCGCAAGCCCGTATGTTGTCGGGAGTGAAGGCATTTTATAAATTTTTGGATTTGCAAAATTTGCTCGTGGGCAATCCCACCGAACTCATCGAAGCCCCAAAAATTTCGCGGCACCTGCCCGACGTGCTGAGTTATCCCGAAATCGTGCAAATTTTAGACGCTTTCGACCTCTCCACCCCCGAAGGCACGCGCAACCGTGCCATGCTCGAAGTGCTGTACAGTTCGGGTTTGCGCGTTACAGAACTAACAGAACTGCAAATCACCAACTGTTATTTTGACGCGGGTTTTGTGCAGGTGGTGGGCAAAGGCAGCAAAACCCGACTGGTGCCCATTGGCCAAGATGCCATCAAGCACACGCAGCTTTATATGCAGCACATTCGCGGTACGTTAGATGTTCAGAAGGGTTCAGAAGACATCGTTTTTTTGAATCGGCGGGGCAACCAACTGACGCGCGTCATGGTATTTTTGATTATTAAGGACATTGCCCAAAAAGCCAAAATCGCCAAAACGGTTAGCCCGCACACGTTTAGGCACTCGTTTGCTACGCACCTCATTGAAGGCGGGGCCGACCTCCGCGCCGTGCAAGAAATGCTGGGCCACGAGTCTATTACCACCACCGAGGTTTATACGCATTTAGACCGCGAATACCTGCGGCAAGTAGTAACAAAATACCACCCAAGGCGTTGAAATAATGAAGTATCACTTTGGCAACAAGTACCGCTTTGTCACAAAGTATCGCTTTGTCATACCGACGAAGGAGGTATCTAAAACCGATATAGATGCCTCCTTCGTCGGCACGGTGCGCCGCTGCGATGACAAAAGCATACTTGTTGCCAAATCATTACTAATGACTGCAAACCACTATCTACTAACACTTTAACCTTTTCACTTTATGCTAAAACTTGGTTTTGTAAGTGCTATTTTAGCCGATTTTGACTTTGAGCACGTTGTTGATTTTGCCGCCGAAAACGGCTTTAAGTGCGTAGAAATGATGTGTTGGCCCACCGAAAACGCCGACCAGCGCAGGTATGCGGGCGTAACCCACGTGGACGTAAACCAAGTGCTAACCAACGAGGTCTATGCGCGGTACATTCCGCACTATGCCAAACAAAAAAATGTCTTTATTTCGGGCTTGGGGTATTATCCAAACCCACTCGACCCCGATGCCCAAAAAGCCGAATATTACCGCGAACACCTCAAAAACTTAATTCGGGCTGCTGCCAAAATGGGTATTCCGGTGGTCAATACGTTTATAGGTCGCAACCCCGCCAAAAGCATTGCCGATAACCTCAAAACTTACGCCGAGGTGTGGCCTGCCATCGTCAAAGTGGCCGAAGAATGTAACGTAAAAATTGGCATTGAAAATTGTCCCATGTTTTTTTCAGACGACGAGTGGCCTGGTGGCAAAAATTTAGCCATCAGCCCCGCCGTTTGGGACAAAATGTTTGAGATTATTCCGAGTCCTATTTTGGGACTAAACTACGACCCGTCGCATTTGGTATGGCAAATGATGGACCACATCAAACCCATCTACGACTACGCGCACCGCCTGCACCACATTCACCTCAAAGATGCCAAAGTATATACCGACAAGCTCAACCGCGTGGGCATTATGGCCAATCCGCTCGAATACCACTCGCCCAAATTGCCTGGTCTTGGCGACGTAAATTGGCGGGCATTTTTTGCAGCGCTCACCGATGTACGCTACCGTGGCCCGGTGTGCATTGAAGTAGAAGACAAAGCCTACGAAGGCAGCATTGAAGATGTACAAGCCGCCATTTTGACGAGCCGCAACTATTTGCGCCAGTTTTTAGACTAACGCCCTGAGATTTTTTGGCGGTTAGTTATCTAAAAATGAGTGATTTATGGAAAAATTAGGTCCATTTTTTGTGGCGACGAATACTTTAAAACTGTTAATTTCTTGTTGCCAAATGCGTTGCCCATTTGTCCAATAAAAAAAATATAAATTTTTTTTATTGGACTGTGTGACTTCTACTGATAACCGATGTCTTAACAATAGAGTTTTTCATAACGTTGAGTAAAGTTAGAAATCCAGGCAAATCTTTTGCCTGGATTTTTTGTTTTTACACTTTGCCAAACTCTACCAATTCTATCCAATGACCGTCGGGGTCAATTACAAAAATCTGTCGCGCACTTTTGGGGGCGATATTGGGCTTTTATTGTTGCCAAATGCGTTGCCCATTTGTCCAACAAATAAAATTTATATTTTTTGTGTCAAACTGTGTAACGGATAAACAAAAAAAATAAATCCGCACGATCCGCCGTTGCGATTTGAAAATCCGCGTCATCTGCGTTCCAATTTTACCACGTTATTATTTACACGTTAAGTGGGTAAACATATTTAGGCGGTTCGCCGCTGCGATGATATTATTTATTTACATAAAGTGCTGTTTACTAACACTTTACACTTCTGTGGACTATTGACCGCACGGGCGGCCCCGTACGGTGGACTACTTACTATGTGACTTCTGCTAATAACCGATGTCTTAACAGTAGAGTTTTTCATAACGTTGAGTAAAGTTTAGAAATCCAGGCAAATCTTTTGTCTGGATTTTTTGTTTTTACACCTTGCCAAACTCCACCAATTCTATCCAATGACCGTCGGGGTCAATTACAAAAATCTGTCGCGCACCGTCGGGGCGGGCTTTTGGGGGACGGTACTCGGCTTTTATTGTTGCCAAATGCGTTGCCCATTCGTCCAAATTGGTTACTTCGAGGGCAAAATGCGTACCGCGCGAATCCGAAAAAACGGTTTCTTTGCGGTTGCCCAACAAGTGCAATTCTTGATTACCCCCCAGCCTAAACCAAGCCCCAGGAAAATCGAAAGCAGGTCGGGGAAGGAGCGGCAACCGCAACACATTGTGGTAAAACTGCACACTTATTTCGACGTGAGCCACGTGCAAGGCCACGTGGTTGAGGGCTTTGATGGTCATCATTTTCGGTCTATTCCCGACAAAATGCGGCGTATTTCGTTGGCTCGTTTCATAAAATCAAAACTGGCCGAAAGGTCGCGGTTGTCAATAAATTGTTTGTATTGCTGCAAAAAATCAATGTAATCGGCCAGGGCTTGCGACAGGTTTTCGCGGTTTTGGTCAAAAATGGGGGCCCACATGGCGGGCGAGCTTTTGGCCAAACGTACGGTAGAACTAAAACCCGTGCTGGCCATGTCGAAGATATTTTGCTCGTCTTTTTCTTTTTCTAACACCGTGTAGCCCAGCGCAAACGCACTCACGTGGCTCAAATGCGACACGTAAGCCAAGTGCAAATCGTGTTCTTCGGGAGTCATGTAGTGGAGTTTCATGCCAATTTCTCGAAACAACGCCTCCACCAACGCCAAGCTGTCGGGGTCGCTTTTGTCGCGGTCGCAGATAATGACGTTTTTGTCGGGCAAGAGTTCTCGAAACGCCGCCGATGGGCCAGAGTTTTCGGTGCCAGCCATGGGGTGCGCTGCCACAAACCTGCTGCGGCGCGGGTGCGCATCGGCGGTTTGGCTGATGAGCTGTTTGGTAGAACCCAAATCAAGCACCGTACCTTTGGGCGGGAGCAAATTAAGTACTTGGGGTAGCAATTCCATGACATAATTGACGGGCACTGCCAACACCACCAAGTCGGATTTTAAAACGGCTTCTTCCAGTGTAAGTACCTCATCTACAATGCCTTTGGCCATAGCCAACCTACCGTGTACCTCAGAGCTATCAACGCCAATAAAGTGCATTTTGGGGTATTTATCGCGTAAATTGAGGGCATAAGAGCCGCCCAGCAGGCCAATGCCAATAATACTGGTTACCATCGTAAAATTATCCAATTGTGTAAGTGCAAAAGTAATGTAAAAGGGGGGATTTTTGGGTATGAGCCATAAAATCCCCCCTTTTTTTTAGCAGTAATTGGTGTGCTTTGCGTACTTTTATGGGTGAAACCCAAAAATCATCTTACATGAAAGAATCTTTTCAACGCCGTACTTTTCTGAAAGCCTCCGCTCTGCTGGGGTCGGCTTTTGGCCTTCCGTTTGTTTCGAAAGCACAAAATACCATTGAAGCCCAAATAGCCCGCTCGGCCAACGCGCCCAAACCCGTCGGCAAATCGGTGATTGGCCTCAAAAACGCGCCCATTGCCCAAGTTCGGGTGGCTTTTATTGGGGTGGGCAACCGTGGCTCGGGACACGTTCAGTTGGTGCACGCCTGCGGAGCTAAGGCCAAGATTGTGGCCATCTGCGACATTCAAGAACGCTACACCAACCGCAGCAAAGAATGGCTCGAAGCGCAGGGCGTAAAAGATGTGGCCTATTACCACACCAAACCCAACGCTTGGCAAGAAATGTGCCGCCGCGATGACATTGACCTCGTTATTATTGCCACCCCCTGGGAAGACCACGTGCCCATGTGCGTTTATGCCATGCAGCAGGGCAAACACGCCGCTACCGAAGTACCCGCCGCTTACACCATAGAAGACTGCTGGAAACTCGTAAATACCGCCGAGCAAACCCAACGCAACTGCATGATGCTCGAAAACGTGTGCTACGGCGACGAAGAATTGTGGCTGCTCAATATGGCCCAGCAGGGCGTTTTTGGCACACTTACCTACGCCGAGTGTGGGTATATTCACGACTTGCGCGAGCTGCTGTTTTCTAAAACTGAGTACTACAACATGTGGCGGATTCGGCACAATTTAACCCGCGACGGCAACCTGTACCCCATGCACGGACTGGGACCTGTGTCGCAATACATGAATATTGACCGAGGCGACCGTTTCAACCATTTGGTGTCGATGAGTAGCTTGGAAGCCAGCCTCAGCGAAGATTCTGGCACCATAACCGACCCCACCAACGAGTTTCATAACCGCAAGGGTTTTAAGCACGGCGATATGAATAATACGCTCATTAAGACGCACTTAGGTCGTACTATTTTGGTGCAACACGACGTAGTAACGGCCCGTCCGTACAGTCGCATCAATATGCTGGCAGGTACAAAGGCTTTTCACAACGGCTATCCGAGCAAACTCTCCATGAAAGGCAAAGGGCACGGTTATTTGAAAAAAGACGAATACGATGCCCTCCGCGCCCAGTACCAGCATCCGATTTGGGACAAAATGAAGGCCGAAATTGAGAAAAACGGCGGCCACGGCGGTATGGATTTTGTGCTGATTTACCGCCTCATTGACTGCCTCAATCGCGGTACTGCGCTCGACATGGACGTGTACGATGCCGCCTCTTGGAGTGCCGTAACGCCGCTGTCGGCACTTTCGATAAAAGGTGGCAATGCGCCCGTTAAGTTTCCCGATTTTACGCGCGGACGCTGGCAAGAAGAACGTAAATTGGGCATATTGACGGTTTGATGAAATGCCTGAATTGAACAAAATATACTTGTATAAGTAGTTGGGCAGAAATAGGCGGTTCGCCGCTGCGATTTTGATTTGTAATAAAGGGTAATTTGGTAGTAATAAATTGATAAACAGACAATTACAAAAAATTACTATAATTACAAACAATTACAAGTAAGTACTTAGAATGACTCATATTGAGAATATTTCGCATATTCTTCATTATGGTATTACTCATCACACGTCTGTCAATGCCAATCCTAATTTTATACCCATTGGCGATGGTAGCCTAATCGCAATGCGCAACAATTTTTTATTGAACAATGGTAAACGTTTGGGAGAATACATTCCATTTTATTTTGGAGCAAGAACTCCTATGCTATACGTTGTGCAAAAAGGCTTTAATATGGTTGCTCCAATTTTGGCAGAGAACATTGTTTACTGTGTAACATCAGTTCAAAAAATGATAGATAAGCAATTGAATTTTGTTTTTACTGACGGTCACGCCGTTGATGGCTTTACTTCACAATATAGCACGGCAGATATAGAGAATATTAGTACCATAATTGACTGGAATGCCATAAAAGCAAGATATTGGAGAAGCGATACCGATTTGGACTTGAAGCGCAGAAAAGAAGCCGAATTTTTGATATTGGGCGATATTAGCAATGATGCCGTTTTAGGATTTTTGGTTTCAAATGAAAATGCAAAAAGTAGGTTAATTGCATTTGGCGTTGAAACTACCAATGTTCACGTTAGACCAGACTATTATTTTTAAGATATGATACACTACAAAATAGGCAACTTGCTGGACAGCGAAGCAGAAGCGCTGGTAAATACCGTAAATACAGTGGGTGTGATGGGTAAAGGCATTGCTCTACAGTTTAAAAATAGGTTTCCCAATAATTTTAAATTGTATTTTAACGCTTGTAAGAACAAAGAATTAAAAGTTGGACAACTTTTGATTACCGAGGAGGAAACTTTGTTGAAAGAAAAGAAAATTATTATCAATTTTCCAACTAAAACCGATTGGCGTTTGCCGTCGGAATACAAATATATTGAAGATGGTTTGGCAGAATTAGTGAATGTCATAAAAGAACGTAACATAAAATCTATCGCTATTCCTCCGTTGGGTTCGGGTAACGGCGGATTGGACTGGAATAGAGTAAAACAGGTTTTAGAAACATATTTGTCGGAAGTAAACTGCGAAATTTTTATTTATGAGCCGAACGCTGCCATACAAGAAGCCCTAAAAAAAGAGCGAATTAAACTCACACCCGCCAGGGCGATGCTTTTGTCGGTTTTATATGAGTTGGCTCGAAACGGCGAATTTGTTTCAGAGTTTGCGTCAGAAAAAATCGCTTATTTTCTGCAAAGATTTGGCGCAAAAAAAATCTTCAATTTAGATTTTCAGCCTAATTTTTATGGCCCCTATTCAGGAAAAGTAAAACACGTTCTCTATCATTTGAATGGTAGCTACATAATGGGCTATAGTTCTAAAGATAAAAAACCCTTTGAAGAGTTGGGGATTGTTCCTGATGCTGAATCAGAAGTGACCGAATTCTTAGAAAAACCAGAGTATGCAGAACACAGAGCTATAATTGAAAAAACCAAAAGTTTTTTGGCGGGATTTTATTCTCCTTTTGGTTTGGAACTGCTTTCAACAATTGATTTTATCATTACAGAAAAGAATGTGCACACGCAAGAGGCGATTACCAAAGAGTTAGAAGATTGGAGTAATAGAAAGAAGACATTGTTTACGAATCCGAACTTTGTACGGGTTGCCACTAAAAATATCCAACAGCATCTCAAATAAGCCTACGCCCAACAAACCATCGCAAAAAGCGTTTCAAATGAAGTTGAAATAAACGCGATTTTTGTTCAAATCTAACCTCAACTAAAATGGAAACCTTTTTTTCGATTGCCAACGCCTTGGTATTGCCGCAGTGGTTGCTCATGATTTTTGCGCCCCGCTGGCGCGGCACGGCTTGGCTGGTGCAGTCGTATAGTGTCCCCGTTTTGCTGGCCATTATGTACGTTTATTTCTTGTTCAGCGGCAGCGATTCGCTTGATTTTCGGAGTTTTAGTACCCTGGCGGGAGTTAAAAAGCTTTTTGCTACGGGTGGCGACGCGGCGGTTTTGGCGGGCTGGATTCACTACTTAGCCTTCGATTTGGTGGCGGGTAGCGTGGTGCTACGCGACGCGCAAGCCAAAGCCATTCCCCACGGCTGGGTAGTGCTGCCGTTGCTTTTTTGTTTTATGCTCGGGCCAGTAGGTTTGCTGTTGTATTGGGTGGTTAGAACCATCAAAACCCAAAAATTGACGTAAATGAAAGAAACCGACTTACAAAAACTATTGCTCAAAAAAGAAGGGCAACAATTAGAATGGAAAAGTACGCTGCCCGATGCTTTTCGGACGGCGCGGACGTTGGTGGCGTTTGCCAATACGTCGGGCGGGGTGGTGCTGGTGGGCGTAAAAGACAACGGTGAAATTTGCGGCGTAGCTTCCGAACTACGCGAACTGACGGTGCTGCAACAGGCCGTAGAGTTGCACATTGACCCAGAACTACCCGTGGCTTATGAGTCTATCTTGGTCAATCAAAAGCGAGTTTTGGCTATTCGGGTGGCCGAAAGTACCCAAAAGCCTTTCAGTGCCATTGACCCCAAAGGCACCAAAGTAGTTTATGTGCGGGTAAAAGACAAAACCGTGCCAACCAAACAATTTATGGCCGCTGTCGAACTACCTAACCCGTTGCTTATCAAGCACCACAACGTTAAAACGGTACTCAATTTTTTGCGCAAAAACGACACCATCACGAGCGACAAACTGGCCCAACTTACCAATATATCCGACTACCGCGCCAACAAACTACTGCGCGAACTCACCGAAAATGGCCTCTTGATTCGAATTGACCAACCTAAGCCATTCCGCTACGCTTTGAAAAGTTGATATTGGCACAAAGTTACACCTCGCGGTCCTGCTTTTGAATAATTTCTATCAGTTTTTGAAGCTCGGCTTGCCGTTCGGGGGTAGATGCAGGATAAGCCATGTCCAATTTTTTGAGTTCTTCGGTTATAATTTTTGCCACCATGAGCCGCATGTTCTTTTTGTCGTCGGCGGGCACTACATACCACGGTGCTTTTGTGGTAGCGGTGGCGTTGATGGCGGCTTCGTAAGCGGCTTGGTAGTCGTTCCAGTAGGCGCGTTCTTTGATGTCTTGCTCGTCAAATTTCCAGTTTTTGGTGGTATCTTCAATGCGCTCAATGAGCCGTTCGCCCTGTTCTTGTTTGGAAATATTCAAAAATATCTTGACCACTCGAATGCCGTTATTGTGTAAATATGCCTCAAAATGGGTCATGTCGGAGTATCGTTGCTGCCATACTTTGTCCACGTTTTTGGTTAATTCGGCGGGAATCCGCTGGATGGTGGTCAAAATTTGAGGCCGCACTTTTACCACCAAAACCTCTTCGTAGTAGCTGCGATTGAAAACCGTAATGTGGCCGCGTTCGGGCAACACAAGTTGGTGCCGCCACAGATAATCGTGTTCAAGTTCGGTTTCATTGGGGCGTTTAAACGACTCAATGCGAACGCCCACGGGATTGACCCCTGCCAATACGTGCTTGATGGTGCCGTCTTTGCCTGCGGCATCCATGGCCTGCATTATAACCAACAAACCGTAGCGATTGTGGGCATACATGAGGCTTTGTAGCTCGTCTATCTCTTGCCTGTATTCGTTCAACAAAACCTCATAATCGGCCTTATCTTCGTAAAAATCGGCAATTTTGGTCGGTATTTTTTCGATTTCAAACGCTTGGTTTCCATCGTAGCGCAGCGCGTCAATATTCAATTCCATAGGGGTATTTTTTTGATTTATTGTTAGCAATTTACGCTCTATTTTATTCAAAGAAAGCAGAATGTCGTTTTTTTAAGATTTTTGTACCAAATAAATGACAACACTTTCCAACCTTTTTTCAATAACTTTCGTCATTCTGGTAAATCAACTTTAATCGCCATGAAAACATTCATTTTTTCGTTCCTCTTTGTTGCTACTGCGCTATCTTGCAACAAAGAAACCACCAACCCAACGCCCGAGCAGTGCGTGCGGGTGAAGGTAATTGCCGAGATATGCGGACAAGCAGCTTTGCAGATTCAAGACCCCGCTTTCTATCAATACGGCGAAGATGGCTGGAAATCTGCTGATGGCCAGGTTCATGACCATTCGTTTTTTACCGAATTTAACTGCACCGACTACGATTATTTACAGAAAACGTTCAACAACAAACTAATCGGGGCTGAATTCACCATGAAGTTTGTTGAAAACAACGACCTTGGTAGTTGTGCGCGTTGTAAAGCGGCCTTGGGCAATCGGCCTACCAAAAGTAATTGGATTAAAATCTCCGAAAATTGTGCCTCAACCAAGTAATAAGCCGTGTTGAAACCCCGCGCACAGCAAGTCGTGTTGGGGAATACCCGCCGCCGCCATTTCCGTCATGTCGCCCTGCGGCCACTCGCCCAAGTTGGCGTGGTAGGTTTTTGGGGCGGCGGGGTCTATTTCGCTCGTAAATACGCAAGTGCCACCCAAGTTTTGCAGGGCAATTCTGAACCCGCCAATGCCCGCAAATAAGTAAATGCGGGATGGGGCGGACTTGCAAACGGAACGTCGGAATTACTCACTGGCGTTGTCTTTCAAAATGCCTTCGCGCTCGGCTTGCTTTTTGTAATCTTTGAGTTGCACGGGCGCGGCACTTTTGCGGAGTTGCATATTGAGGGCTTCTACCAACAACGAAAACGCAATGGCAAAATACAAATAGCCTTTGGGAACGGTGCCTGCTTCGCTGCCCAAAATAGAAAGGTGACCCAAGTGCGCGCCCTCGGCAATGAGCATAAAACCAATCATAATCAAAAAGGCCATACCCAGCATCTGAATGGTAGGGTGGCGGTTCACGAAGTCGCCGACAGGCCCCGAAAACGCCATCATAATAATAATAGACAGCACCACGGCCACAATCATCACCGTTACGTTTTGGGTAAGGCCGATGGCCGTCAAAATAGAATCAATCGAAAACACGATGTTGATGAGCGCAATCTGCACCACCACGCCCGTCAGTTTGGAAGCGGCACTTCCTTTGGGCTTTTGCACTTCGTCGTCGGCTCCTTCGAGTTTGTGGTGAATCTCAGAAGTGGCTTTGTAGAGCAAAAATAGCCCGCCTACGAACAAAATAACGCTCTGCCCCGACACGGCGGCCTTCAACCAGCCTAAGTCAATGTGGGCAAAGGGCTGCTGCAATGAAATAAGAAACGAAATGCCAAACAACAAAATAACCCGAAACACCATAGCCAACAATAAACCAATGTTGCGGGCTTTGGGTTGGTCTTTTTTGGAAAGTTTGTTGGCAGCTATTGAAATAAAAATGATGTTGTCAATACCCAGTACAATTTCTAAAAACGTAAGGGTTAATAAACTAACTAAGGCTTCGGCCGTAAATAATGATTCCATGAATGAATGAATGAATGGGTAATTGATGAAAAATTTAAGCGTCGAGTGCAAAAATGGCCAATTTTTTGACGTGAACAGCCTATTTTTACACGAAATAAGCAAAAATTTGATGGAAGGTTTAAAAATAGCTTCAAAATTACCCCACGTTGGTACTACCATTTTTACGGTCATGTCGGCTTTGGCCCAAAAAACGCAAGCCATTAATCTGTCGCAAGGTTTTCCCGATTTTGAAATGCCCCCCGAACTGGTACGGCTCACCACCGAAGCCATGCACCAAGGGGCCAATCAATACGCGCCTATGGCGGGCTGGTTGCCGCTGCGGGCGCAGATTGCCCAAAAAATAGCCCATCTCTACGGCACCGACGCAAACCCCGACACCGAAATTACGATTACGCCTGGCGGCACGTACGCCATCTACACGGCTTTTACGACAGTGCTGCAACCTGGCGACGAAGTAATTGTGTTTGAACCTGCCTACGACAGCTACATTCCCAACATTGAAGTAAACGGCGGCGTGGCCGTCAGCGTAGCCCTGCGCTTTCCCGATTACAGCATTGACTGGCAAGAAGTGAGGCGCAAAATTACGCCACGCACGCGCATGATTGCGCTCAATACGCCCCACAACCCCACGGGCAGCGTGCTGCGCCCCGCCGACATTGCCGAACTGCAACAAGTGGTGGCCGAACACAATTTGCTCATTATGTCGGACGAAGTGTATGAACACCTGATTTACGACGACCTGCCGCACCTCAGTATGCTGCGCTATCCCGATTTGCGGGCGCGGGCTTTTGTGTGTTTTTCGTTCGGGAAAGCGGCCCACTGCACGGGCTGGAAATTGGGTTATTGCGTGGCCCCGCCCGCTTTTACGGCAGAGTTTAGAAAAGTGCACCAATTCAATTGTTTTTCGTGCTTTACGCCCGCCCAAGTGGCATTGGCTACTTACTTAAAAGACGAAAATACCTACCGAAGTGTACCTGCTTTTTACCAACAAAAACGCGATTATTTTGCGCAACTCATGGCCCAAACGCGCTTTGAGCCGCTGCCCAGCCACGGCAGTTATTTTCAGTTGTATCGGTTCAACCACATCTCCAATTTGAGCGACCGCGATTTTGCCGTTTGGCTTACTCAAACCCACGGCGTGGCGTGCATTCCCGCGTCGGCGTTTTACCGCGATGCCACCGACCACGGCGTGGTGCGGTTTTGTTTTGCCAAAAAACAAGAAACTCTCGACCAAGCCGTGGCCAAACTGAGGGCGGTGTAGCAAGAGGTATTTTTGGTTTTTAAGGCGTAAAAATCACTGATGTTATTGGACCCAAATTATGGTATGGACGATATAATGGGTACTTTTATGCCCATTACGAATTTGATACAAGTCAGACGGAGTGCGAATTATGGCAATTATCGTTTATATTTGAATGTTATAATTGGAATCAGAAAATAATAAAAATCATGAAAAACATTTTATACATATTTTTCATAGCAACGATGTGCGCTTGTGAAAAAAAAGAAAATTTCGGCCCTTTTGAATCTTCATTTTCTGGATTTTGGAAATTGAAAGAAACTCAATCAACAAATGGAAAAATTACTCCATCATCTTCAAATATCTATTTTTTTAGAGAATGGTATGGTGATGTTAGTAAATATAGCACGACGGGCAAAGATAGTATTATTTTCTACGTAGAAAAAAGCCCTAAAACTGCCACAGCAATCAAAGAACACATTGAAAGGAATGTGAAGTTGAAAAAAGCTGTTTCTTCATTGGATAATGGACAATACATTTCTATTCAATCGTTTGCTGACCAAATGTGTACAAATGTATATTTAGAGATTCGTATTTCTAATGAGAAAGAAGAACTGTCTGCCAGTGAAATTCAAAGATATATACCAGTAGGTACAACAAGAAAGTGGTGATACTACAATTGCATCTAAGTAGTTGCGCACATTTAATTGGTGGCACGACTATTACTTATTTACGCTCCAAGTGCCAGAGCAGTTGAACGCCCAAATGTACGTGAGTGGCGCGTTCAATTTGTGGCAACGCACCGAGGGCCAACCGCATGACTTACAACGCCAACCAGAATGCCTACGAGGCCAGTATTTTTATCAAGCAAGGCGTGGTCAATTACACGTACATTTTAACCGATTC
>REAB01000081.1 GCA_004293645.1 Cytophagia bacterium | reverse complement strand
TCAAAAAAAACAGCAAATTTATCAATGGATTTGGATTACCCAAAGAAAATTTGGCCTAAAACTTGATATTTAACACAGTTCATGACAAAAGGATTTTTTTTAAATCACGCGCGCTCCAATATAGATTTAAGATGAAAACTTGCTTTTTTGAACTTAATGTTCTACTTTTGCACTCCTTTTGTAGAAAAGCAACTATTTCGAGTAATAAAAAAATGGCAAATCACAAATCAGCTTTAAAAAGAATCCGTGCCAACGAAACCAAGCGCCTGCGCAATCGTTTCCAGCACAAAACTACCCGTACCTTCATGCGTAAGTTGCGCGAGAGCAAAGAATTTGCTGCCGCCACTGAGCTTTTCAAGATGGTGTCTTCGATGTTGGACAAACTGGCCAAAAGAAACATTATTCACAAGAATAAGGCCAGCAATTTGAAGTCTCAATTTGCAAAACGGGTGAACAAACTGGCGGTAGCTGCTGCTTAGTCGGTACCACAAGCGCCTTGAAAACCCTTCGGATTTGAAAGTCCGAAGGTTTTTTTGTGCCTTTTCAGCCATTAAGTTTGTGGCGTTAGGGGTTTTAGATTATTTTGCGTCCAAATCGTGGCAAAGCTGTTTTTAAATCAGAATAAGGCTTTTGGTTGCGATAAATTTTGAAAATTATAACCCAAACAATTTTTTACACACAATCCATTTTATTAACAATGAAGAAATTAAGTATGGCTTTGGGGTTGCTGGCGTTAGGCGTAGCTCCCGTTTTTGCCCAAAAACCAAGCGTAGAATTTAACGCCAAAGGACTGGTGGTACTTTCTGATGCCGACATGGCCGCTTCTACGTATGCCGACGGCAAGCTCCTGAAAGAAACGGGTACCCGCGACTTGATGACCTACATTCCGCTGCCACTTACCGACCGTGCGCAAGAAATAGGAACAACGGTGGTGTCAAACTCCGTAACCAACTGGGTGAAAGGCGTGGCACTTTCGGGCGATGGCCGCGTGGCGTTTGTACTCGAAACCCGTAGCCAAGTAGCCGACAGCATGAAAGTAGTAAAAAGCCCCAACGATTTGCCCGCTGGGGCTAAGATGTTTGTGGTAGATTTAAGTAATCCAGGCAAACCTGCCGTTAAGTTTGGCGCACCCACTGGCAAACTTCCGATGGCCATTGACATGTACCAAAACCAGTTGGTAGTGGTGAGCAGCGAAACTGACAAAGAAATTCAGTTGATAGAAGTAGATGCCACTGGCCGCCCTACTCGCGTGGTAAATACGGCCTTGAAAATGCCAAATGTCCGCGCTACCGACGTAAGCTGGCACCCCGAAGGTGAGTTTATTGCCGTTACATTAGAAGAGAACAAAGCCATTATGCTCTTTAAAGTTCGTCGCAATGCCCAAAATAAAATTGCTGCCTTCGACCCATTTGGAAAGCCACTTACCGTAGGCGTGCGCCCAAGCAGCGGCAAATTTACCGCCGACGGCAAGTACTACATTGTATCAGACATTAAAGATGGCAACACCAAAGGCGAGTTGTTTGTGGTGCAATTTAATACCACCGATGCCGCCGCCGACCACAAAATAGTGTCGCAGGCAACGGTAGGTTTGTGGCCAGAAAGTTTTGCCATCAGCCCCGACGGTGCTACCGTGGTAGTGGCCAATGCCAACAAAACCTATCAAAGTTGGGATAGCCCTGAATTGACCCGCAAAAGTTCAATTTCGCTCTTAGCACTTGCCGCCGACGGTAAACTCACCAACGCCGCCGACTACGAGTTTGACGGTATTTTGCCAGGCGATGTTTTGTTTGACAAAACAGGCGACAACGTAGCGGTTTCGGTGTACGAATATTTTGATTTTGGCAAGCGCAACGGTGGCGTTGAGTTTTGGAAAGTAACCAAAGGGGCAACTCCCACGCTATCTAAGCAACCCATAAAAGTAAACGTAGCCCGCGGTGCCCACGCCCTGCGCATGATTCCTTAGTACATTTATCATTGAGTTACCACAAAAAGGCCGCTTCTGAGAAGCGGCCTTTTTGCCTTTGGGACAAAGCAGTAGGTGTGATGTACCAATGTTGTTTAGTTGAGGTATTCTGTGCCGAACGCCGCTTGTCAATATTTAGCGGGCTGGTTGGGTTTGGGCAGCGACTGCTTAATAAACTGCCGAATGTCTTCATTGGCAGTGGCCAAATCTTCGCGGCGCAGGTACATCATGTGGCCGCTGCGGTAGCCTTTCCACGACATTCGGCTTTTGAGTTTGCCGCTGGGGTCCATTTGCCACATATTGTATTTGGAGTTAAAATAATCACAAGCCCCATCGTAGTAGCCCGCTTGCACCAACACGTGCAGGTATGGGTTTTGAGCCATGGCCTGCCGTAGGTTTTCACCCGTGCGGTCGTTGGTGCGGTCCCACGGATACACCGGCCCAAACATATTGTATTTGAGGTCGGTTTTGTAGTTGAGGTCGTTGCGCAGGTAAATATTGATGGCGGGCGTAAAAGAATGGAGCCAAGAGGTTAATTCTGAGTTGAAATCGGGGCGGTCGCCAGCTTCTTTGCGGTCAATGCCCTTGTAGCGCGAGTCCAAACGGCCTACCGTATAGCCTTTGTCGCGCAGGAGTTCTTTCCAGAAATAATCGTAGGGTACGTCCAAATTGTTCTGCAAAATTACTTTTTCGGAAAGCCCCGAATACCGCGCCATTTTTTGCACTATTTCTTTGCGTTTTGCATCTTCCAAAAAACCACCTTTGCTCACGGCAGGCAGCAGTTCGTTGATGGCAAAGTTTTCTACTTCGGGCAGCATATCAGTCAGGTCTTTTTGTTGCAAATCGGGGGGCAGCATTTGGTGATACCAGGCCGTAGCGGCAAAATAGGGCAGTTTTAGGGCCGCTTCAGAAGCCACGCCCCGCTCAATACCCAGCTCGGTAGGCGACACCAAAATAACGCCATTGAGGTACATCCATTGGTTGTTTTGCAACTGCAAGGCCAAGCCCGAAACCCGCACCGTGCCGTAGCTTTCGCCAATCAAATATTTGGGAGATGCCCAGCGATTGGAGCGCGTTACGAACGTACCAATCCACTCGGCCAAGTACTTGATGTCGGCATTTACGCCAAAAAACTTGTTGGCCACGCCTTCTTTAATAGTAGCCCGCGAGTAGCCCGTATTGACTGGATTTACAAATACAATGTCGGCTACGTCTAAGATAGAGTAGGGGTTTTCGCGGATTCCGTAGGGCTGCACGGGGTAGCCCTCGTCGTCAATGTGGAGCAAATGCGGCCCCGTGTAGGCAATGTGCATCCAAACCGAAGCCGAACCCGGGCCACCATTGAACGAAATAACCAACGGACGCGCCGCGCGGTCTTTTACGTCGGAGCGTTCGTAATACGTATAAAACAAACCCGCAATGGTCTTGTTTTCTTCGTCAAAGACAGGCATCGTGCCTGTGGTAGCCATAAAAGGCACTTTTTGCCCTTTTATGGTTGTAACGTGTTCTGTTATAACCTTTTCGTCGGGGTTGAATTGAATCGTCGCATTGGTTAATGGCATTTTTTCTTCTTTGGCCGCTGGCGGCGTGGGCGCGGCGGCAGGTTTGGTTTGGGCGTGAGCGGTCAGAACCAAGCCCCAAAAGACAAAAGGTGTTAGTGTTTTTTTCATAGAAAACGGAGGGGAAATAAAATGAAGCAATCTTTGTTCGTAAAAATACTGCTTTTTTGACATTTAGTGATTGGAGATTCAGGAGAATTAATGTACTTGCAAAAATGAGTAAAAAAATGGGAGAAATACGTTCATTCGGTGCTTATTGTGCGCCGTTGTTGCCAAAACTGGGAGAAAGCAAAGATTTCTCACCCAAATTAGCCCCTTTATTGAGTGGACTTAGCTCTTTGGTCTTTATTGCTGAGGGGCAGCATTGAAAGCCATTGATTGTTTCTCAGAAAACAAAACTTTTTTCAAATATCCAACTTAGGCTGTTCAAAAGGATAAAAAAATTCTCCCTATTTTTGTGTTAGCAAGCAACAAAAATGAAGGGAGAAAATGCCACAAGGACAACGTAAAGTTAATATAAATAAGTGGAAAGATAAAGCGATACTTCGCAGAATTGAAAATAAAAAATTAAAGGCTCGCATCAAGGAACTTATCGAAAGTCGCTATCTTGGAAAGAGAAGTGCCATGGCTTTAAAAACGGTGAAAACCCTACGCTTTTCAATGAAGAAAAGGCAGTAACTCATCAGTATCCTTTGTGCGTGGTGCTATTGGTGGTAATGCTACAAAAATACGGAGGTATGAGCCTGCCTTGTTGCCGTCATTGCGTCTTTTGTATGGGTGCTATTGGGCTTCGTTTTCGGATACCGAGCCACAATAGTATTCGGAATTGGGCGTGTAAATGTGGCTATTTTCGGGTGAACTGCAATCAGGTTCGGGAAGGCTCGCACGTGGTTTATGTAGATGAAAGTATTGTTTTTGGCAGTGAAAAAAATCTATTGATTTTAGGCTTTCCTACCCACAAAACTCCCCTTGACAGAAGTGTTTCAGATTCGGATGTGGAAGTGCTTTATGTGGGTATTAGCGATAGCTGGAGGGGAGAAAGCGTTGCCGTAGAATTAGGGAAAATCAACAAAAATACGCCTATTATCAATATTTTTTCTTGCGTGTCGTGGGCTAAAAATCTGTTGAGTTCTTGGGAGACGTTGCCTGTTGAAGTAAGAGAACGTCTTGTTTTTTTACAAGAGCAACAAGGGCTTATTGATGAGTTGAGCGAACAGCATTTTATCTTTACTTGTGTGTGCGAGTTATTAAAAAATAAAGGTTTTTCAGCCGTTACCAAATCTGAAATCAAGGAGCGTTTATCGGGTTTTGGAAAGAGTGAAAATGCTCAAAAATTTGTGGCAGCGATAGGTATTTATTTGGATACATTAAGTGAGAGTTGCGATAGTTTAGCCCTTGAAAACTGTGTTTGCAGTTCGGATATTATAGAGGGTTTTTTTTGCAAGTTCAATCGCAGCGGCGAACCGCCAAAAAATCAACCCTAACAACAAAAATCAGCTATCAGAATTTGTGCTGACGATGGCTAATTTTACCAAAGAATTTGATTGCAAGGAAGTAAAAAAGGCACTGGAAAAAGTCAAAATAAATGACCTAAAAAACTACAAAATAGAACACAAAAACAGAAGGAAGAAATAAACACGTTTGAACAGCCTAAATTAAATATGTATTATTGGTGGCACGACTGACTTAATACGCTGAATAAAAGCATCTTAAGTAATAGTCGTGCTACCAATTAAATATGCAAGCACCGAACTTAGTTTGTTGCGCCCGCTCCAAAAAAATGTACAGCCCAATAATAGAATCAACGACTCTTTTTGAATATTCAGTTTAAAAAAAATGATGCCATGCAATACCGTTTGACACACCACGTAGCGCACGCTAAAATTGTGCTTTTTTTATGGGTGGTGGCTTTGCAAACTGCTGCGCAAGCTCCTGCCGACTCGCTCAAAACCCGCGACTTGGCCACGGTAATCGTGTCGGCACCGCGCTTGCTAACCAGCAGTTTGCAAGCGCCATTTGGCATAGCCGTGCTTACCAAAAATCGCATTCAGCAGGGGCAACAGCAATTGACGCTTAACGAAAGTTTGGCCGCCGTGCCAGGTCTTTTGGCCACCAACGCCGACAATTTTTCCCAAGGATTGCGGGTTTCGATTCGGGGTTTTGGGGCGCGGTCGGCGTTTGGGATTAGGGGTATCAAAATTTTGGTGGACGGCATTCCCGAATCCACTCCCGACGGACAAGGCCAAACCAACAACATTGACCTCAACGCCGTGGAGCGGGTGGAGGTAATCAGAGGGCCGTCGGCGGTTTTTTACGGCAATGCGTCGGGTGGGGTTATTAGTTTGAGTACCGAGTCGTTTGTGCGGCAGCCTTACGCTGAGTTTCGCAGCAGTGCGGGTGGGTATGGCTTTCGGCAGGGGCAGTTCAAAACGGGCTTTAATGCGGGTAAATTGGCTGTTTTTTTGGGAACATCGCACAATCAAGCCGAGGGCTACCGCGCCCAAAGTGCCATGCGCATTGTTACTGCCAACGCAAAACTACGCTACACCTTCGACTCAACCACGCACCTCACGCTCACGCTCAACTACGCCAATAGCCCTCAAGCCGACGACCCAGGCGCGCTAACCCTCGAACAAGCCAACCAAGACCGCCGACAAGCGCGGCCACAAAACGTGCAATTTGCGGCGGGAAAGGCCATTGTGCAGAGTAGGGTAGGGCTGGTTTTTGAAAAAGATTTTGGTAAAATACACCAAATCACCGCCCGAATTTACCAAATAAACCGCGATTTTGAGAACAATTTGGCCTTTGAAAACGGCGGGAATGTTACTTTTAAACGGGTATTTAGCGGTACAAACTTGACTTACGCACTCAATTTGGGCAAAAACCAAACCCGCTACAAAATGCAGCTGGGTGTAGATTACGAAGACCAAACCGACGACCGCCAACGCTACAACAATCAGCGCGGTACACGCGGCAATTTAACGTTGAACCAAATTGAAAACTTTCGGGCGTTGGGCGTGGCTTGGTTACATAATTTATACCTTGGGCGGCGGCTTTTTTTAACGGCAGGGCTTCGCTACGACCAAATGAAATTGGCCACTACCGACCGTTTTTTGACCGACGGCGACAATTCGGGTACGCTCACTTTCGACAACCTGGCCCCCATGGCGGGGCTGTCGTACCAACTCAACGACGCGCTGTACTTTTACACCAACTACGCCACCAGTTTTGAGTCGCCTGCTTTGACAGAACTCACCAACAATCCAACTGGGCAAGGTGGTTTTAACAGCCTCCAACCGCAACGCGCCAGCAACGTTGAACTGGGCATAAAAGGCTTACTGTCAGGTAGATTTCGCTACGATGTGGCTATTTTTAACGTGAATGTGCAAAGCGAATTAGTGCCTTACCAGTTGGCGGCATTTCCAGGGCGGGTGTTTTTTCGCAACGCGGGGCAGTCGCGCCGCCAAGGGGTAGAGGTAGGGTTGGAGTATTATCTCAGCAAACAGTTTTCGGCTTTTGCTACTTATACCTATTCGGATTTTAAATACACCAACTACCAAACTACGGAGGGGACTTTCAATGGCAACCAACTGCCTGGTATTCCGCGCCAAGCGGCTTATGTAGAGTTGCGCTACAACGCACCGTTTAGGCTTTTTGCGGTGGCTCAACTTCGCCACAACGACGCGCTGTTTGCCGACGATGCCAACCGTTTTACGGCCAATGCCTACAATCTGCTCAACCTACGACTGGGCTGGGCAGTGCAGACCAAACACCTCAAAATAGAGCCGTTTGTGGGCGTAAACAACGCCACCGACGTATCCTACATGGGCAATGTGCAAATAAACGGCGCGGGGTTGCGCTACTTTGAGCCCGCCACGGGGCGTTTTTGGTTTGGCGGCTTGAGCGTGCGGGTCGGTAACTGAAAACCAGTTATTTGAAATTGAAAATGAGCGAAAAAACAAAGGCCACCAAACTGTGAAGGGGCAAAAAAGCCGCAATGCCATCTCAACGGCGGCGTTTTTTTGCCGTTTTTTTAGGTTTGTTTGTGGCCTTTTTAGCCTTCGTTTTTTTGGGGCGCACGGCTGGTTTTGCTATTACTTCTTTAATATTGGTTTCTAATGTCGTCAAATTGCCCGCGCGGTCGGTAACTTCGAGGCGCACAACTCCCTCAAAATCAGTAGAATCCACTAATTTTTCAGACCAAATATAACTGCGTTTGTAGTCGTAGTTCATCAATACCCATTCATCATTGACGTAGGCCCGAAATTTGTCAATGCCCGACAGCCCGTCGCTGATGCGGGCGGCAATGCTCTTTTTGTTCGTGGCCAGCCATTGCACGTTGGGTAAAATGGTGTCGGTAGCCAAGCTAAAACTACCCATTTCGCGGGTCGTAAATTCCATGCTGTTGTCGCGCCAACGGCCTCCCACAAAGCGCATTTTACCGCCGTCGGTGCGATACACGTGGGTTTTTTCGGGGTTTTGGGGCAACGCATCGGGCTGAAAATTAACGCCAATGGCATCTCGCAGGGGCGTGTATTCGTCGTTGATAATCAAGCCAGTGGGGCTGGTTTGGACGGCCAAATAAAGCGTATCAAAAATACTTTGGTTGCCAAACCGAATGGCATAACTCCTGCCTGTGTAAGTATCGAGGTTGTTGGGAATAATTTTTTTCTGGAAGTAGGTACGTATCAACTTATTACCAATCCGAACCGAATCGGGCAAGTAAGAGCGCAAGTCGAGCAAATAAACCATTTCGTCGTTTGTTTGGTAAGCAGGGGCCAGTCTCGCGTTATTTTTGGGCATAAAAACCTCCGCCTGCGTCCACCGCGCGAGTCCCAATGCCGTAATTTTGAGGATATTTTCGGCTACTTCGGTTTTCATGTACGCAAAATTGGGTACGGCGTCGGTTTCTAAAAGCGGCGACATGGGCGCGACGGGCCGTGTGCCTTTGATGTTAAAACGCAAGGTAGTGGCGTTTTCAAATGAATCAAAAAGCGTAATTTCGACGGCGTGCTCGAGCGTGTCGCGCACTTGAAGTTTACCGCCGTAGCGGTCGGTTTTCGACAAATTAAATCGGTTGCCGTCGGGGTTGTAGCATTTCAAAAACCGTGCGCCCGTTCGTTGTTCGGTGGCGTAGTCAATGAGGTGGTTGTAATCGCGGGTGCTCCAACTCGGAAAGCTCGTCATGTTGTAAGCAAACACTTCTTGCCCGTCCATTTTTATTTCAACGCAATTGATGCCATTCTTGAAAGCCACGTCGTTCATGGCATCAAAAGCGATGAGTTCGAGGCCCAGTTCACCCCAAGCCTTCACTGTTTGGGGCAACAAATAAGTGCCGTCTTTTTGGCGAATAGGCCGAAAACTGACGCGCTCAAATTCGCCGTTTAAACGACTATCCAAGCCCATTGGTCTGATAGCCAACGTACTAAAATAAGGAGAAACGTCGTCTTTTACTTCACTAAACCCAAAAAACAAAGGGTTGAGGTAATTGTCTTGGGAGTCGCGGATTTCAAAGTGCAGGTGTGGCCCACCCGAGCCGCCCGTGTTGCCCGACAGCCCAATGAGTTGCCCTTTCTGCACGGGAAACTGCGTGGGCGCAGGGTTTACTTCTATCTCAAAACTTTGGCGTTCGTACCGTTTTTGGCGCAAAAAACTGCCCATTGGGTCGGCAAAAGAGAGCAAATGCCCGTAAACGGTAGTCATACCGTTGGGGTGTTTGATAAAAATAACGTTGCCATAGCCATTGGTTTGCACCTTAATTTTGGAAACGTAGCCCTCGGCACTTGCCAGCACTTCGAGGCCCTCGCGTTGTTGGGTTCTGATGTCAATACCCGCGTGAAAATGGTTGCTGCGTAAGTCGCCCAGCACACCCGCCAGGGTATTTTTTTGGCCTGGGTTAATGGGGAAAATAAAGTAGCCTTTGGGGTAAGATTCGCGCTGCGCGAACGTGAAATGAAAAGCAAAAAAGTGTAGAATGAGAACTACGGCCGCGACAAATCTGGATTTTAGCACTACAAAATGGGGGTTAATGGCGGGGCAAAAATACCAAATTTATTCTACCAAAAGCACCAAACCTTTTAAATAACTACCTTCGGGGTGGAAAAAATTGACGGGGTGGTCGGGGGCTTGGGTGAGTTGGTGCAGCACCCGCACTTGACGGCCTACCTCCAAAGCTGCCGCCACGATGGTGTTATAAAACAGCTCTCTATCAACTACTTGCGAGCAAGAAAAGGTAAACAGCAAGCCGTTGGGTTTGAGGCGACGAATGCCCTCGGCGTTGAGGCGTTTGTAGCCTTGTACGGCTTGGTGGCGTTTGGCCACGCTTTTGGCGTAGGCGGGCGGGTCAAGCACCATCAAATCGTAGGTATTGGCCGAGCGCCGCAAAAAAGTTGTTACGTCTTCGGCATAGGCGCGGTGGCGGGTTTCGTGGTCGCCAAAGTTGGCGCTTACGTTGCGTTCTACCAGTTCGACGGCTTTTTTGGAAGCATCTACCGAATCTACCGCTGCCGCGCCCGCCGCCAAGGCATACACCGAAAAGCCCCCTGAATAGCAAAAGGCGTTCAAAACGTGCTTGCCAGAGGCGTACATTGCCAGTAAAGCGCGGTTGTCGCGTTGGTCAATAAAAAATCCCGTTTTTTGACCCGTTTCCCAATCAATCAAAAACGTATTGCCATTTTCTTGCACCGAATGTGGCACGGTACAGTTGCCCCACAAATAGCCATTTTCAACGTTCTTGGCAAATACTTCGGGCAATGTTTCGTGGCTTTTGTTGTAAATAGCTTGCAACGCTGAGCCATACAACTCCCTCAACGCCAGTACAATATCGGCCAGGTTTCGGTACATTCCAATCGAATGGGCTTGCACTACGGCCACGCCATTGTACCAATCAATAACCAATCCAGGCAGCCCGTCGCCTTCGCCGTGCACCAAGCGGTAGCAAGTGGTAGTGGTTTGATTGGTGGTGTTAATGAGGTAGCGGGCGTTGTAGGCGTTTTGTAGTTTTTGGTGCCAAAAAGCCACGTTGGGCAATTGGGCATCGTAGCTCAATATCTTAACGGCAATGGAGCCGTTGTAATAATGCCCCAAGGCCAAAAAATCGCCGCGTTGGTTGCACAACTGCACCAAATCGCCGTCGGCGGGGTTGCCTTTCAGGCGTTCAATGGCTCCCGAAAACACCCACGGATGTTTCCTCAACACGGCTTCTTGGCGGTTGGGTTTCAAAAAAACGGTACTCAAACTGGTCAATTCTGCTGCTACGCTCATTTATTTTTTGATAAACTTCACAAGAATTTCGCGCATAGGTACGCGGTTGGCGCGGCGAGCGGTATCTTTTTCCATCACGCCATTGCCCAAGCCCTCGGCATCTACGCGCACAAAACCAACGCCCGCGTCAATGAGCTGCTGTTTGAGGGCGTACACCCGTTTTACCGACAGCATTTTGTTGGTCATGGGCAGTTGGGCATCGTTGGCATAGCCTATCAATTTTATCTCGGCGGTGGGGCGGCTTTTCAACAAATTGGCCAATTCTTGCACGGGTTGCGCGGCGGCGGGTTTGAGTTGCAGGGTGTTGTCTTCAAAATCAACGTTCATAAATTTGAATACTTTACCTGGCTTGGTGGTGGCGTCGGTCAGATAAATGCGCATAAGATTGAGCGAATCGGCTTGGGGTGCTGGTGCTGCTTCGGTGGTGCTGTCTTTGCTTACAGGATCTGTTATTATCCGCGCTTCGTTGGTGTCGGTAGTGTCATTTTCAGTTTCTACGGGGGTGTCGGTGTCGGTGCTGCGTTGGTTCCAAACATACATACCGCCCGCTATCAAGCCCGCCACCAACAGCAACGCGCCCGCCCATTTGAGATAAGGTTTAAAATCAATGGGTTCGGAATCTTCGGCGCGGTCGGTCAAAAAAGGCTGGGCTGCTTTTGATTCGTTATGCTTTACCGCCGCCGATTCTTCTATTTGTGGGGTCGAAAAATTTTGCATTAACGACTGTAAGCCAATGATTTCAATGAGCGATGGGTTGAGTTCGGGGGCTATTTGGAGTAAGTTTTCGCGTTGGTCGCCCAGGTAGTTGGCAATGCCGCTGGCATCAAGTTTTTGGTTGGCAACTTGCTTTTTGAGCGCGGCCATCATGGCAGGGGCTACCAAACCACAAAGCGACGACACGAGCGAGTTGCGCGTACCCGCATATTTGGCCACAAAAGCAGTAACAGGGCTTTTAATGCTGGGCAACAAAGTATGGAACATTTTATCGCCATTGGCCAAAAAATTGCTCCAGTCGGTGGGGTCTTGCAAAGCTGTTTGCAACTGTGTGGTATCCAAATTAAACTTTTGGACTTGGTTGTTTACCAAATTGAGCCCCGACTCGTTGGCTGCTCGTTTGATAAGCCCACCTATCAAAGCCGCGCCCAGTCCGCTGATGATTTTTTGGATTTTTTCGGGCTTCTCGTTGGTCATTTTGGCTACTTGCTCCACCAACGAATCATCTAATATTTCTTTCAATAATGCAAATAAGCTCATAATTATAGGTTGTTATATGACTGGGTTCTCTTTTACTCTAACGACGTATCTTTTAGTTTGGGGGCGAAAGTTACCCAATAAATCTTGATTGTTCCAAAGAAATTGTGTCAGCGTGTTTGGCAACAACTTTAAAATTTGCCCTGCTTTTTGCCAAATACCGCCACATAACCGTATTTTTGCGCTTTCAATCAACCATCAAAACCCAAACCATGCAATACCGTATTGAGAAAGACACCATGGGCCAGGTAGAAGTACCCGCCAACGTATATTGGGGCGCGCAAACGCAGCGTTCCATCATGAATTTTCCCATTGCCCAAGACATCAACAAAATGCCCAAAGAGATTATTCGGGCGTTTGCATACCTCAAAAAAGCCGCCGCCCTCACCAATTGCGACGCGGGCGTGCTGCCCCAAGAAAAATGCGACTTGATTGGCCAAGTGTGCGACGAGATTTTGGCGCGTCAATTGGACGACCAATTTCCGCTGGTGGTGTGGCAAACGGGTTCGGGCACGCAGAGCAACATGAACTGCAATGAAGTAATAGCCTACCGCGCCCACGTGCTGAACGGCGGTTCGCTGCTCGACGAAAAAAAGTTTTTGAACCCCAACGACGACGTAAACAAGTCGCAGTCGAGCAACGATACTTTTCCGACGGCCATGCACATTGCCGCCTACCAAATCTTGACCGAAATCACCATTCCAGGCATCAAAAAACTCCGCGATACGCTGGCCCAAAAAGCCGAGGCGTTTAAGACGGTGGTAAAAATTGGCCGTACGCACTTCATGGACGCTACGCCGCTCACGTTGGGGCAGGAGTTTTCGGGTTACGTTTCGCAACTCGACCACGGCCTGCGGGCTATTAATCACACGTTGGCGCACTTGTCGGAGTTGGCACTGGGCGGCACTGCCGTTGGTACGGGCATCAATACGCCACCCCAATATTCGGAAAACGTGGCCAAACACATTGCCAACCTCACGGGGCTGCCTTTCGTAACCGCCGAGAACAAATTTGAAGCTTTGGCCGCCCACGATGCCATCGTAGAAGCCCACGGGGCACTCAAAACCGCAGCAGTGAGCTTGATGAAAATTGCCAACGACATCAGAATGTTGTCGTCGGGGCCGCGCTCGGGCATTGGCGAAATTTTTATTCCCGACAACGAACCGGGGTCTTCTATTATGCCAGGCAAAGTAAACCCTACGCAGTGCGAAGCCATGACGATGGTGTCGGCGCAGGTAATGGGCAACGACGTGGCCATCAGCATTGGTGGCTCCATGGGGCATTTTGAACTCAACGTGTTCAAGCCCGTGATGATTTACAACTTTTTGCATTCGGCCCGTCTCATTGGCGACGTGTGCGTGGCTTTCAACGACAAATGCGCCGTGGGCATCGAACCACTTTACGATAACATCAACAAACACGTAAACAACTCGCTGATGCTCGTAACAGCTTTAAATACCAAGATTGGCTACTATAAAGCTGCCGAAATTGCCCAAAAAGCCCACAAACAAGGCAAAACCCTCAAAGGAATGGCCGTAGAATTAGGATACGTTACCGAAGCTGAGTTTGACGAATGGGTGCGCCCCGAAGACATGGTGGGGGGGATTGAATGATTGAATGAATGAATGAATGAATGAATGAATGTTTAAATGCCAGTTGCTCTCTGATATTTGTTATTTGCTATCTGATATTTGTTATTTGAATTCAATGATAAAATTAGCCTTAATTCAGACCCATTTGCACTGGGAAAACCCCACGGCCAATCGCGCTATGCTCGAAGAAAAAATAGCAAATTTGGCGCAGCCTGTCGATTTGATTGTGCTGCCCGAGATGTTTACGAGCGGGTTTACGATGAACCCCGCCGCCGTGGCCGAACCCATGAACTTGACCACGCACCGCTGGATGCGCCAGATGGCCGCGCAAACTGGGGCGGTGCTGACGGGTAGCTACGTGGTGCAAGAAAAAGGTCTATTTTATAACCGCCTGCTGTGGGTTGAGCCAGACGGCACCACCGACTGCTACGACAAGCGGCATTTGTTTAGAATGGGCGGCGAAAACAACCACTATATGTCGGGAGAACGGCGTATCATAAAAGAGTTAAACGGCTGGCGCATTTGCCCGCTTATTTGTTACGACTTACGCTTTCCCGTTTGGTCGCGCAATGTAGATTTGGCCTATGATGTGCTGCTGTATATAGCCAACTGGCCTGCCGCACGGCAAAGCACTTGGGAAACTTTGCTACGTGCCAGGGCCATTGAAAACCAGTGCTATGCGATAGGTGTAAACCGCATTGGCGACGACGCAAACGGCATGGCGCACGCGGGTGGTTCGGGCGTGATAGATTATTTAGGCCAGCCACTCAGCGCCAATTCCGATGCTGAAACAATTATTTATGTCACTTTACAAAAAGAACCGCTCACGAGCTATCGGGAGCGGTTTCCTGCGTACTTAGATACCGATACTTTTGAAATAAGCTAAACCACTTTTATTCCTCACTTTTCCTTATCAAACATGGCCACGGCCTCGGTATCTTTATATGCTACCATCAATGCCCTGAGTTCTTTTTTCATGTTGGCTATCAAGGTTTTATGTTTGGGATTGTCGTATTGATTCACCAACTCATCGGGGTCGTTTTTTAGGTCAATAAGCTCCCAGAAATCACCTTTTCCATAAAAATAAATGAGTTTAAATCGCTCGCCTCGTACGCCATAATGCGGCATAACTCGGTGTGGTTGAGGGTATTCGTAATAATGGTAATACATAGATTTACGCCAATCTTGGGGCTTTTTTGCACCAGAAACGAGCGGCATTACCGATTTTCCTTGCATATCAGATGGAATAGGTACGCCAGCAATATTCAAGATAGTGGGGGCAAAATCAATATTTACTACCATGTCGTTTACCACAGTTTTGGGCTTTACTACCTTCGGATAACGCATCACAAAAGGCATACGAAGCGATTGCTCGTACATAAATCGCTTATCATACCAACCGTGTTCGCCCAAATAAAAACCTTGGTCTGAGGCATAAATTACAATGGTATTTTCGGCCAAACCGTTTTTGTCGAGGTAGTCTAAAACCCGCCCAATGTTTCGGTCGAGCGAAAGTACACACGCCATGTAATCGTGCAGATAGCGCTGGTATTTCCAAAGGGCCTTCTCTTTTTCACTCATTTTGAGGGTATCCAATTTTGCGTTTTCAGGACCATAATATGCATCCCAAGCTGTTTTTTGGGCTTTGGTCATTCGTTTCATACTAGCGGTTTGGTCGGCGTTTACTTTCACATCCCAGTCCCAACGCAAATCTTTTACTTCCATTTGTTGATGAGCCGCCGCTTTTCGGGTTTCATATTTATCAAAGAATGTGTTAGGCACAGTAAAGTTTTTTCCATCAAAAGCATGAAGGTCTTTGGTGTCGGGTTGCCATTCACGGTGCGTTGCTTTGTGTCCAATTACCAAACTAAATGGCTTCGATTTGTCTCTGCCCTTATCCAACCACCCAATGGCTTCGTCGGTAATGATATCGGTAACGTAGCCCTCTATTCTCTCCTTTGAATTGTCCATTTTAATAAAATCGGGATTGTAATAATGACCTTGCCCGGGCAAGATTTTCCAATAATCGAAGTACTTAGGGTTGTTGTTGATGTGCCATTTGCCTACCCACGATGTGGCGTATCCGTTCTCTTGCAAGGTTTTAGGAAACATAGGCTGTTTGGTATCAATTACTGTTTTGTCGCTGTTGTCATACTGCCCATTGAGGTGGTTGTATTTGCCCGTCAATAAAACCGCACGGCTTGGACCACAAATAGAATTGGTACAAAACGTATTTTTGAAAATAGCCCCTTCATTCGCAATTCGGTCAATATTGGGTGTTTTTACGTGCGGACTACCATAAGCGCCAATGCCTTGCAAGGCGTGGTCGTCAGAAAAAATCACGATAATATTGGGCTTTTTTGATGCCTCTTTTTTAGCCGAAAACAAGCCAAGACTAACAAGAAAAAGAAAAAACAGTTGTTTCATAATATGCTATAATAACCAAGGGTTGGAGGGTTATTTCTTTATTATTTACGAACAGAGTGGTGGTAAATTAGCTATTTTTTGTCTGTGGACATAAAAATATTTGTATCGCCTTTTTTCCAAATGGGCATTAGCTGTTCAATGATTTTTTCAGAGCCAACGGCAATGTTACGGTTTTCGAAGGGGTCATTTGTATGGTCATACAGTTCGAGTGTAGGTTGTTGTTCTCTAAAATATTGGGTAAAACGATAGCGGTCGGTTCGGACACTGATGCCCTTGTTAAAATAACTGTAAGCTATATTATCCCATTTTTGGGTTTTATTAGTTCCAAGAAGTTTTGTAAAACTTTTGCCGTCAAGTCCAGGCATTTTTTGTTGATTACAGAGTTCAATAAGCGTTGGATAAATATCAACACTGCTTACAACTGCATTTTGCCGCACTCCGTTTGATGAATTGGGCATTTTTATAATCAAAGCACTTCGTAATGATTGCTCAAAAAGCGTATGCTTTCCCCACACCCGATGGTCGCCCAAATGCCAGCCGTGGTCGCCCCAAATAACCACGATAGTATTTTTGTCCAATCCTAATTTTTTTAGCTCATCCAAAACTCTGCCAATCTGAGCATCAACATAGCTGATGCTGGCAAAATAAGCGTGACGGAGTTTGCGGGCATAATTGTCTGAAACAGGATTTTGCAATGATGCTTTTTCTTCTCCTGATTTGTATGAATTGAACTCTCCGCTTTGTTGTAGGCTATTTGGATGGACATTTTGGGGCAACTCGGGCGATGTAGTCAGAGATATGGTTGATTCATCATATAAATCCCAATACTTTTGGGGAGCATTGAAAGGCAAATGGGGCCTAAAAAAACCTACTCCAAGAAAAAAAGGTTGCTTTCGGTTAGATAGTTCTTTCAGTTTAGTAATGGCCAAATTGGCACTCAGCCCATCAGGGTAATCTGCATCATTTACATCTGCTTTTTCAAAAGGTTTTACGTTTCCATTTCGACTTTGGCGGTTTGTTCCGTCGGCATAACCAAAAAAAGCATTCCAGCCTGTTTTCCACTTGCCTGGCTCAAACAGCATCTCATCCCAACTGTAAGGCAACTCCAATACATTGCTTTTTGGAGAATCGTAGTCATAAAGATAGCCATCTGCCGAGTGACTTATTTTGCCTATTCCCACAGTGTAATACCCACCGCGTTTTATGTTATCTATGAATGTTTCGGGTATTTCAGTCCGTGCTTGTTTGCTTATATTCAGTGCAATAGCTTCGTTGGTTAATTGATTGGTAGCACGAGGGAGTTTGCCCGTCAGTAAGCTATATCGGGAAGCGCCACAGGTTGGTTGTGTAACATAATGCCTCATAAAAACCGTACTTTTCTCAGCCAATGCATCAATGTTTGGCGACCGAACAAGGCTATTGCCATAGCAACCCAAATCTGGGCGGAGGTCATCTACACAAATAAATAGCACATTTGGTCTGGATTGGTTTGCTTTGATTGATTTACTTTTAAAACCAATTAAAACACATCCCAAAATAATGGAAATTGAAAGTAATAGTATTTTCATATAGGTTTTTTCTATTTAAGGCCAATTCTTGAAGCTCCTACCCTTAATAACGAGGCTTTTTTATAAAAATCGCTCCATCAATTCACCTTTTTTCTGGCGCGAAACGGGCAGTAAATCGCCGTTTATCATCTTAACAGCCCCGCCTTCGGAGCGAACAAATGCCTTTAAGTGCGTCAAATTGATGAGGTAAGAATGATGAATACGAAAAAAGCCTTGCTCCGAAAGCAAAGTATCGTAGCTGATGAGCGATTTGCTGGCGAGTACAATTGCCAATCTACATGACTATGTACTAAGCCTGCACTTGAGTTTACAAATAGATGAAGTGATTTATGACCAATCGGCGGGGTTTTGAGGGGTAAATTTGCTAAATTTGCAGGCCAAAAATCGGATAGTCTATGCTCGTACACTTGCTCATTAAAAATTACGCGCTCATTGAGCAATTAGAACTCACTCCCGACCCGCACCTCAACATCATAACGGGTGAAACGGGGGCCGGAAAATCTATTCTGTTGGGGGCAATTGGCCTGCTCATGGGCAACCGCGCCGACACCAAAGTGCTCTACAATCCCAGCCAAAAGTGCATCATTGAAGGCACTTACGATGTGGCGGGCTACGTCATTGAACACGTTTTTGAAGAAGAACAACTCGACTATGCGCCCACTTGCCTCATTCGACGCGAGATTGCGGCCAACGGCAAGTCGCGGGCTTTTGTGAACGACACACCCGTCAATTTGGAAACCCTGCGCCGCATTACGAGCCAACTCATGGACGTACATTCGCAGCACGACACCCTGCTGCTGGGCACCAACGAGTATCAGTTACAGATTGTGGATACTTTTGCCCAAAACGACGACATTCTCAAGAAATACCGGGCCGACTTTCAAACCTACCAAAAACACCAACAACACTACGAACAGCTCAAAAAACAAGCGTCGCAGTGGCGCAAAGAATTTGATTACAATCAGTTTTTGTACGATGAACTCGAAAAAGCCCGCCTGCAAGCCAATGAGCAAGAGCAGTTGGAGCAAGAGTTGGTTATTTTAGAAAATGCCACCGAAGTACGCGAACGCCTACAAATGGCCCACGAATACTTGAACAACGCCGAGCAATCGGCCCTCGATTTGCTCAAAAACGCGGTGGCCAATCTCAACAGCATTGGCAAGTTTGCGCCCGCCTACGAGCAGCTACGCGAACGCGCCCAAAGCAGCCTCATTGAACTCCGCGACTTGGCCGAAGAAATAAATTATGAACAAGAAAACGTAGAAATAGACGACGAACAGGCCGAGCATGTTCGGCAGCGGTTGGCCTTGATTTACCAACTCCAACAAAAACACCAAGTTAAAAAAATCGCCGATTTGTTGATTATTCAAGACGCGCTCGAACAAAAAGTAAGCAGTGTTTTGAATTTGGACGAAACCATTGCTACGGCCCGAGCCGCCCGAGAAAAAGCCCTCGAAAAATTGAATAAATCGGCGGTGGCGCTCTCTAACACGCGCCAAAAAGTACTGCCCGCCATCGAGCAGTCGGTGGTGCGCTACGTAACCGATTTAGGGATTCCGAACGCAACCCTGACGATTCAGCACCAACACATTGCACCCACCACCGACGGTACCGATAGCGTATCGGTGCTGTTTAGTGCCAACAAAGGCATCAAGCCCCAGCCCCTCAAAAATGTGGCTTCGGGCGGTGAGTTTTCGCGCTTGATGATGGCCATCAAGTATATTTTGGCCAACAAACGCCGACTGCCCATTATTGTTTTTGACGAAATAGACACGGGTGTGTCGGGCGAGATTGCCATCAAAATGGGAAATATGATGCGCGATATGGCTCAAAATCACCAAGTTATCTCGATTACGCACCTGCACCAAATTGCGGCGCAAGGCACGGCGCATTATTTTGTTTATAAAGATAACACCGCCGACAAAACAGTGAGCCGCATCAAGAAGTTATCTTTTGAGGAACGCGTCATGGAGCTGGCGCAGATGATTGGCGGCAAAAAACCGTCGGAGGTGATTGTACAAAATGCCCGCGAACTATTGCAACAGCAAATGACCCAAACCGCCGATAAAGTCCAAGCCAAGCTGTTTTGAGGTTAAAATAAAGTGAACGATAATGTAAATGAAAGTAGCTGATTTACACTAATTCTGCGAAAGTCAGTAAAAAAAAACAATTAAAATAAATTACAATCTTATGAAAAAAATAGTTTTTTGTTTGGTAATCAGTGCTTTATGGGCTTGCGGCGAAGACCGAAGCGGCGTAGAAAAATTAGAAAAAGAAGTGTTTGCCATTCACGACGAAGTGATGCCGCAATCGGGTAAATTGCTCGAACTGCAAGAACAAGTGAGCCAAGATATTGCCACCACCGACAGCCTCTTTAAATTGAAAGCAACCCCCGCCCTCGAAAAGCGCAAAACCGACGGCCTCGCCCTCAGCGAAGCTCTTAAAGATGCCGACTCGGCCATGATGGACTGGATGCACGACTACAAAGCCGACTCGCTCAAAACCTTGAAAGTAGCCGATGCAATGCCTTATTTGGAGGCAGAAAAAGTAAAAATCAACACCGTACGCGACAAAATGCTCCAAAGCATGAACCAAGCACAAAAATTTTTGGGAAGCAATCCTTGATTCAAATAACAAATATCAAACAGTAAATAACAAACTTCAAACTTTTTAAATGAACATTAAACTTTGGCCAAAATACGTAGCATTGGTGCTTTGCTTGGCCGCTTGCGGTGGCAACGACAATGAGCGTTTGCCGATTTGGGGCGAGCGCGAACCCATTACCAAAATAGTAAACGGCAAAGAAACAACCGACACGCTGTATCATACCATTCCCGCTTTTAAGTTTGTGAACCAATATGGCGACACCGTAACCCAAGAAACGGTGAAAGGCAAAATTTACGTGGCCGATTTTTTCTTTACCACTTGCCCCACCATTTGCCCCGTTATGAAACGACAAATGCTGAAAGTGTATCAAAAATTTAAGGGAGACCCCGACATTGTCTTTCTATCGCACAGCATTGACCCTGCGCACGATACCCCCGCTGTTTTGAAAAAATATGCCGACGAATTGGGCGTAACGGGCAACCAGTGGCAGTTTTTGACGGGCAATCGCACCCAAATTTACGACATCAGCAAAAGCTATTTGGTAGCCCAAACCCCCGCCGAAGATTCAACCGCCGAGGGCGGATTTGTACACGACGGCACGTTTATTTTGATAGACAAACAAGGCCGCGTCCGCGCCACCAATCAGCCCTACACCGTCATTGACAAAGAGGGCATTAAGCAACAACTATTGCGTTACGACGGCACCACCGACGAAGGCGTAAACAAACTCATGGAAGACATTGAAAAACTACGCAAAGAATATTATTAGAAGGTTAAAGGTGAAAGGGGTAAGCATTGAAGGGGTAAAGGTTAAAGCAAATAGCATCTTCGTTGATATGCACTCAACATTCTGCACCGCACGGGCGGCCTTGCTGAACCCGACATTTTCTAAACTCTGCACTTTAACCTTTACACTTTTCACTTTATACTTTTTGGTAGGTTGCCAGGACCGGCAGGCGGTGAAGCGCGACCAATATTTGGCGGAGGGTTTTGGACATTACCAAACTTATTGTGCCAACTGCCACGGCAAAGACGGCCAAGGTTTGGTGGGGCTTTATCCGCGCATTGATGCCAACTACTTGAAAGACAAGAACAAACTGGCCGTTTGGATAAAATTTGGTCAAAACCAACCAGTGACCGTAGAAGGCAAAACCTACACCCGCCCCATGCCAGGCAACGCCGCTCTCAAAGAGCTCGAAATAGCCGAACTCATTACGTACGTTACCAATACGTGGGGGAACGAAACCACCCTTTGGCCTACCGACTCAGTGGCGGCGGCTTTGGAAGCACATCGGCGTTTGCAACAATAACGTTTTTTCAAAACAAAGGTTAACAAAATTTGTTCAACTACTTATTTACAATTAGCGTACCTTTGCAGCAGAACTTATCTTAAATTGTTTCCAAAACTCGTTTACTTTTAGTCTTCAATTTCTTTTTTCATTGGTTAACTACCATGCTATCAAATAACCCATATTACTGTTTGTATTCTGCCATAATAGCATATATTCAGGGTTTATGCTTAACTATTTAAGTAATCAATGCAGTTTCTTCGCAGGTATATCGTCTTTCGTTCATTCTGGCTATTGATGGCTTTGCACATCCTCAATTGCAGTATTGACACGCCCGATGCTCAACCTGATTCCATACCTGAGAACCTAGCCTATAACGATATTGAGAGTATTTCAGAGTTGGTGTTAGAACAAATACTTGGTTTTGAAAATGCCATTGCCGAGCATGAAGAACATGATACAGAAGACGGAGGCAGTATCTCAATTGCCAAAATCTTACTTTATTTTCAACCTTCCATTGAGTTTTCATTGATTCATCTCAATACAGTTAGTTTCTCTGAATTCATTCCTCTTAACTACGAGGATATTTTTGCCACACAGTTTCATCCTGAAATAGTGTCTCCTCCGCCCCAACAGGCATAATCCAATTATTTTATCTCACTTTTTTAGCTAATCTGTTGATTAGCTCTGTTTTAGCATTTATGGCTATACCCACCTTTGTTATATTTTAACCTGAGTGCGTGACAAAATCGGGGAGAGGTCGTATTAAAAGGCGTATCTAAAGGCTATTCCCTTTACCTTTTTTACCAGTTGCCCCGATTTTGTCACGCACTCTTTTAACCTTATTAAAATGAAAAAAATATTCATGCTGACAGGCAGTTATGCTTGTCTGTTATTTCTATTGGCATGTTCGCAAGACTCAAAAACTGAACAAAAAGCCGAAGCCAAATTCCCTATTACCAATCCTATTGTAATAGATACAACGTACTCGAAAGACTACGTAGCCACGATCAATTCACTTCAAAACGTTGAGTTGCGAGCCAGAATCAAAGGCTACGTTGAAGCTATTTTTGTAGATGAAGGCAAACCTGTGCGGGCAGGACAAGTGCTGTTCAAAATCAGCGGACAAGCATACCGCCAGGAATTGCTGAAAGCCCAAGCGATGTTGAAAAGTGCCACATCAGAGGCAAAAACGCTTGAATTGGAAATCAAAAATACCAAACTTTTGGTAGAGCAAAACGTGGTAGCAAAATCGGAGTTGGACATTGTCGAGTCAAAATTGGAAGCCCTGAAAGCCAAAATCGAAGAAGCCCAATCTGATGCAGCCAGTGCGCAATTGCAGTTGTCTTTGACCGACATCAAAGCGCCGTTCAGCGGCACCATCAGCCGAATTCCTAACAAAGTAGGCAGTTTGGTAGATGATGGTACATTGCTGACTACTATTTCCAACAACCAAGAAGTATTTGCTTATTTCAACGTATCTGAAAAGGAATACTTAGATTTTACGGCACAAAACGAAGTCAACAAACGGCGAAGTGTGTCATTGTTATTGGCTAACAATCAACTATATCCGCAAGTGGGTATCATTGAAACGATTGACAGTGAATTTGATAAAAACTCAGGAAATATTGCCTTTCGTGCCAAGTTTCCTAATCCGCAGCAAGTGCTAAAAAATGGAGCAAGTGGCAAAGTACGCCTGACCAATCCCATCAAAAACGCCTTGATAGTGCCGCAAAAATCGGTATTTGAGGTACAGGACAAAAACTGCGTGTATGTGGTAGATGCTCAAAACACGGTGAGCATTCGTAATGTCAAAATCTTACAACGCCTTCCGCAACTTTATGTGATTGAGTCAGGGCTGAGTACATCAGACAAAATCCTTTACGAGGGTATTCAGAATGTAAACGACGGCGACAAGATTCAAGGCCAACTCGTACCCATGCGCCAAATTATGGCTCGCTTAGGAAAGGAATAATCTCAATTTTGTAGGATTTAAAACAAAGAACCATGTTCAATCAATTCATTCATAGGCCAGTGCTATCTATCGTGATAGCCCTGCTTATCACGCTATTGGGGCTACTTATGCTCACTCGACTGCCCATGACGCAGTTTCCGAGTGTTGCGCCCCCCGAAGTAAACGTAACAGTAGAATACACGGGAGCAAATGCCGAAACTGTAACCAAAGCGGCACTTGTACCCATAGAAAGAGCTATAAACGGTGTGCCAGGCATGAAATACATGTCATCGGATGCTGGTAATGATGGGGTGGGCGTCGTACAAATCATTTTTGAAGTGGGAACTGACCCCGATGTAGCCGCCGTAAACGTCCAAAACCGAGTGGCTGCCGTTATGGGTGAGCTGCCCGCAGAAGTGATTCGAAACGGGGTAAAAATTGCCAAAGAAGAAAATGCGATGCTGATGTATCTGAATATTTACAGTTCTGATACCACCATGCAGGAGAAGTTTCTCTACAATTTTGCTGACATCAACATTCTGGCCGAACTCAAAAGGGTAAAAGGGGTAGGATATGCTGATATTTTGGGGGCAAGAGAATACGCCATGCGCATTTGGCTCAAACCTGATAAAATGCTCACGTATAATTTGTCAACGGACGATGTTTTAGAGGCTTTAGAAGAGCAAAATGTAGAAGCTGCCCCAGGAAAAGTAGGCGAAAGCACCGACAAAACGCCGCAGGCGTTGCAGTACGTGGTAAAATATTCTGGCAGGTACAACACTCAGGAACAGTATGAGAATATTCCCATCAAATCAACGGCAGACGGGGAAATCTTGCGCATCAAAGATGTGGCCGATGTAGAATTTGGAACTACTTATTTTGACGTAGAAGCAAAAATCAATGGCAGGCCTACAGCCGCCATTATGCTCAAACAATTGCCGGGTTCTAATGCCAGCGAAGTGATTGCCAACGTCAAAAAACGCATGGAAGGCATCAAAGAGCGGGTGTTTATCAAAGGAATGGAGTATGAATTTAGCTACGATGTATCTCGCTTTTTGGATGCTTCAGTGCACGAGGTGATCAAAACGCTCATCGAAGCCTTTATTTTAGTGGCTTTTGTCGTGTTTTTATTCCTGCAGGACTTTCGTTCTACACTTATTCCCGCTATTACTGTTCCTGTCTCGTTGATTGGTACGTTCTTCTTCATGCAATTATTCGGATTTTCGCTCAATCTTATTACGCTCTTTGCGTTGGTGTTGGCCATTGGTATTGTGATTGACGATGCCATTGTGGTCGTGGAGGCAGTTCATGCCAAACTTGAAACAGGTAAATACACCCCACGAAAAGCGACCGAAAAAGCCATGAAAGAAATCAGCGGGGCTATTATTGCCATTACGTTGGTGATGTCGGCAGTGTTTGTGCCAACTTCTTTTATGACTGGTCCCGTCGGTATTTTCTACAAGCAGTTTTCAATCACGATGGCGATTTCGATTATCCTGTCGGGTATCAGTGCGCTAACACTTACGCCTGCTTTGTGCGGCCTGTTTTTGAAAAATAACCACGGTGAACACGCCGGCAGTGGTTTCTTAGCCCGTTTCTTTGGGGGCTTTAACCGGTGGTACGATCGTTTATCTATTCGTTACCAACGATTTTTAGACCTCATCCTTAATCGTCGTATCATTACTTTTGGGGTGTTGCTTTTATTTAGCATAGGGATCGGTTTGTTGGGTAAATTTCTTCCCACAGGTTTTATCCCCAACGAAGACCAAGGGACATTTTACGTGAGTATTACCACACCGTCGGGTTCTACCTTGGAGCGAACCAAAGCCATTGTCAATGAGGTACAACGTTCTTGTAAAGACCTCGAATCGGTAGAGTCTATTTCGACATTGGCAGGCACAAATATTCTCTCAGATGGAACGGGGGCTACCTACGGTACTTGCTTGATCAACCTTAAAGATTGGGCTAAACGCAAAGAATCAGTAGATGAAGCGATAGCGTTGGTGATGGAGAAAACCCAGCACATCAAAGATGCCAAATTGGAGTTTTTTCCACCACCAGCCGTGCCAGGCTACGGTAACGCCAGCGGTTTTGAGTTGCGATTGTTGGACAAAACGGGTAACGGTGATTTCAAAGCCATGGAAATTGTGGTAAAACAGTTCATCAAAGACCTAAAAGCCAGACCCGAAATAGCTTCTGCCTTTACGATTTTTGATGCCAGCTATCCGCAATACTTGTTGCACATTGACGAAGACAAAGCGGCTCAAAAGAAGGTAACGGTTAATAATGCTATGAGTACATTACAAACCTTACTGGGAAGTGAATACGCCACTAATTTCATTAAATACGGGCAAATGTATAAGGTGATGGTGCAGGCATTGCCGCAATACCGAGCCAAACCCGAAGACATTTTGAATTTGTACGTCAAGAACGACGACGACGAAATGGTATCTCTTTCGGCTTTTGTCAGTATTGAGCGAGTCTATGGCGTGGACCAAGTTACCCGTTACAACATGTACCCCTCCGCCGAATTAAACGGCGAAGCTGCTGATGGTTTTAGTAGTGGCAGTGCCATCAAAGCCATTCAGGAAACCGCCCGTGAAAAACTCCCCAACGGCTATGACATAGATTGGGCAGGTATCAGCCGTGACGAGGTAGAGACCGGTGATCAAGCTATTTACATCTTCCTGATTTGTTTGTTATTTGTGTATTTGTTGCTATCAGCGCAATACGAGAGCTTTTTACTGCCTTTACCTGTTGTGTTTTCGCTGCCTACGGGAATATTCGGTACGTTTTTGTTTTTGACAATGTTCGGTTTAGAAAATAATATCTATGCGCAAATTGCAATGGTTATGCTCATCGGATTATTGGGGAAAAACGCCATTCTGATTGTGGAGTTTGCCACCCTGCGGCACCGTGATGGATTGACTCCATTTCAAGCTGCTATTGAGGCTGCAAAAATACGATTACGGCCAATCCTAATGACTTCGTTCGCCTTCATAGCAGGTTTAATACCGTTAATGTTTGCCACGGGTGCTGGAGCCGTTGGCAATCGAACGATTGGCACTGCCGCCGCTGGAGGAATGTTGTTTGGTACGGTCTTTGGCGTTATCGTCATTCCTGGGCTATACCTCATCTTTGCTACCCTTGCTGATAAGTTTGGGGGCGGTAGAAAAAAAGAAGAAAAACCACTCACCGAAGAAAAGTTAAAACAATGGAATTAAATAAAAAATACTATTCACTTTGCTTGATAGTGGTGTTGCTACTATCGGGCTGTAAAGTACCGCAAGTAGTTACTCAGCGAGCCATGCCGCCCGCACCCGAAACGTTTGGCTCTGCACCCACCGACACTGCCAACGTAGCCACGCTCAACTGGCGGGCTTATTTTGCCGACTCCACCCTGAATAGCCTCATTGATGAAGCCTTGACCAACAATCTCGACCTCCTCACTGCTTACCAACGCATAGAGATGGCTCGGGCGGGCGTGCGGGCCAGTGAGGGACTGCTGCGCCCTACCGTAGCAGCAGGCGGAGCGACAGCATTGCGTAGGTTTGGCCTTTACACCATGGACGGTGCGGGCAACGCCACTACCGACATTGTTGAGGGAAAACTCATTCCTGTCAACTTGCCCGATTTGTTCATTGGCTTGCAATCGTCGTGGGAAGTGGACATTTGGAAAAAGCTACGCAACCAGCAGCAATCGGCTATTTCGAGGTACTTGGCGAGTGTTGAGGGCAAAAACTGGGTTATTACCAACTTAGTAGCCGACGTATCGGCGGCGTATTATGAACTACTGGCGTTAGACAATGAATTGGACATTGTGCGGCAAACCATTCAGATTCAGCAAAATGCGTTTGAGATTGTTAAAATACAACGACAAGCAGCGGCCAGTAATGAGTTGGCCGTGGAGCAGTTTGAGGCGCAGTTGCTCAATGCCCAAAACCTCGAAATTGAGCTGCTGCAAACCATTACCGAAGCCGAAAACTTTTTGAATACGCTGTTGGGACGTTTTCCACAGCCGATTTTGCGCGATAAAAGTCGTTTTAACCGAGCAATCCCTGCGCAAATAGGGACGGGAGTGCCGTCGGATATGCTCAAAAATCGGCCAGATATTCGAGCCGCCGAACTCGAACTTATGGCCACCAAAACCGATGTGCATGTAGCTCGTGCAGCTTTTTACCCTTCGCTCGTGCTAACTGGCTCTTTGGGTTTTCAGGCATTTAGTCCCAAGTTTCTATTGAGTACGCCACAATCTATTGCGTATTCGTTGATAGGAAATTTAGCAGGGCCTATCATCAATCGCAAAGGAATAGAAGCGCAATTTAGCGGAGCTCAGGCAGCGCAGGTAGAGGCACTTTACAGTTACCAAAAAACAATATTAAACGCCTACGTGGAAGTAAATAACCAATTGAGCAACCTTGCTAACTTACGGCGTATGTTTGACCTCAAAACCCGAGAAACGGCCTTGCTAACTCGCTCCATCAGCACCTCCGACAAGCTCTACCGTACGGGTCGGGCTACGTATTTGGAGGTATTATTTGCTCAACAGAATGCATTGCAAGGTAAGTTAGAATTGGTCAGTACTCAAAAACGTCAAAATCAAGCCCATATCGCAATTTATAAGGCACTGGGCGGAGGCTGGCGTTAAATATAGTACCCCTTAAAAAGTATAGACACGCGCTGGAAAATGATTTTGAAATTTGAAGTAACGTCAAACATTCTAAATTTTGTTCCAATAAATTGTACAATTTTTTCCTTTTTGTGATGTAAGTATCCATGTCATTAGTTAGGCTCAAATTTGAAATCCCTACCCATTGAGCAAAGGATTCAGGGTGAGGTTTTGATAGATAGAAATTCCTTAACTAAACGACATTGATACCATAATCTACATTGTTTTACGAACAGATTTACTCAAAATGAGGCTTCAACTTGGCCAACAGCGTGGCTGGTATGCGCGTGGGGCGGTTGGTTTGGCGGTTCAAAAAAATGAGCGTGGTTTGGCCAGTGTTGAGCAACGCGCCGTCTTGGTTGATTATTTCGTACGCAAACACCATGCGCACCGTGGGCAATTGCGAAATCGTTACTTTGATGGTCAGCAGGTCGTCGTAGCGGGCGGGTAGTAAGTAGCGGCTATAATTATCGTAAACGGGCATCATAGTGCCTTCTTGTTCCAATTCTCGGTACGACATTCCCAAACTTCGCAGGGCTTCCACGCGGCCAATCTCATAAAAACGGGCGTAGTTTCCGTAATAAACGTAGCCCATTTGGTCGGTGTCGGCGTAGCGCACCCTGATGTTTTTGTATTCGTAGATGAACATTTACTTCAAAATTTTCCGTTGGTCCAGCGCGTTTTGGTAGTTCATGGCGTTGATGAGGTGGTCTTGGTAGTTTTCGGCAAAGGCATGGTAGCCCGAAAAATCGGCTTTGGCGCACATATACGTGTAATTATGGGTTTCGTAATTCAGCACCGCGTCGAGCGAGTTGAGTTCGGCCAGTCGAATAGGCCCAGGAGGCAAGCCCGTATTGCGATACGTATTGTAAGGCGAACTGACGCTCAACTGATTGATTAAGATGCGTTTAATACCAAAATCTTTGAGTGCAAACTTGATGGTGGGGTCGGCTTGGAGGGGCATATTGGTCCGTAGCCTGTTGATGTACATACCCGCAATGCGCGGGCGTTCGTCGCGCTTAGGACTTTGTTCTTCTTCCACAATAGAGGCCAACGTAGCCACTTGCACGGGCGTTAGATTTATTTCTTTGGCCTTAGCCAGCCGCGCAGGAGTCCAAAATTTTTGGTATTCGTCGTACATTCTGCCCAGTAGTTTTTGGGGCGGCGTATCCCAAAATATTTCGTAGGTATTGGGCAAAAACATACTGACAATGGTGGTGGTGTCGAAGCCATATTTTTGGCAAACCGAATCGTTGCGTAGTAGTTCTCCTAATTTTTGTGGACCAAACGCAAACCGCGTACCAATGCGCTCGATGAGGTCTTCTTTGAGGCGTACATTATTGAAAGTAAGCCGTACGGGGTCTTGCTGGCCGTGTCGTAGTTTTTGAAGTGCCGCCCAGTTTCCCATGTTTTTTTTGAGAATGTAGCGGCCAGGCTGCACGCGCTCGGGGTAGTTGAGGAGTTTGGCCATAAAACGAAACGAAATATGGTCGTTGAGTACTTCGTGCTTTTTAAGACTGTCCAACACAGTATCATAAGTGGCACCTTCGGGAATCAAAAGCGCGAAATCTTTGTCTTTATCTTGTTGAAAATTAGGCGTTTGGGTAATTTGCCAACCGTAAAAAGTAAAAGTTACGAGCAATACTGAAATAACAATGAAGAGGGCAATTTTAACGTTTTGCGACATGGCTTGACGACAATTTGTAAATTTTTGACTAAAAAAAGCCCACAAAAGTAATCAAAATTGCCATTCACCACTCACTCATCTATCACTTACTCATTCACCATTTACTCATTTCCCACTTACTCATTCACCATTTTTTTTATTTCGTCAAACCGAATGTTGAAGTGCGACGCATCGTAAATACTTTTGCCATTGTGAATGATGAGAACCTGCGGCGATTCGTGGGTTACGGCAAATTCGGCGGCTATTTGGGCGGAAATGGGCCGATAGCGCAACAAATCTAAATAGTAAGGTTTCAAATTGCCCACGGCTTCTTGCGTCCAACTGCGCTCTAAGCGTCCCAATGCCGCTACGCTGATGGAGCAAGTGGTGCTGTGTTTTAAAATTAAAATGGGTTGTGTAAAAGATTCTTGGTTGATGTGGGCCAATTGCTCGGCTGTTTCGAGTTTATTCCAGTTCATTTGATTGGTAAATTGTCAGAAGATAGGCATTTTCGTAAATTTAGTGGTAATGTCTAACTTTGCATCAAAATTCTAAGAGATGCAAGCAGCAGATTTATATACAAAAATCCTTGGTATCGAATTA
>REAB01000015.1 GCA_004293645.1 Cytophagia bacterium | reverse complement strand
GTTATTTTCCCAACCTACTAATTCTGACCGACGGTTCTTTTAGTTTCTCAATTTCGCGTATTACCTCCACAATCCCTCTGAGCGGAATCTTGACCCACGACGGGCGGTAACTGATTTCGTAGCCCAACTCATAAACGGCTTTTTCTAACAAATAATAAAGCAGCAAAAAATTGACTTCATTTTGACTCTTAAACAACGGGTGCGGCCAACCGAAAGCCTCCAAATAAGCGTCAAAATAAGTGTCGCGCATGAGTTTATACCAACGGTCGGTTACGGTGAGCAGTTTTTCGGGGTCGTCGTTTTGGGTTTCGGTGCTGTTGAAGAGCTTGGCACTCACGGCATAATGGTAGCTCCGAATCATGCCCGCTACGTCTTTGAGCGGGCTGTGTTTTATTTTACGGTCGGCAATACTGGCTTCGGGTTCACCCTCAAAATCGAGCAAAATAAAGTCGCCGTTGTCGGTCAAAACTTGCCCCAAGTGGTAGTCGCCGTGAATCCTGATGCGTAGCGAGTCGAGGGGGCGGGTCAATAGTTCTTGGGCAAAATCGTCAATGAGTTCTTTGGCTTCCATAAAAATCCAAGCCAACCGCTGCGTAGGTGCGTCGAGTTCCAAGTATTTTTCCAGCAGCAGCGCGTATCGGCGTTCCAACAAACCCGACAGCCGAGCGAGCAAAAATTGGCGGTACGCGTCGGTAAAAGGCTCGGGTGCAAAAGCCGCTTCGGCCTGGGGAGCGTAAAGACCGAGGTGCATTTCACCCGTGCGCTTGCCAAGCAGTGCTATTTGGTCAAACACCGTTTCTTTTACCGCAAAAAGCCCATTTGGCACGCCGTACAAAAAGTCGTTCAGGAAGTCGCCCGTTAGCACCCAATTGTCTTTGTCGGCTTTGATCATGCACTGCGCCATGCCGAGCGTAATGTCGGGCTGACCCGCACGTTGCCACGCAAAACTCCCCGCAAAGGCTGGAATGTGCGAAAAAGCGGCGTTTTGGGTCAAAAAACTAACCATTTCCACTTCGGGATTGGTCTGTTCAAATAACTTTCGGTACAATTTAAAAAAATATTTTTCGCCAAAAATCAAGGCCGAATTGCTCGAATCTACCCCCAATACCCGCGATGAAATCTGCGCTGGCAGGTCGGTATATTCCATGCCCTTGCCACGCGAAAAAGCGATTGTTGAGTGTTGAGTGTTGAGTGTTGAGTGTTGAGTGCTGAGTGCTGAGTGTTGAGTGTTGAGTGCTGAGTGTTGAGTGCTGAGTGCTGAGTGTTGAGTGCTGAGTGCTGAGTGTTGAGTGTTGAGTGCTGAGTGTTGAGTGCTGAGTGCTGAGTGTTGAGTGTTGAGTGTTGAGTGTTGAGTGTTGAGTGTTGGATGTTGGGTGTTGAGTGTTGGGTGTTGAGTGTTGAGTGCTGAGTGTTGAGTGCTGAGTGTTGAGTGTTGAGTGTTGAGTGCTGAGTGTTGAGTGCTGAGTGTTGAGTGTTCAATGTTCAATGATGAGTTGTTATCTGTTATTTGTAATTTGATATTTGAAAAAATGCCATTGTAGAGGGTTTTGCGGAAATCTTCGTCGTAGATAGCGTCAATGAGGCGGCCACCCGTGGTGGGGCAAAGTACGCCTTTTTCGGGCGTTTCGCGGGTCGAAATAGTAAGCGGGAGTTGGTATAATTCGGGTTCGCCGTCGTGATAGGTTACTTCTACCAGCGCAATGTAGGCCAACTCCGAAACGGGCAGCAATTGCTGAAATTGGAACGTATTTTGCGCCCGCGCTTTGCCCGCAAACCAGCGGCAAGTGTTGAAATAAGCAGGAAAAACGTATTGTTCTAAATAATCGGTAGCTACTTTGTCGGTGGCTAATTCAGACCAATTTTTGATGTAAATCATAGGGAGTTGAAAAGGGGCAAAAGGTTAAAGGGGAAAGCGATGATGTAAAAAAAACAAATTTAGATTTTGTCATGCCGACGAAGGAGGCATCTTGTCAATATCGTAAAAATGCCTCCTTCGTCGGCATGACAAAATGATACTTTGTTAAACACTCATTTCTAAGAGGAAAAGTTGCTTCAAGTTTTGATAATCACCAATCACTCACTCCCCCCCTCTGCTCGCTCTTGGATTTTCTGATAAATCATTACTTGGTTTGATACTATTTTTGAGAAGCCGCGCACGTCGTCGCCCGTCCAAGCGTTGTTCATTTCGCCGTAGCTACCAAACACGGGCGACATCAAATCGAACGGCGACTCAATGCCCATCACGTGAAAACGGTAAGGAGCCAAATGTACCCGCACTTGGCCCGTTACGTGGGTTTGGGTATCGGTCAAAAACGTTTCGATGTTGCGCATCACGGGTTCTAAAAACTGCCCTTTGTGGAGCAAACTGCCGTACCAGTTGGCCAATTGTTCTTTCCAATACAACTGTTGCTCGCTCAATACGTGTTTTTCGAGGGTGTGGTGGGCTTTGATGATAATGAGCGGCGCGGCAGCCTCAAAACCCACGCGGCCTTTGATGCCAATGATGGTGTCGCCCACGTGAATGTCGCGGCCAATACCAAAGGGCGCGGCTATTTCAGAAAGTGCCAAAATGGCCTCGGCGGGGTTGTCGTAAGTTTTACCGTTGAGTCCTTTGAATTCGCCTTTTTCAAAATGCAGCGTTACTTCTTCGGGGTCGGTTTTGGAAACTTGCGTTGGAAAGGCATTTTCGGGTAAATACTGGTCGGAAGTAAGGGTTTCTTTGCCGCCCACCGACGTGCCCCAAAGGCCCTTGTTGATAGAATAAGCCGCCTTGTGCCACTCCTGGTTTACACCTTTGGCTTTGAGGTACTCTATTTCGGCCTCGCGCGAGAGGCGCAAATCGCGGATGGGCGTGATGATTTCGGCGGCGGGAACGAGTATTCTAAAAGCCATGTCAAACCGCACTTGGTCGTTGCCCGCGCCCGTGCTGCCGTGCGCAATAGCCGACGCGCCAATCTCGCGGGCGTATTCGCCCACGGCTATGGCCTGGAAAATACGTTCGGCACTCACCGAAAGCGGGTAAGTATTGTTTTTGAGAATATTGCCAAACACCAAATACTTGAGGCATTTATTGTAGTAATCGCCTGTTTTTGAGACCGTTACGTGCTTCACCACGCCCAGCGAATACGCCCGCGCCTCCACGGCTTCGAGTTCTTGGGCAGTAAAACCACCCGTATCTACCAATACCGAATATACGTCGTAGCCACGGTCTTCGGTGAGATATTTGGCACAAAAAGAGGTATCTAAACCTCCACTAAAAGCTAAAACAATTTTGGGACGCATTTTTTTATTTGAGGTTTGTGCGGGGCCACATTGGCTAATATTAACCCGCAGGTTTGCTATTTGTGGTTCAACTATAATTTATACGGGAGTCGTCCGTGAAGACACGGATAATGGCACTTGGGACAATCGCATTAAAAATTTGGAACAAAATATTGTACTGCGGTTTGTATTGAAAAACATATTTTACAGCAAATTGAAAGTTTGTAACTATTTGATTTTCAGTATTTTATATTATTGATAAATTTTACTGCGCTTGCGCAGATATTTGTTATCTGGTATTTGTTATTTGATAATGCTGTAAAGTTCGTAAGTGTGCGTAAAGTATCATTGAATTGAGGCTAAAACTTTATTTTATAACGCCCAAAAATAGGAAAATGGTCTGAATACAAAATGTCATTTCGGGTTTTGAAACTTTGTATTTCAAAGGCTTTTGGGTCGTAAAACTGGTTGTCAATGCGGATATATTTGGGGGCATTGCGGTACGAAAACCCGAAGCCCGTACCCGCGTCTTCAAAAGCATTGTTCAGCCGCTGCCGTACTTGCCCGTACGTATAACTGTAAGGTGTTTCGTTGAAATCGCCGCACAAAATAACGGGATGCGGGCTGCTGTCAACGCAAGCATTAATGCTTTTTATTTCTTCGGCGTGGTGTTCAAAACCATATTTTAGGCGCGACGTTACCCACTTCATTTCTTTTTTACCGTCTTGGTAATCGCGGTCTTTGTAGGCTTCTTTGAGGCCAGCAAAACGCACCACCATCGAACGAAAATGCACATTAATGACGCGAATGGTGTCTTTTTTGATTTTTAAATCCGCCCAAACCATGCCATTTTGGTTCTCAAATTCTTGCTCGCCCCGCGCCACAATGGGGTATTTCGAAACAATAGCTACACCCAAAAATCCTTCCTCATCAGGTGCAATTTTGGGGTGTAAAAGCGTATAATAGGGGTAGCCCGCTTTTTTGAATTCTTCCAATAAAACGAAGTTGGGGCGCGTTTTGTGGGTATAAAATTCTTGGAAGCACTTTACGTCGGCATCGGCATTTTTTGCCCATTCGATAAGGTCTAAGGCGTTTTTTGGTGCAATATTGTCCAAATGTCGCAGCACGTCAAACGACATCACGTTGTAGCTCATCACCGTTAAAATAGGGCTTTGGGGGCTTTTTGAGGCACTTTTTGTTTTATCAAAACTACGCAACAACGGGCGCAACACGGGCGAAGTACGACTCCAAAACGGAAAGCTCAACAACAACGCCACCGCCGACAGCCGCGCCAAACGACGACGAAATACCAACCCAAAAACGACAAAAATAAAATGAATCAGCATAACCACTGGCACCGATAACATTACAAAACCAGCAATCCAATGCCCCGTTGGCACAAAATAACAAAGCAAATAGGCCAACAAAGTGTAGCCAAAAAATAGCCGATGAAGTAGCCCAAAAAAGCCCGTGGACGGGGCGGAAGATTTCTTTTTCAAACCAATAAGGTTAGTTTAGTATTAAACGTGTCTTTATTCAAAAACAGGCTTCAAATATGGAACTTTCTCGTCGAAAATTTTTAGAAAATTTAGTACTCGTATCTTCGGGAGCATTGTTAAGTAACGATTTGATGGCCGAAATATTCAAAAAAACGGACTTAAAAATTGCTTACTCGGCCATTACTTGGGGTGGAAAAGACGACGTGGCTATCCGCGAAGTGGCTTCGTTGGGTTTCAAAGGCATTCAACTCCGCGCCAACACGTTTGGGCCTTATCGCAACCGCGTGCAAGAGCTCAAAGCACTACTCGACGAACACAAACTGGATTTGGCTATGTTTTCGAGCGGCAATGTAGAAATAGACCCCGCCAAAGAACAAAGTACCATTGATATGCACGTGGCGCACGCCAGTTTCGTGAAAGCCCTGGGCGGTTCGGCCATTCAGATGACCAACTCGGCCCGCCCCAAAAACCGCCCGCCCACCAACGAAGAGCTCAAAAGATTGGCAATGGTAATGAACGAGATAGGCAAACAAACCGCCGATTTAGGCGTTCAAGCGGTGTATCATAACCACATGAACCAACTCGGCGAAACGCCCGAAGAAATAGACGTAATCGTGCAAAACATGAACCCCAAATACGCTAAATTGCTGCTCGATATTGCGCATTATCGGCAGGGCGGGGGCAAGCCCGAAACAGCGGTGATACAGTACAAAGATATGTTGCACAGTTTTCACCTCAAAGACACCATGAGCCCGCTGCTCGACAAGCCCAACGCCCCCAAAGCCTATAAATTTGTGGAGCTGGGGCGCGGCAACGTGGACGTAGTGGCGGTGTTTAAGGCCATCAAAAAAATTAAATTCAAAGGTTGGGGCATTATCGAACTCGACGGCGTACCAGACGTGGGCAAAACGCCGTTCTCGTGCGCCATCACCAACCGCGACTACATTGTCAATACCTTGAAACACCCGTTGTAGGTCAGAGGGGCATTGGTCAATGGTCATTTTTTGTCATGCTAACAAAAGACAGGGCCGCCCGCGCGGGCATCTGGTCAATTGGGTAATTCAAATTACAAACCGCGCGGGCATCTGAAATCGTAACGGATTTAGCCCCTTCCTTCGTCAGGGTGACAAAAGAAAGTCTCATTATGACAAAAATTTCCATAAAAAAAGCCAAACCGCAAATTACAAACCTCAAATTGATACAAATGAAAAAAATTACCTTCCTCTTTTTAAGCATCTGTTTGTTGAGCCAAACTTGGGCGCAAACTGCCAAATGGACTCCGCTTTTTGACGGCAAAACCCTCAAAGGTTGGAAACAACTCAACGGCCAAGCCAAGTATGAAGCCAAAGACGGCACCATCGTTGGTACCGCCGTAGCTGACACCCCCAATTCTTTTTTAACCACCGAAAAAGACTACGGCGACTTTATTTTTGAGTGCGAAGTAAACGTGGACGAAGGCTTAAACTCGGGAATTCAGTTCAGGAGCTTGTCCAACGAAACATACAACAAAGGCCGCGTGCACGGCTACCAAATGGAAATAGATGCTTCCGAGCGCAATTATTCGGGCGGTATTTATGACGAAGCACGCCGTGGTTGGTTGTACGTACCCGAACTCAACGAGTCGGCCATGACGGCCTTTAAGCGTTTTAACCAATGGAACAAATACCGCATCGAAGCCATTGGAAATAGCCTGCGTACTTTCATAAATGGCGTGGAAGTGGCGCACGTGATAGACAACGTAACGGCCAGTGGTTTTATCTGTTTGCAGGTACATTCTATCCATAACAAAGAAGAGGAGGGCAAACAAGTACGCTGGAAAAATGTGCGCATTCAAACCGCCAACTTGCAGCCCGCGCCTGCTTCCAACGTGCGCATCGAAAACTGGATTCCCAACCAAATAGCGGCCGAAGAAAAAGCGCAAGGATTTAAACTCTTGTGGGACGGCCAAACCACCAACGGCTGGCGCGGAGCTTACAAAGAGGCTTTCCCGAAAGCTGGCTGGAATATCAAAGACGGCGTGTTGAGCGTGGACAAAGGCGACGGGGCCGAATCTACCAACGGCGGCGACATCGTTACAACCGAGCAATTTGGGGCATTTGAGCTTACTTTCGATTTCAAACTCACCGAGGGTGCCAACAGCGGCGTCAAATATTTTGTGCGTGAACTGTTGCAGCCCGTCATGGAATACACGCCTGGCCAAGCCCTTTGTTTGCCCGCCGACTACGTTAAAAAAGGTTCGGCCGTGGGACTCGAATTTCAGATATTGGACGATGCCAAGCACCCCGATGCCAAAATGGGTGCCAGCGGCAATCGTACCATTGGCTCACTCTACGACCTCATTCCTGCCGACAAAACGGGGGCGCGGCGCGGTGCGGTTAAGAAAATTGGTGATTGGAACCAGGGCCGCGTGGTGGTTTATCCCAACAACCACGTGGAGCATTATTTGAACGGATTTAAAGTAGTGGAATACGACCGCAATTCAGATTTCTACAAATCGTTGGTAGAGCGTAGTAAATATGGAGTGTGGGGCAACAGATTTGGCTCGGCCCCCAAAGGCCCCATCTTACTCCAAGACCACGGCGACGTAGTGAGCTACCGCAGCATTAAAATTAGAAGTTTTTAGAATTGTAAGACATGAATGCTGAGATGAGAAATGCGTGCGAATTAAAGTATTATTTTGTCATTCCGACGAAGGAGGAATCTAAGGCTCATCAGCTTTCAGATTCCTCCTTCGTCGGAATGACAAAATCCAGAATGACAAAATATTGATTTTTAACAAATTAACAAGAAGGGTACTTTATTTTTGACTTGATACTAAGGTAAAGCATTAACTATAACCTCCAAACTTTTTGTTAGTGTAAATTATAGACTGATTATGCTGCATTTTTAATATTCCAGCAATTATCCCAGTTATTGTTGAGTATTTGAACTTTCAGAATAGCAAG
>REAB01000146.1 GCA_004293645.1 Cytophagia bacterium | reverse complement strand
GTATAATCTGCTGCTGCATTGGTTGCAGAAGCCCTGAATACCAAGCATTTTCCCAAAAATCCGTTGGCTGAATTGGCCGTTACCCTACCACGATTGGCTTGATCCCAAGAAGCTGGTAATAAAGCCGCAGCATCGGTAAAATCTTTAATAGCTTGATCCAATAGTTGACTTCCAGTGGAATTACTGGGTCTAAAATCAGCGGCATTAGTAACCCTATTATTTCTCAGTGGAGCTGTTCCAAAATAATTCCAAAGGTAATAATTAGCAAACCCCCTCAAAAACAAAGCTTCTCCTTTATGGCTGTTTTTAAGATTAGGGGTTTTGTAAATAGCAGATTCAGGCCCATCTACTTTTGTTAGTACTACATTTGCCCGAGCAATCATTTGATAGAGCCTAGAATAGAGAAGAGTTGGTCTTACACTTGCTGACTGAAGTGGAGAAAATATTTCCAATTCCTCATTGGAATTATTGGTAGTGATATCATCTCCTGGCAGTAAAAAAATAGTCATAGGTGATTTTGGGGCATCACCATTGTATTGGTAAAAGTCAGACATTTTTGCGTACACCCCTAAAACTGCACGATTGAAGTCAGTCTCACTCGCAAAATAATTTGCTTCCGTGGGACCATTTGGTAATAAATCTAATTTTTTCTTATCGCACCCAGAAATCACTACTATTGAAGTAAGTAAAAACAAGGTTGCGAGTTTAAATGTATTCTTATTCATAATTTCTATTTTATACTTAATAATTGATTTAGAATGAAGCATTTATACCAAATACAAATTGTCTAGTTACAGGCACCCCATCATTCTCTGGATCAAGACCTGAATACCCAGTAATAGTAAATAAGTTAATAGCGCTCATATAAACACGAACTCTTTGTGCAAACTTTAATTTTTCAGTCAAGTTTGCGGGAAGTGTATAGCCCAGTTGCAAATTTCTCAATCTAAGATAGGCACCACTTTCTACAAACCGAGAAGAAAACCTTGTTGATGCATATGGATCACCAAATACTGCTCTTGGCATTACAGAAGCAGGATTTGAAGGAGTCCATCTGTTTAAAGTGGTAGCCCATTGATTCGCTGGACCACTCATAGATTCTAATCCTGATCGAGTATAATTGTATTTTTTTACATCACCGATACCTTGTAGAAAGATGGTTAAATCAAACCCTTTGTATTCGGCATTAAAATTAAATCCATAATAGAATCCTGGGATGGTTTTACCTAAGTAAGTACGATCGTCTGAGTTTACAGCACTATCAGGGATGGGACTTGCGTCTTCTTTTTGTCCAGCCCTTTTAGCTCCTTGAACATCCCGAAACCACATATCTCCTGGCTTGTATACATTTCCACCAATAAATGCATCTCCTTTTGAATTTCTCAACTTCCAAGCATCAATTTCTGCTTGATTTTGGAATACTCCACCTACTTGATGGCCCCATAG
>REAB01000080.1 GCA_004293645.1 Cytophagia bacterium | reverse complement strand
CTAATTTTTCCGACTACATGTTTAGTGGGCAATATGCTTGTGGACTAATTTCTCAAAAACTGTCAACTACTTTGGAAGCAATATGAAAGATGCCAATTTTTTATCATTTTTTTACTAAAAAACTAAACAAAAGTCATAGTCAATAGCTGCATTTTGCGGCAAGCAAGCACGAGTGGCACGCTTGGGCTATTGGCAAAATTGATGTAAAAAGTTATTCCCTTTTGGTTGATATTTTACAAAAGCATTGGTTATCACCTAATTATAAATTTTAAAATAACGAAAAATGCTTTTATTGAGCGTATTAAATCAGTCGTGCCACCAATAATAATAGCATGGCGGCGGCCAACCGCACGGGCGGCCCCGCGTCGCAGCGGCGAACCGCACGGGCGGCCCCGCGCCTCATTTTACGCAACTACTTACCCTCTGAAAAGGAATAGCATTATATTCGAACCAAAATTTAACAAAGATGAAACCGATTTTCGTTGCAATTTTACTCTCATTCGTAGCCATTACCACTTCCGACGACTACGACACTTGGCACCAACACCGCATTGAAAGCCTTAAAAGCGAAGATGGTTGGCTCAATTTAGCGGGGCTTTTTTGGCTCAACGAAGGCGACAATTCGTTTGGAAGTGCCGCTTCAAATGCACTTGTTTTTCCTGAAAAATCGCCCAAGAAATTGGGAGTTTTAACGCTCAAAGGCGGCAAAGTGAGCCTAAAAACACAAAAAGGAGTTGATATTGAACTAAAAAACGCCCCGACTACACCCGAATATGTGTTTGAAAACGGCAAAGCTATTACGATGCAACACGGGGCATTGCGGTGGTTTATCATCAAGCGTGGGCCTAAATATGGTGTGCGGCTGCGCGACTTAGCAAACCCCGTTGTGGCGCAATTTAAGGGAGTTGAGCGGTTTGCGGTGCGTGAAGATTGGAAGATAACAGCAACCTTTGAAGCGCCCCAAACGCCCAAAACCATTGCCATTACCGACGTGATTGGCCTCACGAGCCAACAGCCATTGCTCGGCCACGCGGTTTTTACAATAAACCAGAAAACCTACCGATTGGCCGCAACTGATGCAGGCGATGGCAAGTTATTTTTGATTTTTAAGGACAAAACGGCGGGTGTTGAAACCTACGGCGCGGGGCGTTTTTTATATGCCGACAAACCCGACGAAACGGGAAAAGTAACGCTTGATTTTAACAAAGCCATCAATCCGCCCTGCGCGTTTAGTACGTATGCCACCTGCCCGCTCCCCCCTGCCGAAAACAACCTGCCCATTCGGGTAGAGGCTGGTGAAAAAAACGCGGGAATGCACTAAATTTTAGGTCGAAAATATGTTTGATGGCGTGTTTGTATTTTTCAAAACCAAGCGGTTTGCATTTCAACGGTTACGTGGTCGTGGCTCAGTAGCCGTGTGGCCAACGATTGAACTTTAACTAACTCATATTCAAAAAAGTACCGCGCCGCCATCAATTTGCCTTGATAAAAATTTTGCTCGGCTTCGGCCGTCGCGTTGGGCAACGCTTGCGCCGCAACGGTAGCTTGTTTGAGCCACTGCCAAGCAATGGTTGTGATGCCAAACATTTCTAAATAGAGCGTGGCATCGGCCAAAAATAGCTCGGTATTTTGCGGGGCAATTGATAGTAAATGCGCAGTAGTTTTGGAAAGAGTCGTTACCGATTCTTCCAACTCATTGGCCTTATTTTCAAGGCCCGAAACCGAGCGGGCTGCCACTATTGTTTGGTACATTTCCTGCATCAAATACTGCACGGCTTTGCCATTTTTCATCACAATTTTACGCCCCAGCAAATCCAGCCCGTGAATACCCGTTGTGCCTTCGTGAATGGGGTGAATGCGGGCTTCGCGGTAAAATTGCTCCACGGGGAAGTCGGTGGTGTAGCCCGCGCCGCCCAAAATCTGCACCGCCGCACTCGTGGTTTGGCAACACATTTCAGACGGGTAACTTTTGGCAATGGGCGTGAGCAAATCGAGCAATAGTTCGGCGCGTTCTTTGGTTTCGCCCTCGGCTACGTGCGCCAAATCGCTCCACAAACCGCACTGCAACAGCAAAGATAACGCGCCCTCCACAATAGATTTTTGGAACAGCAACATTCGTTTTACGTCGGCATGGCGCACAATAAGCGACTGCGGCTTGCTGGGGTCTTTGTCGGAAATGAGGCGACCTTGGGGGCGTTCTTTGGCGTATTGGAGCGAGGCGTAGTAGGCGGCAGTGCCAATGGCGACGGCGTTGGTGCCCACGCCCACGCGGGCTTCGTTCATCATCTGAAACATATAGTTCAAGCCTTTGTGCGGCTCGCCCACCAAATAACCCAAGCAGTTGTCGTTTGAACCCACCATCAAATGCGCAATGGGCGCGCCTTTGTAGCCCATTTTATGATAAACTCCAGCCGTTTGAACGTCGTTATCGATTAGGTTCTGATTGGCATCAACAATCAATCTTTTTTGCGGCACTACAAACAGCGAAATGCCTTTTGTGCCAGCGGGCCCACCTTTTATTTTGGCCAACATCAAATGAATCACGTTTTCGCAAGCGTCGTGGTCGCCGCAAGAAATATAAATTTTTTGGCCTTTTATTCTGTACGTCCCTTCCTCATCGGTGGGTTCTGCCGAGGTGCTAATGTCTGATAATGAGCTACCTGCGTCGGGTTCGGTGAGGGCCATCGTACCCTGCCACGCGCCGCTGTACATGAGCGGCGTGTAGGTATCAATGAGTTGCTTGCTGCCAAAAGTCCGAATCAAGTTGGACGCGCCCGTGGTTAAGAACGGAAACACGCTGGCCGAATAATTGGCCGCTTGAAAAATAAAAGCCGCCGCATTTTGTACTGTAATGGGCAACTGTTGGCCGCCTTCTTCGTAGCTAAACAAGGCGTTTATCCAGCCGTCTTCGCCAAAACGTTTCACAATGGCTTTCATACCCTCATGCACCCTTATTTTACCGTCCACCAGTTGCGGTTCTTGGCGGTCCATTTCGGTCAGGAGCGGTCGCAGCATTTTTTCGGAAATCTGCTCGGCAGCGTCCAAAATCATCTCAAACGACTCGCGGTCGTGGTCTTGATAGTAGCCGTATTGCGTCAATTGCTCGGCATTGAGCAGTTCGTATAAATTAAATTGCAGGTCGCGTTTTGAATAAAATGAATGAGCCATGTTTGGGAGTTTGTAGATTGAAGTGATACAAAATAACGCCATTTTGGGCAAAACTTTACTATTTTTTATTGCGTGACAAAATCGGGGCAACTGGTAAAAAAGGTAAAGGGAATGGCCTTTAGATACGCCTCTTAATACGACCTCTCCCCGATTTTGTCACGCACTCAAATTAATCTATCGCATTACTCTACGCTTTAGGGTAGGGTAAACGACAAAATGACAACTTCCACGGACTTTAGCCCTGCAACAAGTCAGGGCTAAAGCCCTAAAATGTTTTTGTTTTTGCTTGCCCCAGCCTAAAGGCTGAGGTTAAAACATTTGGTGCGGAAGCTATGATTGCTTTTTCGATTTCATTACAAAAACATAAAAATAGCGCAGGGCTTTGGCCTTGCGCTATTTTTGTAGATGTTATTTTGCAACGCGAACCAACTATTTGTCAAACCACTGCGGCGTGTCCAACGTCAAGCCAGGCGGCGTGTTGGGGTTGGAGCTTACCTCTTCGCTGCGGTAGAGCAGGCGGCGTACCAGACCTGCCACGGGCGCGCCCGTAGGCGTAGTCATGGCAGGAATCTCTTGCCCTACCACACCCGAACGGCGGTGCTGCACCCAACCTTCTACGGGCCGCATAAACAAATCTAAGTACTGCTGCTGCGATAGTACGGTTTTAAAGTTGGCGGCAGTGAGCGTGGGTAAAGTAGCCAAATAAGCATCGGCTTGGGCAGCAGGAACGCCAAAAGATAGCAACGACTCACGCACGCCTGCCCGCATGCGGGTAGTGGCTGCGTCAAAACCACCTGGGGCAAAACCCCGCGCAATGGCCTCGGCCTCAAACAACAACTGCTCCGAATACGAAAACGATACTTCGGGCAAATCGGCTTTCAGCAAGTTCATGTTTACCAATGCCGACTTGGTAGTGAAGATTTCAACGGGGCCGAGGGCAATGAACTCATTGGCCGTAGCCGCTGGGCCAGGCTGGTAAAAATAAGGAATACGCGGGTCTTTCAAAGTAACCAACAAGTCATATACAGGCTTGGAGCAATACCAATCTGACTGAACACCGCCACGGAAAATAGCCGTAAATGAAAAGCGCGGATTTTGACGACCAGGTTGGTTAAAATATTTGAACTGCATCACATCAGCATTGGAAGCAATCATGTTGCCGCCCGCTACCAACTGCCCAATGGCCGCTCCTTTGGAAGCGTCAGCGTCCACCATTGAGAATAAAATCCTCATTTTCAATGAGTTGGCAAATTTACGCCACTTGGTCATGTCGCCACCGTAGTACAAATCGTTGGGCGCAATGATGCCTTTGCCAGCGGGGTCCATGAGGCCAATGGCTTCGTCGAGCATGGCCACGCAGCCGTTGAGTACATCTTGCTGCTTGTCAAATTTGGGGAAATCTACTTTGCCCGTAGCAGCCTCCGAAAACGGAATATCGCCCCACAGCAACGAGGTTTGGGCGTAAGCAAAAGCCATCAAAATTTTGCATTGCGCCAACGCATTTTTATTGACAGGCTGGGTATTTTGGGCAATTTCCACGGCCACGGCCAAGTTTTTGAGTACGTCGGTGTAGGTACGTCCCCACGCGCTGCGCACGCGGGTTTGGTCGTATTGCGCCTGCGCCAAGCCCCAACGCCCGCCCGATGACCACATTTGGCTCATCAAAGCCACTGGCCAAGTAAGCTCGGCCACGCGCAAGAGCGAAAATTGCGTAGAAGCACCCGAAAACAGCAGCGCGGGGTCCACCGAAGTAGAGCGGTTGGGGTCAATGTTGATGTCAGAATTTTTGAAACAGGCCGTTGTTGAAAATGCCAATACGACGGCAAGAAGAAGCCCCCTAACCCCCGACGGGGGAACTGTTTTTGATTGAAATTTTTGAAGTAGTTTCATTTTGAATTCGATATTTAAAACGTTTGACATTATTATGCTTTGATACTTTTGTTTGTCACCTTGACGAAGGAAGGGTCTATATCCATTCGCAGCGGTCAAGATACCTCCTTTGTCGGTATGACAAAACTTCGTCGGCACGGTGCACCGCTGCGATGACAAAAAGTTTAAAAAGTAAATCTCAAGTTGGCACCCACGGTGCGGCTGCTTGGAATACTACCGCGCTCCAAGCCCTCACCGATGAGGCCCGTACCGAGTACGTTGGCTTCGGGGTCAATGTGTGGTACGTTTGAGGTGATAATCCACAAGTTACGGCCTTCTAAACCCACTGCAATACTGCCAAAAGGTGTTTTATTGACCAATGATTTGGGGAAATTATAAGCCAAACGCACCTCGCGGAGTTTACTGTACGAGCCATCAAACATATTGTTTTCGGGACTCACTGAGTTGTCTAACTGACTCCAATATTGCTGCACACTGGCCACAGGTTTGTCGTTGGGGCGGAATGTCCCGTCGGCGTTGCGAATCACGCCAGGGTCAATAAACGGCGTGCGGTCGTTCACGGCGGTTTCGGCGGCCAAGCCGCTACCGCGCACAATGCTCACCGTTTGCGAGTTGATGACTCCCCCTTTGCGAATATCAACCAAGAAATTGAAATCGAAGCCTTTATACGAGAATGAGTTGTTGATACCCATCGTCCAATCTGGATAAATAGCGCCCAGCAACTTGCGTGGCCCAGGCGTGCGCAAGCCCGTGGTGGGGTTGATAACAATGTTGCCATCGGGGTCGCGGAGCCAGCCCACACCTTGAATGTTGAAGGTTTCGCCTGGACGAGCAGCAATAAAAATACCGAACCCGTCGCCCGATGTTACAATAAATTCGCTCAGACCTGGAGCCAACGATTCTACGCGGTTGATGTTGCGGTTAAAATTGAAAGCCATGTCCCAGCGTGCACCCGAACGGGTTTTGATGGGCGTAACGGTGAGCATGGCCTCCAAACCTTTATTAGAAATCTCGCCCACGTTTAAGCGGCGTGCCGAGTAGCCTGTACTTTGCGGCACGGCTATTGAGATGATTTGGTCGTAATTGAGGGTTTTGTAATAGGTCATGTCAAGACCTACACGTCCACCAAAAAATTTCAACTCTGCGCCAAACTCGTACGAAGTTTGCTGTTGCGGGCGCAAGTTGGTGGGCGGAAGCACGTTGGTAGCTCCAAAAGCCGATGCGCCACCAATGGGATACAAAATGTTGAACGTGTAAATATCGCTGGCTTGCGTAAGCGGATTGTACGTAAACGACAACTGGTAGGGGTCTTCGTCCGAACCTACGTTGGCGTAGTTGGCGCGGAGTTTGGCGTAGCTCAAAATGTCTTTTTTCACAATGCCCCAATTTGAAAAGGCTTCGGTCAAAACAAACGACGCGCTGGCCGACGGATAGAAGTAGGAATTATTGCTTACTGGCAAAGTCGAAGACCAGTCGTTGCGGCCCGTTACGTTCAAGAACAAAAAGTTTTTGTAATCGAAACTAAAATCGCCGTAAACGCCGAACAAATCGCGGCGGCTAAAAAAGTTGGACGGAACGTTTGACTGCGCGTTGGCAAAAGTATAAAGTCGGTCAATGTTTAAGCCTTCCGACTGCACCCGCGAGCGGCGAATGGTACGCTGGTTGAACTGATGGCCTATTATTCCCTTGAAGCCCCAATCTTTGCTTATTTTGCGCGAAACGGTGGCCAAAAGGTCGGTTTGAAGCTCACGCTCAAAAATATCGTTGGTATCAAACTGCCCGTTCAAACGGCCACGGGTGCCTCGGCGGGTTACGGAGCGGCGGTTTTCGGTAAAGAAATCAGTGCCCACACGTCCTGTTACGTTAAACCAGGGCGCAACGTCGTAACTCAAACTGGTGCCGCCAAACATACGGTCTACGGTATTAGAAAAACGGTTGAATTCAGTTACAAAATACGGGTTGTTCTGCACGCCGTTCAAGTCAATAGACCGTGCCAAGTCGCCCGTCCAACCTGGTGGAACGGCCTGCGTGGCAGGAGCAAAAAGGTTGTTTTTCAACTCGTTAATGTCCACCGTTACGGGTGTTCCTGCCAAAATAGTAGCAATGATGTTGGTAGTATTTGAGCCTTGCTGCGGGCGGCCATCGCTCGTGGTGCGTATGTAGTTTACCCACGCCCGCGAGGTCAATTTATCAGTAATTTTTTTACCCGCATTGAACGAAAACGTGTTGCGGGTCAGCTCTGAGTTGGGTACTGTTCCCGTTTGGCGCAAGTTGGTATAGCCAAAACGGTAGTCGCCCTGGTCGTTGGCCCCGTCGAGCGACACGCTGTTAATGGCCGTTTGGCCCGTTACAAAAAAGTTTTTCCAGTTGTCGGGATACGCCTGCAACCGCGATACGTCTTCGCCTTTGTAGTCTTTTACTGGCCCCGTAACGCTCGAAATTTTAGGTCCCCAGCCGTTGCCCGACTGCGGATTATACGCCCCCAAGTTGCCTTGCGCGTATTCCGTTTGCAGTTCTGGTGCGCGGAGTACATTGTCCGAGCGGTACGACGAGTTGATGGTTACGTTCATTTTCTTCGCGCCTATTTTGCCACGTTTGGTCGTAATCACAATTACGCCGTTGCGGGCCCGCGAGCCGTACAACGCCGATGCCGCCGCGCCTTTCAGTACCGTCATGTTTTCGATGTCGTCGGGGTTGAGGTCACCCGCGCGGTTGCCCACGTCCACGCCACCCGTTACCGCATCGGTTTCGGAGTTGTTGAACGAAGAGTTAGAAATCGGGACACCGTCCACCACAAAAAGTGGCTCACTGGCACTCGAAATAGAGTTTGCCCCGCGAATCATGACGCGGCTCGAACCACCCACCGTGCCCGATTGTTGCGAAATGCGCACCCCCGCCACTTTTCCTGCCAACGAATTGAGCAAGTTGGGGTCGCGGGCTTTGGTAAGCTCTACGCCATTTACGGTCGAAACCGCGTAACCGAGTTCTTTTTTCTCACGTACAATGGCATTGGCCGTTACCACCACTTCGTTGAGGTTTACCAAATCGGCTTCTAAAGCTACGTTGATGTTGCTCTGATTGCCCATTTCAACTTCTTTGCTTTTATAGCCAATAAACGAAAACACCAATGTTCCGCCTTTGGCTGGCACGTTGATTTGGTATGTGCCATCGGCTTTGGTGGCCGTACCCACATTTGAGCCTTTTACCAATACATTTACGCCTGGCAGGGCTTCGTTGTCGGGCGCAGATACCTTGCCCGAAATACTTTTTGTTTGCGCTCGTGCCAAAATGGCTACACAGAAAAATAATAAAAACAGTAAGGATTTTTGCATAAGTAGGAGGGAAATTTGTGGTTTGAGTTATTGAGTTATTGAGTTTTGTCATTCCGACAATTTTCTTTTGTCACCCTGACGAAGGACGAGGTCGCCCACGCGGGGGTCTTGTCCGCAACGATTTTAGACCCTTCCTTCGTCAGGGTGACAAAAATTTTACTTTACCCGCTTTACGCTTTTGATGCGCACGGGCATTTTTAAATACTGCGTTGGGTTAGAAAAAGCGTTGGTAGCGGCGGGCATTCCTGTTGCACCTTGTTGTATTTTGCGTACTACTTTCATGCCTTTTATTACTTTGCCAAAAGCCGCAAAGCCCTGGCCATCAGGATTGCGTTTGCCGCCGTAGTCTAAATCGGGCTGGTCGTTTACGCAAATAAAAAACTCTGATGCGCCGCTACTGGGCGCGCCACGTGCCAACGAGATGGCTCCGTCCACGTGCTTAATGCCCGTGATGTTGGTCGTTTCTTGTTTGATGGGTAGCAGTATTTTGGACGAGTCGTCGTGCACACCGCCCTGAATCACCTCAATTTTAACGGGACTGGTTTGTTGATTGTCAAGACGCACCACGCGGTAAAACTCGCCGCCGTCGTAGCGTTTTTCGTCCACGTAACGCAAAAAATTGGCAACCGTAATGGGTGCTTTGTCGGCATACAACTCAACTGTGATGCTGCCCATGCTGGTTTCTATTTTTACTTTTTGGGCAAAAGAAACGCAAGAAAATAGAAAGAAAAATAGAAGTAGTAAGTGTTTCATTTGGTGTTTGAGATGGCTGATGGTCAATAACGGACGAATGTAGCGGTTAAACTGCATCAAGTCAAGAATTTAAAGGTAAAACACAAAAAATTCAAAATAGTTTTTTGAAAAATCCTAAAAACGGCAAATAAAGACCTTGTCAATGCGCCGATTGCGACAAATAGCCACTGCCCCAGTAGCGTTCGGTTTTGCGGCGGGGCGGTGGTGGTTTGGGCAATTGAGTGGGTCGAAAAGCCAGCAACTTTCCTTTGTTTTGCGACACAAGCCAGAGCGGTGCGCCGCTACCGAGTTTGAGTTGTGCCAAGGCTTTGGCATCGCCGCGCACCAGTAAGCCACTTTTGGCCAACGCTGCCGCTTGGAAATCGCCGCGCCCGTTGCCCAGCAAGCACAGCCCCACGTGCGCGTCATATTGGCCTACATTGGTTTCGGTGGCGTAGCTGTTGCCCACAGCCAGCAAGTCGAGGTTGCCGTCGTTGTTGAGGTCGGTGGGGAATGTGCCAAAAATGGGGGCAAATTGTGCTTCGAGGGGCAGCAGTTTGGTTTCAAATTGACCATTTCCGTTGTTTTGCAAATAAATTGAAGCCATTTGGGTAGCGCGTAAAATCAGCGCATCTTTAAGCAAATCTTTGGTAAACAAATCGGCGAAAGTAGCTTTGCCAAAGGCTTCGTAGGAGGTCATTTTTTTTTTCATCATCACCAATTGGTCGGTGAGCGCGTCGCGGTAGCCCGACACCACCTCTTTGCCCTGCACGTAACGGCTCAAAATGGGGTCGAAAGTGCCGCTTTGGTCGAAGTCTTTGGCATACACCGAAAGCGGCTCTTTTGGGGAGGCTTTGAGCTGTGAATTAAGCCCACGGTTGCCCAACACGTAGTCCACGTCGCCATCGTTGTCAAAATCGCCCCCCGAAATGCTGTTGTACCAGCCCACCAGTGTTGCGTTTTGAGTGATTGAGTGATTGAGTGGAGCGTTCAGTTTACCGTTTGTATTTTTAAAAAAAGTGGGTTTCATAAATTCGCCCACCAGCGCCAAGTCTGCCCAGCCGTCGTTGTCATAGTCGGTCCAGAGGGCAGCAGTTATCATGCCCACGTGCTGTAAATCGGCGGGCGTAATGTCCGTAAATTGGGCGGTTTTTCTCTGGCGGGAGTCGTTTCTGAGCAGATAACTGCGGGGAGCTTGCGGATAGCCAAAGGGAGTAACGCGCCCACCTACAAACAAATCTAAGTCGCCGTCGTGGTCAAAATCATTGGCTACCACGCAGCTCCCGCTGGCTTTAATTTTTGGTAAAGCACTGACTGTGAGCGTAAAACGCCCGTGTCCGTCGTTCAAATAGAGGCGGTCTTGGTAATGCTGCACGTTTGTGCCAAACTCACTGCTGCCGCGCACGGCGTAGAGGTCGTTGTCGCCGTCGTTGTCGGCATCAAAGAGCAGCAGCCCCATGTCTTCGGCAATTTTGGCTTTGGTGGTATCGGGTTCTAAAAACGATTTTATAAAACCGCCCGTGGCGCGTTGCACAAAAATTGCTGCCGAACGGTGGGCGCTGCCGCCTACTACAAAATCGTCTAATTTGTCGCCGTTGATGTCGGCTACGGCTATGGCGGGGCCGCTTTGCGAGTGTTGGTGGGGTAGGAGAGAAGTATATTTAAAATCGGCAAAATCCTCTTCCGAATGTACGTAATTTATGTTCATTTGGGAGGTGGCATCTACCACGTACGGCTGCGCGGGTGGCTTTGGTGCGGCAGCCCGAACCGCCAGCGCATTGGCTTGGTTTAGGCTGATGGTTTGGTTGGCTTTTATGTTTTTCAAAACCTGTTTTCTCCCGTCCAGCCAGCGCACTTCGAGCGAGTCGAGTTGGGTGTTTTTACCCAATCCAAAGTGCAAAAATGGCTCAACCGACGATTTATACCCCCTAAAAACCGAATGGTCGAAATATTGCTGCGTACCGCCGTAATAAGCGGTCAGTTTTGCGCCAATTCCCTGTAAATTAGGACTTTGCCCCATTAATTTAACCCGTAAATAATTACCCATTGGGGCAGATTGGTTGTCATTGGCTTTGTTTTTAAACAAAAAAGCCTCGTCGTCAATGTTGTTTACGACAATGTCCAAATCGCCGTCGTTGTCAAAATCGGCGTAGGCCGCGCCATTGGAAAACGACGGAATTTTGAGGCCCCATTGCGCCGTAACGTCTTCAAATTGTAAGTTGCCGAGGTTGCGAAACAGCACGTTCGATTTTTTTACGCCCAGCAGGTCTTCCATGTCTTTTTGCTTGACGGCCTGCTGTTTGGCCGTTTCTTTATTGTCCGAAAAATAGCTTTCAACTTGGCGGTTGGTGTAGCTCACAAAGTCGAGGTTGGTTACGTCTTTTCGGTAGCCGTTGGTAATGAGCAAGTCGCGCTCGCCGTCGTTGTCGAAATCGGCAAAAAGTGGTGCCCAGCTCCAATCAGTGGCATAAACGCCTGCCAATTGGCCAATTTCGCTGTAAACGGGCAGGCCGTCGGGCAGCGAACCACGGTTGAGTTGGAGCGAGTTGCGCACGTATTGCGGTTGGTAGTGGCTGCGCAATGCCATCTGAAAAAAGTCGTAATTGGGCTTAGAGAACATCGTTTTTTGGCGCAAATTGTCTTCGGGCATCATGTCCACGTTCATTATTTCGGGCCGCCCATCGTGGTTGATGTCCATTACGTCGCAGCCCATTGAGTTGGAACTTTGGTGGCGCAACGACTCCGTGATTCGGTTGGTAAAAGTGCCGTTTTTGTTGTTAATCCACATCAAATCGTTCGACTGAAAATCGTTGGCGCAATACACGTCTGGCCAGCCGTCTTGGTTGAAATCAACCACGGCCACGCCCAAGCCCCAGCCTTCGGTCTGAATACCCGCTTGTTTAGAAACGTTGATAAAACCCAGCGGGCCGTCGTTTCTAAACAAGCGGTCTTGGCTTTTGCCCGTGCCGTCGGTTCGTTGGCCCATGGGCAGGGCGCGGTTGAAAAGTTCGAGGGCGTTGTTGAGCAAATAGCAGTCTAAGTCACCGTCCAAATCGTAGTCAAAAAATACGGCTTGGGTTGAATAGCTGCGGTCGGCCAGGCCTATTTCGGCGGCTATTTCTTTAAAATGTGGCACGCCGTTTTTGTCAATTCCCGTGTTCAAAAACAATTGGTTAGGAGCTGACTGTGAGCGGCTTGGGTGAATGGTGCAAACGTAAATATCCAGCAGGCCATCTTGGTTGATGTCCACCACGCTCACGCCCGTGTTCCAGTGCGGCGTTTTGATGCCCGATGCGTCGGTAACGTCTTCAAAGCGCAACGCGCCTTGCTGCTTGGCGGCTTGGTTTAAGTATAGTTTTGACGGCACTTGGTTGCCACTAAAAAACACATCTTGCCAGCCGTCGTTGTTAAAATCGCCCACGCCCACGCCGCCGCCGTTGTACGCATATTCAAACTTAACGGCGTTTATGGAGTCCGATTCGGTGATTGTATTGCTAAAAGTCAGCCCCGTTTTACTGCTTTCGAGGCGTTCAAATAGCGTTGTATTTTGTTGGCAGCCCGCACAAAAAACAATTAACAAAATAGAAAATAGAAAAAGGCGCATAAGATTTGGATATAAATCACAAAAGGGTGGCTCAATATAATGAACCACCCTTTTAAAATAAACTAATTGGCACGTTTAATTTTACGACATCAATAAATGAGTAAAGTACTGTTCGCCGCTGCGATGCTATTATTTTTGATTTGTAATAAAGGGTAATTTAGTAGTAATAAATTGATAGGCAGGCAATTACAACAAATTACTATAATTACAAATAATTACTTAATAACCTGGATTTTGTTTCATTTTAGAGTTGTTGTTGATTTCATCTTGTGGAATAGGCAGGGCATACTTGCGGTCGTTCCAAGATAAAGCACCACTTTTCACTTTCTGATAATAGGTTTGCTCTTGCGCACCAACTTTGTAGCGGCACACATCTAACCACCAATGGCCTTCGCCAAAAAATTCTGCCCAACGCTCGTATTTGAGCGGGTCGTTGGCCAGTACGTCGGTCGAAACTGCCGCGCGGGTGCGGTCGGTGAGGGTTTTGTAATCAAATTTAGAGGGCGCATCAACGGGTTGGTCGTAGGCGCGACGGTGTACTTTATTGACGTATTCTAAGGCCGCCGCTTTGTCGCCGCTGCCCCTTGCCAGTGCTTCGGCATACATCAAATAGGCATCAGAAAGGCGCAAAAAATACTGGTTTGTACCAATACTTTCGCCAGGTTCTCCGCCCCATAAACCCCTGTCTATCAGCACATATTTACGGTGGTTCCAGGCCTGGCTGTCGCCGCTGGGAAAGCCCTCAAAGCGGTTTTTGGTAACAGGGCGCAATTTGCCATACACATTGATGCTGTCCACCCAGGGCTGCAACGTACCAATCATCATGCGCGGGTCCACTTCCTTGTTGCGACGCATTTTTATAGACATCTCATAATAAGACCTTTTCTGCATTTCTTTAGTGTCGGTGGTGTTGTCGGTAAAACCAAAACGGTCTAAGTTGCGGTCGTGAATAAATAGGTTGCCAAAACCGTTGGTGCCTTCGTTGCCGTCGTCTTCCAAGAAAGAAGGGCTCACAAAAACGCCGTATTGCGTGGAGGTATTTTGCGCGCTGTTCCAAACGTCTTTGCGGTCGGGGGTGAAGTTTATTTCAAAAATAGACTCAGTATTAAACTCATTTTGCCCATTGAACATATTTTTAAAAGTATTGTAACTCACCAATTTTTTGCCACTCTGGTCTATCACTTCTTTAAGTTTGGCAGCAGCTTTGTCAAATTGCAACGTAAATAAAAACGACTTTCCGAGCAGGGTTTTTACGCTCCAAATATCGACGCGGGCTTTATTGGCATCGTCCCAAGTTTTGCGGGCAGTAAGCAGTGTTTCGGCTTTGGTCAAATCGCCAATTATAAAATCCCACACTTGGCCAATATTGGCACGTTCGCGGCTGGCATCGGTTACGTTGGTGGCGGTCCGGTCCCAGATTGGCACACCCATTTTGTTGCGGTCAGCTTCTGAAGTCATCATGGTTTCTCCGTAGAGATTTACCAAGAAAAAATAATGGAACGCCCTGATAAACAACGCTTGTCCTTCCATTTCTTTCAAACGGGTTTCATCTTCGGGCGAGAGCGTCGTTTTACGCACTTTGACCAAGCCTTCCAGAAATGCGTTGCACTTGGCAATGCCTTCATAATGCACGTTCCAAGTGTAAGAGTTTGTGCCTTCGGTGGTTGGTACGTTAATTTGAGCGTATTCATTGAAAGCCGAGCCGTTGTAGCCTTGGTCGGACATATGGTCCATCAAAACGCCAATTCGACGAAAACTCTCAGCATTGAAATACCCCCAACGGGTGCGGGCGTAGGCATCGATGAGCATCAAATCAAGATCGTTGGCATTGCTCGGAAACGATGCAGGCGAAAGGACGTTTGGATTGGAAACGTCCAAAAACGCTTTCTCATCGCACGAGCCCAGCCACCACGAACCCATTACGAAGGCACAGGTGGCAAACAGTATCCTTTTGATTGTCTTTTTCATGAATTGATTGATTTATTAAAAATGTAAAGTGGATGATTAAAATTCGACATTGATACCCATTGACACCAAACGCGACATGGGGTACAAAGAATAGGCGTTGTCTAAGCCCAATTGCAAAAAGCTACGGTCTCGGGCGGGGACTTCTGGGTTTAAGCCTTTGTATTTGGTAATGGTAAAGAGGTTGTCGGCCATCAAAAATACGCGCATACTGCTCATCTTCATTTTGGTAAGCACGCCACGTGGAATGTTGTAGCCCAATTGCAAGTTACGGAGGCGCAAATAAGAGCCATTTTGTACGTGATAGCTCGAAACAGCACTCCAATTTCCGTTGTAGTCTAAGTCGGTGATGGTACCTACGCGCGGCTTATCGGTTACGCCATTTCCATTAAAACCCGATGTTTCAAAAATGGCGTTGGTGGTGGTGTAGTCGGAGAAAAACGTACTGGCCATTGACTGATAAGCATTGTAAATTTTGTTGCCATACGACCCCGCAAAAAACAACCGAATATCGAAGCCTTTGTAATTGGCCGCCAAATTGATACCATACGTGAGTTTGGGCCACGGATTGCCGATAAACATGCGATCGTCTTCGTTGATTTTGTCATCACCGTTTAGGTCGCGGTAAATCAAGTCGCCTGCACGAGGCACGTAGTCGTTGGAGGCTATGACGGGGCGTTTTTCGCCCGTACTTGGGTTGCTTTGATAAATACCATCAACTTGGTAGCCAAAAAACTGCCCTAATGGGTAGCCTGGCTCGGAGCGGCTGGGCTGCCCTTGGTGAATGTCCGTTAAGCCCCCCGATGTAATTTGTAGTCGTTCGAGCGAGGGATCAAGCGCGATGAGTTTGTTTCGGTTAAATGCCCCGTTGAAGCCCAGCGTGTAGCCAAAATCGTTGCCTATTTTGTCGCGCCATTCTAAGTTAAATTCAAAGCCGTTGTTGGTCATTTGGCCAATGTTAAAAGGCACGCTGCTGCCCGAACCCGCCGAAGCAGGAATACCCACTAGATAAATCATTTTGCGGGTTTCGCGCACGTAATAATCCAAGTTGAAATTGAAGCGGTTGTTGAGCAATGCGCCGTCCAGACCTACGTTGGCGGTGGCCACTTCCTCCCACTGAATATTAGGATTGGGTAGCTTGGTACTGAGACCAATCGAGCTTTGGCGGTTGCCGCCGTTGCGGCTCAAGTCGGCAGAAAACCCCTGCGAGTAATCGCCAGAAAACGCAAAATCAAAGCCAGGCGAGTTGCCCAATTGCCCATAACCCGCGCGCAGTTTTAAAAACGAGATAATGGGCAAGGTTTTCATAAAAGCCTCGTCCGAGATTTTCCAACCTGCCGAAACTCCTGGAAATACTCCGATTTTGTTGTTTGGGCCAAAGCGCGTAGCAAAGCCATCGCGGCGCACATTCACTGTCAATAGGTATTTGTCGGCATAAGCATATTCAATGCGTCCAAATTGCGACAAGATGCGCTCATAAATATTGCCCTGGTTGAAACGGCTTACGGCGGTGTTTACGTCTTTTACCAAATCAGAACTTTGCGGCACTTCTACCAGCGAGTTGCGGTTGTCGAGCGTCATGTTTGAGAAATCACTCTTGCGGGCTTCATAGCCTGCCAACGCTTTGATGAGGTGCTTGCCAACCGTTTTTTCGTAGTTCAACGTGTAAGTGCCAATGTAGCTTTGGCTTTTGCCCATGGACTTACTAAAATCGTTGCCCGAAATAGAAGTACCTACATCGGCCAAGTAGTTGTAAGAATAATTGTCGTAGCCGCCCAAGCCTGTTCCGAGGGTAGCGCGGGCATTTAAGCCTTCCATAATTTGGTAGTCGAACGTACCCGCCACATTTATTTCATATGATTTGTTTTGGGCATAATTGCCAATTGCCCCCTGCAAATCGTGCCCCCCCTGAAAACCGCGCGGCGCGCGGCCCCAACCACCAATGGGGTTGGTAGGGTCATATACTTTCATAACGGGCGTATTCCGAAACGACAATGCGCCTTGGTTGGTAGTACCGTTTGGGTCATCTACGCCCATGCGCGTATAGAGTATCTGATTGAATTTGAGCCGTTTACCCAGTTTGTGGTCAGAATTGATGCGCAAGGTATAACGTTCTACGGAACTACTGATGCGCGTACCATCTAAGCGGCTGTAGTTTCCCGACAAGAAATAAGTGGAGCGTTCGTTGCCCCCCGAAAGCGACACGTTGTAGTTTTGGTCGGCCCCCTGCCGATACACTTCATTAAACCAGTCGGTATCGGGGAGTTGATTCCAACCACTTTGCGGGCCGTATAAATCAACCACGTCAAACCCAAACGCTTTTTTTGCTTGAATATATTGGTCGCGGCGCAGGGTTTCGGGTAATTTCATGACGTTGCGCACGCCATAGTTCAAGTTAGCCGCAATTTTTAAGCTACCCGCTTTGCCGCGTTTGGTTGTAACAATAACAACCCCCGCCGCTGCTTTGGCGCCATAAATAGCCGCCGCCGATGCGTCTTTCAGTACTTCAATTGATTCAATATCTTGGGCGTTGAAATTAAAACCCGTTCCCGTAAACGGCAGTCCGTCCACCACAATAAACGGGTCGCCACCGTTGATAGACACTGGCCCACGAATCACAATCTGCGACCCCGCGCCAGGTTCGCCACTACTGGTTGTGATAAACGCCCCCGGAACACGGCCTTGCAGGGCTGTTCCAAGGTCGTTGGCGGGCAGGTTTTTGAGGTCTTCGCCTTTTACTTGGGCTACTGCCCCCGTCAAATCTTTCTTTTTCTGGGTGCCATATCCTACCACCACCACTTCGTTGAGCGTTCCCACGTCGGGGGTAAGTTGCACATTGATATTGGTCTTGTTGCCTACCAAAATTTCTTGTTTTACGTAGCCAATAAACGTAAATACCAACGTAGCCGCACCGTCAGAAACGTTCAGTTTATAGTCGCCGTTGGGGTCGGTAGAAGTGCCATTGGTAGTGCCTTTTACCAAAATACTAACGCCTGGCATTCCTCTGCCACCTTCGTCGGTTACGCGCCCCGTTACCCGATTTTCGGCCGCTTCAACGGCGGCGTTGGCACTCAGCGGCAAATTCGACGCAACTTCACTGCCGATTGCCTCGGGTTCGATGTTTTTTGTTTTTCGTTCTTTTAGCACATAATTATTGGCACTAATTTTTTTGAATTCAATGGCCGTACCTGCCAACAATTTGGCAAGAGCTACTTCGGCATTGGTTTCATACACCCATTCGTCGTTTGTTACGGTGCGGTCGGTTACTACTTTGCTTTGGTAGCCAAAAACCACGTTAAACTTACTTTCAAACTCAGTGAGGGCTTGTTTCAAAGCTACTCGCTGCACCGTGCGCACCGACGCGGGCTTGGCAACTTGGGCATTGCGTGCAAACGACTGCGACCACAGCGGAATGAGTGGCACAGCCAACGCCCACGCCATACAAAAGCCTTGGCGTAAGAAGCGACGGGCCCAGAGAGGAAATGCAAAATTGAAAGTCATAAGGTTTATTTGTTAAAGGGTTATTTTTGGGAAACAATCAATCGGTTATTGTCTTTTTCAATTTTGAGTTCTAAGGCTTCCGAAAGTGCCGTCAGAAGCAGCTCTAAATCGTTGTTTTCGAGGCGGTAAGTGAGTTTGAGCGAAAGTAAATCGGCATCGGCTACTTCTACGTCGTAGCCATAATTGCTTTCAATCATTTCTATGATGTCGGCCAGCGGGGTATTGTCAAAAACAAAGTGGTTGTTTTTCCACGACACATATCGTTCAATATTTACCTTTTGCTGAATCACATTTGGCTCGTTGGCTCTTAGTTCTACCAGTTCACCAGGCTGCATCACCACGGTCGTTTTCTCGCGGGGGCGGGTGAGGCGTACTTTGCCAGTTGTCAATACTACTTGCGTTTTGTTGTGGCGTTGTAAGACGTTGAAGGTTGTCCCTAACACCTCAATATCAGCATCTTGTGTGTGTACCGTAAAAGGTGTGTGTTGCAGGGTGTGCTTGACGTTAAAAAATGCTTCGCCGTCGAGCCACAATTCTCGGGGTCGGTTGAGGTTCCAGTTGCGAGCCATTTTCATAGTAGAGTGCGCATTTAGCACCACCAACGAGCCGTCGGGCAAGGCCAAACTACGGGTTTCGCCAAAACCAGTTTCGTACGTAACAGTGCTGTTTTGCCACCAATAGTTTGCCCCCACGGCTATTGCCACCAACGTACAAGCCGCCGCCACCCACCGCGCCCAGTGGCGTTTGTGCAGCGGGCGTTCAATGGGATAGTTGTCAATGGCCGCTAATAGGCGTTTTTCGGCGCGTTGTAACTGAAAATCAGGAATGGTCCGCTCGCGCAGTTGCAATGCCCGCAACCAAGCCACGGCTTCTTGCACCGTTGCGGCTTTTTCGGGGTGGGCGTGCGTCCATTCTTGCCAAAAAGCCACAGATGTGGCGTTGCTTTGAGCCACCCACGCCTGAAACGACTCATCGGCCACCAAATCTTCTACTGTGTAGTTGTTGTATTCCATTGCGCCAATCTTTGAAGCAGTTTTACAGTAGAGTGGCGCAAACCACTCCTTTTGTACTCATATTTATTTGAATTTTTTTTACTTTTTTTTAAACAATTCTCTTAAACACGCTCAGAAGCCATGAATACCGCACAAGAGCAAGCCAATTGGGCATTTTTTAAGCAAGGCGACAAAGAGGCATTTGCAGTTTTGTTTCGAGATTATTATAAACTCTTGGTTCAATACGGGCGGCGCATCAACCCCGATATAGAGGTAGTTGAAGATTGTATTCAAGAATTATTTTTGGAGTTGTGGCAAAGCCGCGAGCGAATAGCCAGCCCTGAGTCGGTGAAAGGCTACCTTTTTAAGGTATTAAAAACAAAAATTTTTCGGGTTTATGCTCATTCTCAACAATTTACTGACATTGCCGATGGTGCAGAAGGCCTGCAAGAATTTAGCTACGAAGCCTTGCTGGTAGCCGAGCAAGGCAACTCAGAAGCCAAACAAAAACTCGAAGATGCGCTTTTGGGATTGTCTAACAGGCAGCGCGAAGCCCTTTACCTCAAATTTTACAACCGTCTAAGTTACGAGGAAATGAGCGAAGTGATGGGCGTTAATTATCAAACTGTTCGCAACCTTGTTCATCAATCCATCAAAAGACTCCGTAGCCAGCTCACGCTCACCTCGGTTGCCACCGTTGCAGGTTGGTTGAGCATCAGTGGCTTGCTGGGCTTGGCCATTTGGCTTTTGCTGGAACTTTAATTACTCACCTTCTAATAACATCTCACGCCCATCAAACTTCAACGCTAAATTTTGGCCATTGGGGCGGCGCTTGGGCACCCAAAACTCAAAGGTTTCGACACCAATGTCGGTGGGAGGGACTTGTTTCCCGTAGTTAGAAACGGCAAGATTAACGGTGTTGCAAACGCTCAAAATACCCGTTATGCGCTGGTCGGAATAGTGCAATCTTACTTTTTCGTTTTTTTGAATCACCAAAAAGGCGTAGCTCAACTTTTTGGCAGGATTTGCAGCTATGCCCCTCATAGCTAGTGATTTGCAATTAGGGGTGTTCGGAAGTTGAAACAATTATTAATTTTGTTGTCAAATTTTCGACAATGGCAAAAATATCAGCAATAGAGTTATTTGATTTACTGCCTTACCTTAGATGATCTATCTAAGGTAACAGGGGTTGATTATAAAGTTCAAAAGCTAACTGGAAATCGGATGTTTCACCTTCTGCTCTATGGGCTACTGAGTAATGAACGAGCGAGTTTACGAACTTTGGAAGATGATTTTAATTCTACCAAGTTTAAGTTTTTTTTCAATGTCCCCACCGATGTTAACACAAAATACAACTCTTTAAGTGAGAGATTATCACTAAACACGGCCTCCCTGATGCTCCAAAAGATTGATAAAATCTGCAAATCGGAGAGTTCATTTTTTTAGCTTCACTTGAATGTTATACAACAAATCGCCTCGTCCGACCGCAGCACCGACTGCGACTGCCTGTACCATTTTGCCAAAATCCATACCTTTCCTTTGTCCTCAACTTGCTGAACAGCAAAGGCTAACAACGTAATATGTCCGATAAATTGATGACGGTTCTATTGCAACGTTACGTCGGTGTCTTTGCTCAAAAAATCAGCGGTATTACCTTTGCCAATTAAATTGGCAGTCAGCAGCGCAGTATCGGGTACAATACTGATGGGCGTAATACAGGCCGTCGACTTTTCATTGAACGGCACGTTGGAGGCCAAGTTATAGGCCGAAATAAACGACCAACGCGACTTTTCGGAGAGGTTGGCATCGGAGCGGTGCAGGAGGTTGGAATGAAAAAAGAGTGCGTCGCCCGCTTTGAGTTCTACATAGACCAGTTCCATGCCCGATTTGAGGCAATTTTCTACCATCACAGCGTCGGCACCTACTTGCTCGCCCGCAAAACCATGATTGACCCGCCCCAATTTGTGCGAGCCTTTGATGACCTGCAAGCAGCCGTTTTCGATGGTGGCATCGTTGAAAGCCACCATCACCGACAGCATTTGCTCGGGAAACAAGAATTGATTTTTGTACCAATAGCCATAGTCCTGGTGCCATTCCCACGCACCACCCACTTTGGGTTCTTTTTGCATGAGTTTAGAATGAAAATGACAAACGGGTGCAGTACCGCCAAGCAAGGCCGACACGCCATTTACCATGCGCTCTGAGCGGGCCATGAGGCCATAAATATCGTCGCCAGGCGTGAACCAGAGCGCGAGTTTTGATTTCTTACCCGACTGGTCCACCACGTTGTAAGAATGCTGGCTTATGGCTTCGTCTTCAATGGCCGTAGCGTAGAGTTTAGCGGTTTCTTGGGGCGTGAAAAAGCCTTTGGCTATCACGTAGCCGTCGCGGTGGAAGGCTTCTATTTGGTGGGGAGTGAGTTGCATTTTCTTGCTGTTTTTAAAATCAATTTGTAACACAATCATTTTCGTTTGGCTCAATTTTGAAAGAAACACCTTTTGCCTCTTTACTGGTGACGCTCTTAGAAAGGGGGAGGGTTTTCATTCGGCAGTCTGGTTAATTGTATATTTTCATTTCTACTTTCTTATCAAAACCCAGAAATCCATAGCTGAATTTTACCGTTTTGGCATCTTTTGGGACAGTATAATTTGCCCGAAAAACTCCCGTATTTTCTCCCGTTTCAGTCAATTCGATTGCCTTGGGAGATTTTCCATTTACAGTCAATAATACCTGCCCTTTCTCAACCAGATTCCAGTCCATATTTAGGGCGGCTTTCAATTCGATAACCACCGTTTCGCCCGCTTTGGCCTGTTTCAGTTCTTTTCCTTCACTATTCAAAATTTTCACCTGCTGACTACCGAGGGTAGAAAACGCCAGCGTGGCTTGCCATCCTCGGTTTGACACGCACCAACCTTCGGTGGCGTAGGCATCTTTGCCAATCAAATCCAGGCTTTCGTTGTTCCTTGATGTTGCTGTTTTAGCTTTCTGAAAATCTTTGTCCAACGGTGAACTATCGAGCGTGCCGCGCACTTTGCCCAACATTCCGTAACCGTTGGGAAGAGAGGCTGGCCAGCCGTGTTCAACGCCTTCCCAATAGCCTCCGATGTCGATTCGGTCCTTGCTCTTATTACTCAAATGCGTCCCCACGGGATTAACGCCAAACACAAAATCTACCTGCGCCCAGCCCAAATCACGCAATCGAGTATCGTTTAATAAATGTGCCACGGCAAACATTGAGCCGCCCAAAGCAGGCGCACCACCCAATTCCTTGGTTTTAGGATGCGCCCATTCTGTTTCACTATGAACTCGGTATTTCCAAAAATTATTGGTTTTTTGGTGCATGTGCGTAGCCCAACCACTCAACTTTTCTTTGGTTCCTTTGGGCGCGTGTTCGGGCGCAATCATCAGAAAATACGCCAACGCCTGTGGCGTAATATGCTCGGCATTGCGTATCCACCACATGTGGCGCGGGTTATTAAAATCCCAGTGTTGGATAATGTCAGCAGCGCTTTCCTGCGCCCATTTTAAGTATTGCGCTGGCTTGCCATTGGGTTCGTTTTTTTCGCATACGTACATAAACAAATTACTGAATACCGACTGGCCGTAGGTATTACCCATTTCATTAAATTCCTGAAAACCCGCATCCACCCACTTGGTGCTGTATGTCCAGTAGCGCACTACTTTGTGACGGTCGTAAGCCGTCCATTTTTCATTGCATACTTGACGGTATTTTAGGTATTTTTCACGGGGCAAATAGGGCTTTAAGAAATCATGATAAGCAGCACATACCACCGAAAGTTGGTCCAGCAAATTCCAATAATCATATTGCATTCGTGGTTGGCCTTCGTAGCCCAACGAGCCGTAGCGCATACCAACAGGACCTTGGTAGGCCACATGAGCGTAGGCAAATTCGGCGTGCCAGAGAATAAGCTCAATCAAATCGGGTACATTTTTGTCGCCAAAATCGGTTTTCCAGCGGTCGTAAAGAGCTGGATTAGAGGCATATTGCAAGCACTCAAAAATGGTTTCTAATCCATACGCACCGCCATCGCGCGAGGGACCTCCGCCATAAACTTTGGGTAAATTGGCATTGATAGGGTCTTCGGAGCCTCGTACATCAATAAAAAACTGATAGCCCAGCTTTGAGGCTATTTTTTCGAGCAAATGGTCGGCAATCCAAAACGGTACGGAAGTCCCGATACCCTCCACTTCAATGCGAAACTCATCTTTTGAGATAGGATTAAAACGCGTAAACCAACCTTCTTGGTTTAATATTTCGCCTTCAAATACAGCTTGCTTGGTCGTGGTATTGATAATCTTAAATTTTGTCCCATCATTGGCTTCTGGGCAAACAAAGCGTTTGGATTCGCCCAAATTATAACCCGCTTGATTGACCAGCACGGGCATTTTTTCATGTTGAGCGAAGGCCGTAACACAGCAAAAAAGTAAAATAAAAAATATACGCATTGGGTTTTCGTTTAGTTCGACCGTAACTGATTGACTACATTTTTTTTAAACTGTCGGTTGAACATATTTTCAACTGACGACAAAGTTAGCCACCCAGTAGAGCAAGGCTTGTATTTCCAGGTATTCCAATAAATTGTTTTCTTTTCACAAATAGTTGCTATTTGAACTGGTTCAAGCCTAAAAAAGCATTTATGTGTGAATATAAGAACCGATTTTAAATAATCAGTAGAAAAAATTATATTTATTCAACAAAAATTATCGAGAACTTTCCCGAAACTGATAACGATAGGTAAATTTTACGAAAAATAACCTTAATAAAATTTTGTCATTGACGCTAATTTTGTCATTCCGAGGAACGAGGAATCTATACCATAGCCTGAGGTAATGATTTTGGCAAAAAGTAAGGGTATCAAAATTCCAGAAGAGTTGGGCATAGTTGGTTTTAGTAATGACCCAGTTTCAACAATTATTGAGCCACAATTAACAACTATCAATCAACCAATTGGCGAGATGGGGAAATTATCGGCAACCTTATTAATCAAGGCTTTGGAAGAGAAAGTTGTTTTGAATGAAAGGCACCAATTGTTGACGGATCTGATTGTTCGTAAGTCTTCGGTGAGGAGTAATTTCTAATGTTATTTAACTAACAAAACCGCATCAGCAACTACTTTACCATCATTGCTTTTATTCGTTAACCCTTCTGATTTCAATTAGTTTCTTTATGATTTACCCACGCTTTGCCGTTCATATCTTTGAAGTTCATTGAAATTGTTGGAAAAGCATATATCATCTTCGATTTGAGTAATTTCTCTAAAATGTTTTCTTCTTGTAGTAAATAACAACTCTAATGTTCCTAAAAATGGAATTGAATCAAACAAATATGAACTTAAAAAGCTGTTTTGCCCTCATAGAAATGCCCAAACAATTCACAAATCAATTTAGAATTGATATTCTTAAAAAAATTGGATTTCTATTGATAGTTCATTGTCTTTTATTTACAGAATCAATTGAGGCTCAAAATCAACAAACTACGATTTTGATTACAAACCCATCCTCCGCTGATAGAAAGGAGGAAGTAGTGGCTATTTCGTGGAAAGATATTATTGCCAAATATCCACGTCTTGATACCGCTAACTTTAAAATAATCAATCGTATTACAAAAAAAGAATTGCCATTTCAGTTGGAATATCGTGGCGAAAAGTCTGTTCAAAACCTGCTGGTTCAGTTAGATTTAGCAGCAAATACCACCGCTAAACTTCTGATTGAAACTGGTAAACCAAGCGCATCAATCACTAAAACCTACGGTCGTTATGTACCTGAACGCAAAGATGATTTTGCTTGGGAAAATGATAAAATTGCGTTCAGGGCTTATGGTAAAGCGCTGGAACTGTCTCCAAAGGAAATGGCTTACGGATTTGATGTTTGGGTAAAAAGTACTTCCAGAATGGTCATCAATGAGCGTTACAAGAGAGGCAAATATCATGACAATTTGGGTGATGGCATGGATTATTATCATGTTGGTTATACTTTGGGTGCAGGGAATATCGCACCATGCTTAAATGATTCCATTTATTATTCTAAAAACTATGTTCGATGGAAAATATTAGATAATGGTCCGCTGCGGACTACTTTTTCCTTGGAATATGACGAATGGGATGTGGCCGGTATGAAGGTAAAAGCTACCAAGACAATTTCTTTAGATGCAGGTTCTCAGCTCAATCGTGTAGAGGCTTTGTATCGTTATTTTGATAAACCAACTATGGATGTAGTGGTTGGTATCGTGAAAAGGAAAGAGTCAGGAACAATGCTATTGGACGAACAACAGGGTATTATGGGCTATTGGGAACCACAAATGGGCGAAGACGGAATTACTGGTGTTGGGGCAATACTTTCAACTTCAATTACAAAAATGAAAGTAACCAATACCCAACTATTGACTCAATCTACTTCCCAAGGAAACAAACCTTATGTGTATTATACTGGCGCTGCATGGAACAAGGCAAATGTTATTACCACAGCCAAAGAATGGTTTAGCTATTTGAGTGCATTTAAAGACCGTTTAGAAAAACCATTACAAGTAACAATTGAGTAATTGTTTTCCCCTGCCATCATCATTGAGGCGCAAGAAGCGTTTACAAAAATGGGCTACACTGTTTACCCTACAAAAGCGTGGAGTAAGCGTTGATAATAAGTTGTAGCCGAAATAGGTCGTCAAGCAGCGCAGTTGTTGATAAACCAAATCGAAGATGGAATAATAAAAAAAACGAACTTTTTACACGAGCTATCTACCAATTTGGTTGTGCGGGGATCGTCGCTAAAATCTCTAAACCAGGATTAGTTAATCCACCAATTTGCGTAATTCATTGAGTTTTAAAAGTGCTTCGATAGGCGACAAAGTATTGACATCCAGCTGTTTGAGTTTATTTTTTAGTTCTTCAAAGCGCGGGTCGTTGGGTTCAAAAATACTCAATTGAAAATTGCTTTTGGGCAATTCTTTTATTTGCGCTTTGGTTTGTTCGCGGCGGTGGCTTTGTTCGAGGCTGTGCAAAATATCGTTTGAGCGCAGTACTATTTCTTGGGGCATTCCTGCCATTTGCGCCACGTGTATGCCAAAACTATGCTCGCTGCCACCTTCTTTGAGTTTGCGCAAAAAAATCACTTTGTTGTTTATTTCTTTTACCGCCACGTTGAAGTTTTTGACGCGCGGCAGCTCGTCGGTCAATTGGTTGAGTTCGTGGTAATGCGTCGCAAAGAGTGTTTTGGCGCGGTAGCGGGGGTGATTGTGCAAAAACTCGGCAATGCTCCACGCAATGCTCACGCCGTCGTAGGTGCTGGTACCACGCCCAATTTCGTCCATCAACACCAAACTTCGCTCGCTCAAATTGTTCAAAATACTGGCCGTTTCGGTCATTTCTACCATAAACGTACTTTCGCCCCGACTGAGGTTGTCGCTTGCCCCTACGCGGGTAAAAATCTTGTCCACCAGCCCAATTTCGGCCCTAGTGGCGGGTACAAAACTACCCATTTGGGCCATCAATACAATGAGAGCCGTTTGGCGCAATAAAGCCGATTTGCCCGCCATGTTTGGTCCGGTAATGATAATAATTTGCTGGGTTTCGTCGTCCAAAAACAAGTCGTTTGGTACATAACTTTCGCCCAGCGGTAGTTGTTGTTCTATCACGGCGTGGCGGCCATCTTTGATATTGAGCGATTTTTGGTTCGTAATTTGAGGTTTGCAATAGTTGTTTTTACGGGCTACCCGCGCAAACGAAGCCAGTGCGTCGAGGGTTGAAATAACGCGGGCATTTTGTTGAACGGGCAACACATATTCGTTGGCAGTCAGTATCAAATCGTTGAAAATGCGTTGCTCAATCACAAAAATTTTATCTTCGGCACTCAAAATTTTGTCTTCGTATTCTTTCAATTCGGGCGTAATATACCGCTCGGCGTTTACGAGCGTTTGTTTCCGAATCCAATCAACGGGCACTTTGTCTTTGTGGGCGTTGCTTACTTCCAAATAGTAACCAAATACCTTGTTATAAGCAATTTTTAACGACGAAATGCCCGTACGTTTTACCTCGCGGTTTTGAATCTGAATCAAATAATCCTTGCCCGAAAACGCCAACTTGTGCAGCTCGTCCAACTCAGCATCAACGCCCGTTTTTATCATACCACCCTGATTGGTTACGGTTGGCGGGTCTTCGCGGAGTTCGGTTTCAATTTTTTCGAGCAAAAACGCGCAAGCGTTGAGTTGGTCTATGTATTTACGAAAATTGTTAGTTTTGAGGTGTTGAGTTGTTGGGTTGTTGAGTAAATTTTCACTTTTCAACTCACCACTCAACAACTCAACAATCGGCCCAATGTGCGCCAGCGACCTTTTGAGTTGCAGCATCTCGCGCGGATTAACGCGCCGCACGGCTACTTTGGAAATAAGTCGCTCCAAATCACCAATTTGGCGCAGGTGGTTGGTGAGTTCGTCGAGCAGTTCTTCGTTTTCCAAAAAGTACGACACCGTGTTAAGTCGCTCTTCGATGGGGGCTTTGTCTTTGAGGGGCAGCACTATCCACTTGCGGAGCAGTCGCGCGCCCATGGGCGTAACGGTCTGGTCTAAAATCTGAATGAGCGGCACGCCCCCTTCTTGCTGCGGAAAAACCAGTTCCAGATTGCGAATGGTAAAGCGGTCGAGCCACACGTATTTTTCTTCGTCCAAGCGCGTGAGCCGCGAAATATGCCGCACATCTCGGTGCTCGGTAGCGGCCAAATAATGCAGAATAACCCCCGCCGCCACAATACCGTCGGTGAGTACTTCTACGCCAAAGCCTTTGAGCGTGGCCGTTTGGAAGTGCGATGTGAGCAACGGGTAGGCAAAATCGGTGGTAAAAGCCCAGTCTTCGAGGCCAAACGTGTGGAACTTATCGCCAAAGTATTCGGTAAATTCTTGGCGGTATTTTTTACAAAACAGTACTTCGGAAGGGGCAAAACTTTGGAGCAATTTTTCGATGTACGCACGGCTGCCCTGCGTGGTCAGAAACTCTCCCGTTGATACGTCCAAAAACGCAATACCAAACTGGTCGTCGGTGGCTTTTTTTGCAAAATGAACGGCCGCCAAGTAATTGTTTTGCCTCATTTCCAGTACGTTGTCGTTAAAAGACACTCCTGGCGTTACGAGTTCGGTTACGCCGCGCCGCACAATGCCCTTGGCCACGGCAGGGTCTTCCAGTTGGTCGCAGATGGCCACGCGCTCGCCCGCCCGCACAAGTTTGGGTAAATACGTATCGAGCGAATGATGCGGAAATCCAGCCAGTTCTTCTTGTGCGCCGCCGTTGTTGCGGCGTGTAAGCACAATGCCCAAAATACGGCTGGCCCTGATGGCATCTTCGCCAAAGGTTTCGTAAAAATCGCCGACCCGGAACAGCAGCAACGCGCCTGGATATTTGGCCTTGATTTGGTTGTACTGACGATTGAGCGGAGTTTCTTTAACGGTTCGGGGTTTTTCGACGGAAGAAGGTCTGGCCATGCACTTTTTGTGGTTCAACGATGAACAACAAAGGTAAAACTTCCGAGGGAAAGTTTAAATTATCGCCATTAACTTTTCAAAAAAGTACATTTCTGCTTGTTTTTAACTTTTGGCCATTGTGGGCAACTTCTGCGGTCATGCTGCGGTCGGCGTATCAACACATTTTTTTGCAGAAAAAAATGGTTACAAATTATCTTTCCAAAACTTTTCCATTGACCGCCTCATGTGCAACGTGGTATTTTCACGCTGATAGATGCCGTGGTCGCGCATGGGGTAGGACATCATGCTGAAAAGTTTGTTGTTTTTGACTAATTCATTGGCCAGTAACTCAAAGTTTTGATAATGCACATTGTCGTCGGCAGTGCCGTGAATAATCATCAAATTTCCTTTTAGTTTGCTGGCGTGCGTTACAGGTGAACCCTCTCTGTACCCTTCCACATTGTCGGAGGGTAAACCCATGTATCTTTCTTGGTAAATGTTATCATAAAGGGTTTGGTGTGCCACAAAAGAAACTGCAATGCCCGTTTTATAGACATCGGCATGGCGAAACATACAATGGAGCGACATTTGACCTCCGCCGCTCCATCCCCAAATACCAATGCGTTTGGCATCTACAAAAGAGTACATCGCCATGATTTTTTTGGCCGCTTTGGCTTGGTCATCGGCCGCCAGAAGGCCAATTTGTCGGTAAATACACTTTCTAAAATCACGGCCTCTCGGCACTCTGGTTCCTCGGTTGTCCACGCTCATCACCACATAGCCTTGGTTGGCGAGGTATTGGTGCCAAAAATTATCGCCCGTTCCCCAATTGTCTTGCACCGTTGAGCCAGCAGGTTCGCCATAAACATGAAAAATAACGGGGTACTTTTTCTTCGCATCAAAATTTTTAGGTTTGATAATCCAAGCATCCAAAACCACCTCCCCAATGTCCACCTTAAAAAATTCTTTGGGGCGTAAACCCAACGCTGCCATTTTAGTTTTTAGGGCCGCATTGTCTTGCAAAAGCTTGATTTCAGCGTGGGTATTGAGGTTGATGAGCGAAATCCTTCGTGGGGTGGTCGCATTTTCAAACGTATGAATGGCATATTGGGCATCGTCAGAAATCTGATAGCTATGTTGGCCAGCCAAGTTTTTGGGAGAAACCCGTTCTGCTTGGCCTTTGCCGTCTATTCTGCTGCGGTACAAGTAGCGTTGGGTAAAGTTGTCGGGCGAGGCGATGTAATACACGTAGCCTCCTTTGGCGTCAATGCAATTGATATTCACCACATCAAAATTCCCTTTCGTAATTTCGCTCGATTGTTTGCCATCTCTCGATACTTTGTAGAGGTGCAGCCAACCATCTTTTTCGCTGGTCCAAGTAAAGGATTGATTGTTTTCCAGCCAAACAATGTTGTCGTGCAAATCCAAGTACGCGTCGTCTTTATCGGTCAAAATGGTGTTCAACGCCATCGTTTTGGTGTTTCCAATCCAGACGGTATTGGTGTTTTGCAAACGGTTCAATTGCTGAATCATCACTTCGTCGGATGCTGGAATAAATTCCATGCGGGCTAAGTAGTTATTGGTTGGGTCGCCAGGTACATTAAACCATTTAGTTTCGCCACCCAAAGCCGAAATTACTCCTACTTTTACGGCAGAATTGGCCGTTCCTACTTTGGGATAAGGCAATGGAATTGGTTTTGAATAAATAGAGTCCACATTGTTAATCATGTAAAAAGTCCCTACGTTTTTGGTGTCTGACTGCCAGTAGGCTATGTTTTTTCCGTCGGGGCTCCATCTAAAACCGTCTCGACAATCGAGTTCTTCTTCATAAACCCAATCAAAAGTACTATTGATGATATTGTCGCCGCCGTCGGTTGTCAATTTTGTGATTTTACCCGAAGCAAGGTCTTCTACAAAAATATTGAGTTTGCTCACGTAGGCAGCACGTGTACCATCGGGTGAGAATTTAGCAAACATCAGCGTGGCCTCTTCCAATCCTTTGCCGAGTTGGCTCAATTTGTTGGTTTTGAGGTCTAAAACCCAATAATCTCCCCTCGAATTTTGTCGCCAAACTTTACGTGTATTGGTAAAAATCAAGAGTTTGGTGTTGTCTTCTGACCAACTATAATCGGCGATACCCAAAGGTTTTGATGCGTCCGTGGGCGTGAGTTGGGTGGCACTTACGAGGGTCTTTTTTGCACCTGAACTCACCTCGTATCTCACTATTTCGTTGCCATTGGTTGATGCGTTATTTTCAATTGTTGAATAACCCGCATTGTCTTGCATCCATCGGATGGCTCCAAATCCTTTGGCACCATACAAGTTGTTTTTGTAAATGTCTTCCAAGGCCAATGTTTGGGTTGGTTTTTGACCAAAAGTGCTGTTATTCAATAGAATAGCTACAATAAAAAATAACCAAATAGATAAGTTTTTACGCATTTTATTAGGGTGAAAATATTAAAAAAGAAGAAAAAATTATATTACAAAATTTACTGAACAACATATACTTCGCCTTTCACGGTTTTGATTTCGATTACTCCATTGGGTAATTTTTGAAATGCTACCGTTTTGCCATTTTGGGTAACCTTTGCGTTGGGCAAGGCTTCTAATCGGCAGATTCCACCCGCTTTTGACTTGATTTTCAATTGCGTGAGTTGCTTATTTTTCCAAACATAATCCAACTCAAAAGCACCTCTGGCACATACGCCTTTAAAAGCTCCCGAAGCCCAATCATCGGGCAAAGCAGGAAGTAATTTGATAAATCCATCTTGCGACTGCATCAACATTTCGGTGATGGCGGCAGTAGCACCAAATGTGCCGTCCACCTGCGGGGCTTTTCCGCACAAAGCAAACAGCGACGAGCAACTTTGTTCTTTGATGAAGCCTTTGTAAATTTTATTGGCCCTATTGCCGTCTCCTAATCTTGCCCAAAGTGCCATTTTCCATGCCCTCGAAAAACCCGTGGAGGCATCACCACGCTCTTCCAATACTTTTTTGTAGGCATCTATCAAAGCGGGTGTTCTTTTTTCGTACAACACCTTTCCTGGGTACAGGCCGTACATGTGCGAAAAATGTCGGTGGTTTTTTTCTAAGGATTTCCAATCATCTGCCCATTCTTGCAACGAGCCATCTTTGCCGATTTGAGGCGGCACTAATTTTTCTCGTGCAGCTTTTACTTGCTGAACAAAAGTACCACTTTCTCCCAAAATGGCAGCAGCCTCCAAGTAATAGCCAAATAAATCATAAAGTATCTGCATATCAATAGAAGAGCCTGCACATATCGTTGTGCCTTCTCTAAATCCTGCCGTTACTTCATCAAAATAAGGCTTGTTGCCCCCTCCATCGGGAAAGTTTTCGGGTGAGGTAGAAGGGTTGGTTACCAGCCATTTACCATTTGGATGTGGCTTCAAGAAATCCATAAAAAACTGCACCGAGCCTTTCATTACGGGATAAGTTTCTTTGAGAAACGCCGCATCCATCGTGTATTGATAATGCTCCCAAAGGTGCGTACAAAGCCAGGCACCGCCTACGGTAAATGTGCCCCAAGTGGGGCCATCCATGGGGGCCGCCACACGCCATAAGTCTGTATTCTGATGAAAAACCCAGCCTTTTGCGCCATAATGCTCACGGGCCACTTGCGTGCCTTGGTCGGTTAGTTCTTTGATAAAGCGAACCAATGGCTCGGCACATTCAGAGAGATTACTACTTTCTACGGGCCAATAATTCATTTCTGTATTGATATTGGTAGTATATTTTGAATCCCAATCTGGGTTCATGTTATCATTCCAAATGCCCTGTAAATTAGCGGGTTCGGTGCCAGGCCGAGAAGAGGCAATCATCAAATACCTACCAAAATTATAACTCAACGCCGACAACGAAGGGTCAGGACTTGATTGTATTTTTTGAATTCGTTCGGGTACAGGAAGAAATGAGTTTTCGGTGGTTGGCAATTGGAGCGCCACACGGTCAAAATACTTTTTATAATCTGCCAAAGCCGCCTCTAAAATAGCGGTATAGGATTTGCTTTTAACCTTTGTAAAATAATCCTCCACCCGTTGGTGTTGATTGGCGCTCACGTCTTTGTAATTCACAAAATTGGTGGCTGCGGCAAAATATAAGGTAACGGCATTGGCATTTTCGATGATTAAATCCACGCCATCGGTTTTCATGCTTCCACCTTCGGGAACAGCTTTTATGCGGGCTTCGTATTTTAGTTTTCCTGCCACACCCATATAATCAGCCGATTTGCCAGTCAAAATCAAGCCGTCGGAACCATAAGGGTCCATTCTGAAATAGTCGGTGGCATAATTGGAATGGGCTTGGTTTCTTACTCCTCTGAGGTTGGCTTTAAATGAAATACTTCCTGCTTTATCTGCCGTTAGTCGAATCACAATGACTTGGTCGGGGGCGGAGGCAAACACCTCTCGTTGGTAGGTAATGCCATTTGATTTGTACGAAACAGAGGTAACGCCACTTTCTAAGTTCAGCCAACGTTTATATTCGGTGGTTGAATCTTGATTTTTAAAAAACAAATGCAGGTTGGCAAGGCTTTGGTATTTTTGTTGCTCAACAGGATAGCCCATCAAATGCCTACCAAATAGATTGTGCGCCTCTAAATATTTTTCTTCAAAAACCTTTTTCTGGATTTCGGGCAACACCTTGTAGCCGCCTTTGACAACCGTAGAATAAGGTCCGCCCGACCAATTGGTTTCTTCGTTGAGTTGAATCCGTTCTTCGCCACTTCGCCCAAAAACCATTGCCCCCAGCCTGCCATTGCCCACAGGCAGCGCATCCTCCCATTTTTTGGCGGGGGCATTGTACCAACTCAAAGTGGAAGGATTAAAAGCCTTCGCATTGATATCATTCAGTAAACTGACTTTTTGGGCTGAAATTTCCAAAGAAGTGATTACTCCAAATAGTATTGCTTGGTAAAAACGTATTAGCTTCATAAGCAGGTTTTAGAAAAAAATGGAGTTGAAGGATTTACGGTGTAATAACATCAAATTTAACGGTCATAAGTAGTTGGGCAGCAATAGGCAGTTCGCCGCTGCGACGCCCATGCTATTATTATTGGTGGCACGACTGATTTAATACGCTGAATAAAAGCATCTTAAGTAATAGTCGTGCCACCAATTAAATATGCGCAACTACTTAACTTATCAAAAAGATACATTAAAATTGATAGACTTCATCGCCAACTCGGTTTTTTAACATTTCTCCATAAACCCACGAGCAGCCCTTTTTATTTAACAGCCCGCACTTTGAAGCCACTTTTTCGGAGCAGTGCCAGCACACCTTTTTGCCCGCCCAAGTGCGCCGCACCGACGGCAAATAGCGTAGATTTTTGCCGTGCCAACTTGTCCATTTCGGCTATCCAAGTGGCGTTGCGGTTGTAGAGAATATCATCTTCGTAGCCGTCAAAATCAAAGCTACTTTTTTCGGTTATTTTCTCCAATTCGTCCACGTCTTGCTTTTTATAAAGTGCCACCAAGTCTTTGAACTCGGCGGCGGCTTCGCTGCGTTTCTGAACCAATTCAACCAGCATTTTAGCTTGTTTTTCGTAAGGAATCTTATCAAAAATAGCCATTTGGCTTTCAATTGTTTCGAGTCCTAACACTTCTTTTTTATCATTTTTTGCCATCTGTGTCATCACCAGTTCATACGACTGCGGGGCGCATTTGAGCAATTTGCTGTAAAAAAGACTCATAGCCGCAAACGGTTTCATGGTCTCAATAAAGCCAATGCCCATGCCCAGCGAATCTTTTACATAGGCACTCAGCAGGGCATAATCGGCCTCGTTGAGCAGCGATTTGAGTTTTTTGCCGTCTTTCATGTACATCGTTTGCATCATTTTGCCCATCATGGCGGGGTCGTCCATGTCGAGTTCCATCACAATTTGCTGCGCAGTTGCAAACTTGGCTTTGAGCGAATCGCTGAGGACAAAATCGGCAGGACACACCAAGTGAATGGTGCCATACACGTACGAAGGCGCGCTCAGGCCATTGCCCGAAACCTCCCACAGCAACGATTTATCATTTTTTTGGGCGCGGGCGGCCACCAATCCAACCCACAAAAGCAAAACAAGGCAACGTAGTTTCATATTTATTTTTGAATTTTGGGCAAAATTAAGCACAATTACCGAATGATAACGCTAAAACGCCCGCTTGTATTGGCCTCCAACTCGCCCCGCCGCCAACAATTATTGCGCGAACTGGGTTTTTTGTTTACCGTAGAAGTACGCCCCACCGACGAAGCCTTTTCGCCCCACTTGCCACCGTCGGAAGTAGCGGGCTTTTTGGCGCAGCAAAAGGCCGAGCAATTTCGCGCTGATGTGGGCAACCGCCTCATTTTGTGCGCCGATACCATTGTGGTCGTAGAAAACCAGATACTCAACAAACCCGCCAACGCCGCCGAAGCCAAAACGATGCTGCAAATGCTTTCGGGCAAAACCCACGAAGTGATGACGGGCGTGTGCTTATTGAGCCAAGAGCATACCCAGACCATCTGCGACGTGGCGCGAGTAAATTTTTTGGAACTATCTGATTTTGAGATAGATTACTACATTCAACACTGCCAGCCTTTCGACAAAGCGGGAGCTTACGGTATTCAAGAGTGGATTGGTATGAGCAAAATTGACCGCGTAGAAGGCTCGTTTTACAGCATTATGGGGCTGCCGCTTCACCAAGTTTATGCCCTTTTGAAACCCCATTTTGAGGTAAATTAGGCCATTCAAAAGCCACAAACAACAGCAAAATAGTGTATCTTTTACTTTATATAACCCTCATTTCGACTAACATCATAATGCTGGTGTTGTGCCATTCAATTGTTTCTCAATTTGTTACTGCCAAATTTAGGGCTACCGCACCAAAATAGGGGATTTTGTTAGATTTTGTATTTTTGTGGTATGAACTTACAAAAACATTTCACAGAAGTCAAAGATTTTCGAGTA
>REAB01000079.1 GCA_004293645.1 Cytophagia bacterium | reverse complement strand
TTGCGTAATACAAAGATATTAAAAAAAATACACCCAACAAACTGTTTTGCGTATTTTTGGAAAATTATATTCCGTATCAAATAAAGTTACAGATTAAAACAGCATTATGGATTTTTTTTGTGAAAATATAACGAAAAATATCGTTCGATATTCGCAAGTGGGTCTATTTCGTTTTTAAACTCCAAAAAATCGGCCAATTGAGCCGCAAAATAAGGAGCCAAACTAACGCCTTTTGAGCCAAGCCCATTAAAAATAACCAACTGAGAATGTTCGGGGTGAACGCCAATGAACGGGCGGCGGTCTTGGGTAGCTGGCCTAATTCCCGCTTGCTGGTCCACCACCCGATAAGGTACTTTTAGCAACAACTTTAATTTGTCTTCCAAAAACTGCCGCGCTTCTGGGGTGGTGTGCCAGTCTAAATCGTGCCAAGAATAAGTAGCCCCCACCCGAAAAAGCCCCGTTTGGGCAAGTGGTAAAATAAAAATACCCTGGTTCACAATTTCGGGAATGGCGTAGCCCTCAATGTCCACCAAAATTGTCTGTCCTTTTACGGGATTGTACGGAAGCCAATCAAAGAACAAATTCTCGCGGGCTTTAAAACCTTCACAAAATATAATTTTTTTAATTTCTATATTTTTATAAAAAACATTATTTTCTTGAAAACCAACACTTTGATAATCAAAATCAGATTCAACATATTGACCTTTTTCAATAAAAAAAGACATGATTTTTTCAACAAGCTGCCCGCAATCTACCCACCCCGACTGCGTAACTTCGAGCCCACCGTACTGATTTTGCACCCAATCGGCGTATTTGGCATCGTTTGCGTGGGGCAATACGTATTTGGCAAGGCTCGGCTCGGCGGTTTGGGCCCAATACGAATTTTGCTCTTCAATAGAACGATACGGGCGGTAAACTGAGCAAAAATGCAATAATTGCGCGCGGAGCGAATCTTGGAGGTTGGTATAAAAACGATGCGCAAACGGAAACAACTCGTCGGCTTTCCAAGTGCGTACCAGTTTTTTGCCCGTCAATGGATTGAAAATACCCGCCGCTACTTTTGAAGAAGCGGGCGCGGCGCTGTTGTTGATAATCAGCACCCGATGGCCGCGTTGGTGCAGCGTCCAAGCCAACACCGACCCCGCTATGCCCTGACCTACAATTAGATAGTCATATTTTTGGTCATTGGTCATGGGTCAGTGGTCATGGGTCATGGGTCATGGGTCATGGGTCAGTGGCCAATGAGAGTTGGTCAATGGTAAAATTTCAAACTGCAAATCTCAAACCGCACGGGCGGCCCCGCACAAATCTCAAACCGCACGGGCGGCCCCGCACAAACCCCCGCTCAAACTTACAAACCTTTTATCTTCTCCTTCGCCAACGCAGTTACTTGTTCAATTTGGCCATCAAGTGTTAAGAATGAGGTATCTATGAGCAAGGCATCGTGTGCTTGGCGCAGGGGGCTGTCGGCGCGGGTGGTGTCTATGTAATCGCGTTTTCTTATATTTTTCAAAATATCTTCAATGTCCAACATATCGCCTTTGGCCAACAGTTCTATTTGCCGCCTGCTGGCACGAATATCGGCTTCGGCAGTCATAAAAACTTTGAGTTCGGCATCAGGAAAAACCACCGTGCCAATGTCGCGGCCGTCCATTACTACGCCGCGCTTGCGGCCCATTTGTTGCTGCTGCGCCACCATGGCCCGCCGCACTTCCGAAATGGCACTTACCTCGCTTACTTGGTTGGCAATGTACAACTTACGAATTTCGTCTTCTACGTTTGTACCGTTCAAATAGGTTTCGTTGCGGCCATTTTCGGGGTTGCGCCTAAATTCAATTTTGATGTTTTCGAGTGCTTTGCTCACCTCTTTGGGATTGGTACAAGACACGTGGTTTTGGTGAAAATACAGCGTAACTGCTCGATACATAGCACCTGTATCAATGTACGCATAACCAAGTTGGGCGGCCACTCCTTTGGCCGTGGTGCTTTTGCCGCAGCTCGAATAGCCATCTACTGCAACGATAATTTTGGGCATAAAAAACAAATGACGGCAACCGTCGCTGTGATTGAAGCAACAAATATACAACGAAATAGTGTTTTTGCGTACCTTTGTTTGCATGAACAAAAACGATGTTTTTTTGCTGTTGGGTTCAAATATGGGTAATCGCGTCGCTGTTTTGCAAGAAGCTGTGCAGCACATCGAAGCGCGAGTAGATCTTTGCGTGGCGCGGTCGCAGGTGTACGAAACTGCACCTTGGGGCGTATTGGAGCAACCCGCTTTCTTAAATCAGGTGGTGCATTTACAAACGATATGGCATCCCATTGATATTTTGGAACGCATCTTGAAAATTGAAAAAACGATGGGTCGCCAACGGCACGAACGCTGGGGAGCGCGGCTCATTGACATTGATTTGCTCTATTGTGGCAACGTTGTTTTGAAAATGACCGACCTCATAGTGCCGCACCCGCATTTGCACCAACGCCGTTTTACGCTCGTGCCACTGGCCGAAATTGCACCCGATTTTGTGCATCCTATTTTCAAAAAAAACAACCAAGAATTGCTCCATATTTGTACCGACGTATCCGAAGTATTCGTTTATTAAATTAGTGCTTTTTCATCTGTACATTCTTCTCCATTTATCACTCATCAAATTCTAAAAATGCAGCGTCGTCATTTCATAAAAAATAGCCTCTTGGCCACTGGTGCAGTGGCAATTACGAGCTGTACCGAAGAAAAAAAAGCGGGCGACCCGCGCAATTTCAAAGGTCGGGTGGCCATTATTGGCGCAGGCGCAGCGGGCTTGTACGCAGGTTTTTTGTTGCAACAAGCTGGTGCTGAATATGTTATCTACGAAGCCTCCGACCGCGTAGGCGGGCGCATCAGACCGCTCAAAGGTTTTTCAGATTTTGAAATAGAACTTGGGGCAGAAGAGATTCATGGCAAAAACTCCATTTGGTACGGCTGGGTAAAAAGCACTACCGCCGCTCTTATTGATACTAAAACCACCGATTTTTTTCAAGTCGGAAACGTATTTAAAAACGAAGCACAATGGAGTAACGATGCTGATTTTCAGGCAGCTTTACGGCTTTCTGACCAAGCCCGCAACTACACCAGCACCGACATCAATCTGCAACAATTGATGGACAATAACCGCTTGGCGCAGCGGGTGCAACACATTGTAAACGCCCAAGTGGCCAACGAATACGGCACCTCAGCCAACCGATTGAGCGTAAAAGGAGTTTCGGAAGAAGACCTCATTTGGAGTGCTGGCGACGAGAATTTTACCGTGGCAGGCCGCAGTTTTCTTTCAGTTTTAGAAGAAAAATGCAAAGATGTGCTCCCCAAAGTACGCATCAATACGCCCATTTCGCAAATAGACTACCGCAGCGAGCGAATTGTACTAACCGATGCGCAAAGCCAACGCTACCAAGCCGACAAATTGATTATTACCGCCCCGTTGGCTATTTTACAAGCGGGCGATATTCAGTTTTTACCTCCCCTACCCGACTCTAAAATCAATGCATTCAAAAAAATAGGCATGGACGCAGGCTTAAAAATATTTTTGTCGTTCAACAAACGCTTCTGGGCTGCCGACACGGGTTCTTTGTACGGGCCAGGCTTAGTGCCTGAGTTTTGGGTGGCTTCGCGCGGGCGCAGCACCCAAGCCCATGTATTAACGGCCTTCGTAAACGGCACACGCGCCGAAACGCTCATTGGACTGGGTTCAAAAGCAGTACAAACGGTAGTGCAAGAATTGGACAATATGTATGGAAGCGGCGTGGCTTCGGGTAGCCTCACCAACGCTTACATCATGGACTGGCGCAAAGAACCTTACATCAAAGGTGCGTACTCATACCCGCTGGTGGGGGCTACTGGCGCACGAAGCGAACTGGCCAGTGCAGTGATGCGCAAAATGTATTTTGCGGGCGAAGCCACCCACTTTGGCGGCCACAGCGGTACAGTTCACGGGGCTATGGAGTCGGCTCAACGTGCTGTAAGCGAGTTATTTAGAGATGTTGGATAAAGAAAAAGCCCCGCTAAAACAGCGAGGCTTTTTACTGACTATTCCTAAACCCTTAACCTTTTCTACATAAAAAAACTCTTTGTATTCTAATCTATCGCCTCGTTCGCTTCTATTTAAAAACCATTCAAAACCCCAATTGGTTCATTTATTTCTTCTTGCTTACTTTCTTCAGTTGCCAAATTATCCCAATTTACACTCCACAAAAAATGAATTGATTTTGTGGTTTTTTCAAGATTGGCTACCCATTGAATGGCCTCTGGATTTTTAGTGGCTTCTTCCGTAAATCTGGCAACAGCCACGTCAAATTCTTGTTGCGATTGCTTGTTGAGATTCAAAAATTTGGACGGGCTTTCGTTGTACAAAGTCACAATTTCAACGATTATTTTCCATTCTGACTGCAACGAAAAAGGCTGAAATTTGTCTTGTACATACGTTACAAAATTCTTTTCTTGTCCTTTTACCAACTCCACAGCATTTATCTTAGCCGCCTCTTTTATTTTTTTGTCTTTGGCTACTGCCACGCTGCTGAATACACTCCCGAATACAACTGCAAATATAATTAGATTTACTTTAACTTTCATAGTATAGTTCAATTTGCTTTTGCTGGTTGAACACCACAAAGGTCGGGGTAAATTTTTATAATCCAAATTCTTAAAATCAAAAGGACAAAATTTACTGTTAGCAAAAAAGCTATTTTTGAGATTTAATTAAACTATAATGGCCTTAAAAGCGAAGAAAAACCAAATAATATTTTGCCAATCAAAATAGTAGTTTTGTTTTAATTTTTTTAGGGTTAATTAAATATTCTTCAAAAAATACAATCATTGATTGAAATTATTCATTGTGTTTTGAAGGCCATTTGTACAAAAAGACAGAATCATGTCGCCAGCACGGTCGAGGTGAATAGGCAACTCGGCCATGTCGCCTTCATCGAAGTTGCCCAACACGTATTTTACCTGCTGCCCACGCGGAAAATCATTGCCAATACCAAAGCGCAGGCGGTTGTATTCGGTCGTGCCTAATACTTCTTCGATGTGCCGCAGGCCATTGTGGCCACCGTGCGAGCCTTTGGGTTTGAGTCGCAGCAAGCCGTAATCCAACTGTAATTCATCTACCACCACCAACAAATTTTCGGGGGGTATTTTGAGGCCGTCCATGTAATATTTAAGGGCTTTACCGCTCAAATTCATGTAAGTAGTGGGTTTGATGAGATAAATTTGTCGCCCGTTGTGTTTTAGTTCGGCGGTGTAGGCCAATTTGCTCATCGCAAATTTCACATCTTGGTTGGCCGCGAGGCGGTCGAGTGCCATAAAGCCCACGTTGTGGCGCGTAAAAAGATATTCTGGGCCAATGTTTCCCAGCCCTACAATTAAATATTTCATAGAAGCCCCCTAACCCCCGATGGGGGAATTTTTTAGTTCCTTTTAGTTTAAAAAGCTAACGTTTAATTTACCGTTCCGCCGTTCCAGACTGGTTTTGAGGGTTGTACAAAAGCGAGGCTACCGTCGCGGTCTTCGGCCATCAAAATCATGCCCTGGCTCTCCATGCCCATCATTTTTCGGGGGGCAAGATTGGCCAAAAAACACACCTGCTTATTCAAGGCTTCTTCGGGCGAAAAGTGCTCGGCAATGCCGCTCAAAATAGTGCGCTCACCGTGGCCGTCGTTTACGGTAAGTTTGAGTAATTTCTTGCTCTTAGGTACGTTTTCGGCAGCCGTAATAGTGCCAATCCGAATGTCCATTTTGGCAAAATCATCGTATTGCGTTTCTGGTTTTTGTTCGGCTATTTGCTTGGTAGTCAGTTCGTTCATGCGTTTGGAATCTTGCAATTTTTGGATTTGTTTTTCGATGGTTGCATCTTCTATTTTTTCAAACAATAAAAATCCTTCGCCAATGGCATGGCCTGCGGGCAGCAGGTCGGCTTTGCCCGCGTTTTGCCAAGTTTGGGCGTCTGTCTCCGCTGTTAAACCTAATTGCTGCCCAATTTTAACGGACGTAAAAGGCATAAATGGCTCACAAACAATGCGCAACGTAGCCACAATTTGGAGCGACACATTCATAATGGTATTGACTCTTTCGGGGTTTTCTTTGATGGCGTGCCAAGGGGCGGTGTCGGCCAAATATTTGTTGCCCAGTCTGGTCAAATCCATCAAATTGACCAATGCTTCTCGAAAACGATAATGGGCAATAGACTCGCCAATGCGGGCTGGGAACTCGGCCAAAGTAGCCAAGGTTTCGCGGTCAATATCTTGTAAATCAGCGGCAGGAGGCACTTTCCCTTCACAAAATTTGTGGGTCAAAACCACGGCGCGGTTTACAAAATTGCCAAAAATACCAACCAGTTCGGAGTTGTTGCGGGTCTGAAAATCTTTCCACGTAAACTCACTGTCTTTGGTTTCGGGCGCGCTGGCGGTTAGCACGTAGCGCAGCACATCTTGCTTGTTGGGCAGTTCTTCCAAGTATTCGTGCAGCCACACCGCCCAGGTGCGCGAGGTGCTTATTTTGTCGCCTTCCAAGTTCATAAACTCGTTGGCGGGTACGTTGTTGGCCAATATAAAACTACCCTCGTTGATGAGCATGGCTGGAAAGATAATACAGTGAAACACGATGTTATCTTTGCCAATGAAATGTACCAGTTTGGTATCTTTATTTTTCCAGTAATCTTCCCAATTTTTACCCGTTTGGGCAGCCCATTCTTTGGTCATGGAGATGTAGCCAATGGGCGCGTCAAACCACACGTACAGCACCTTGCCGTCGGTGTCGGGCAGCGGTACTTTGATGCCCCACTCCAAGTCGCGGGTCATGGCGCGGGGTTTGAGGCCATCTTTAAGCCAACTTTGGCACTGCCCCGCTACGTTGGTTTTCCATTCGGGGTGGGCATTGACGTAAGCCTCAATTTGGGGTTGCATTTTATCGAGCGGTAAATACCAGTTTTTGGTGGCTTTCAGCACGGGTTTCGCGCCAGAGAGCATCGAGCGCAGGGGTTCTTTTAGCTCCGTGGGGCTAAGGGTAGAGCCACAACGCTCGCACTGGTCGCCGTAGGCATTTGGATTGCCACAAACGGGGCAAGTACCCACAATGTAGCGATCAGCCAAAAATTGTTTGGCTTCTTGGTCGTAATATTGCTCGGTGGTTTCTTCCACAAAATGCCCTTTTTGGTGGAGTGTTGTAAAAAAATCTTGGGCAGTTTGGTGGTGAATAGGGCTGGAAGTACGCGAATAAATATCGAACGAAATACCAAAATCTTCAAACGCTTTTTTGATTTGAACGTAGTATTTATCCACCACTTGCTGCGGCGTAAGGCCTTCTTTTTTAGCTCTGATGGTGATAGGCACGCCATGCTCGTCGGTACCGCTTACAAAGGCTACGTCGTGGCCACTGGCTCGCAAAAAGCGCGCATAAATATCGGACGGCACGTAGCAACCCGCCAAATGGCCAATGTGAATGGGGCCATTGGCATAAATCAGCGCGGCAGTAATGGTGTATCTCATTTGGTTAGTGTCGAGTTTTGAATGCAAAATATCGAATGAAGGGGCAAAATTACGCATAAAGAATCATTGAATAAATGGGAACGCGGATAACGCAGATGCAAGCAACGCGGATTTTTGCGGATTTTTTAGTCAATTACCTCCAAAATAACGGTGCAAGCCTCGCGGATTTCAGCTTCGGTGATGGTGAGCGGTGGGGCAATGCGCATGGAATTGTCGCAAAACAAAAACCAATCGGTAATGACTCCCCGCGCGATGGCTCGGTCAATGATGGGTTTTAGTACCTCAAAACTTTCAAATTCGGCGGCAAGCATCAGGCCACGCCCGCGTATTTCTTTGATTTTAGGGTGAACCAGCAGGCTACGAATGAGGTCTGATTTGGCTTGAATGGGATTGGTACGAATTGCAAATTCGCCGTTGTTTGGGTCGGGATTGCAAATCCCGACCGGCGCTGCTTCTGCCTCCTGCCTTTCACCTTTTACCTTTCGCCTTTCTCCTTCTGCCTCCTGCCTTTCACCTTTTACCTTTTGCCTTTCTCCTTCTGGCTTCTGCCTTTCGCCTTTTGCCTCCTGCCTTTCGCCTCCTGCCTCCTGCCTCCCTCCTGCCAGCACACTTTGCACCACATTTAGGGTAGCCAACGAAGCTGCACAGCTCACAGGATGCCCGCCAAAAGTGGTAATGTGTCCCAAAATAGGGTTATTTTTAAAAACGGACATGATTTCTTTCGGTGCTATAAACGCACCAATGGGCATACCACCGCCCATGCCTTTGGCCGTGAGCAAAATATCTGGCAACACGCCATATTGCTCAAAAGCCCAAAAACTCCCCGTACGCCCAAACCCCGTCTGAATTTCGTCGTAAATGAGCAATGCGCCCATGTCGTTGCAACGCTGCCGCAAGGCTTGGTGATAAGCCACGTCGGGTACGCGCACGCCCGCCTCGCCCGCAATAACTTCAATCACTACCGCCGCCGTACGACAACCAATCTTCTCTAAATCTTCTATTTTTCCGTGCGTAATGTGCTTGATACCTGGCAAAAGCGGCCTAAAATTGCGTTTAAAAGCCTCCTCGCCCGACAGGCTCAGCGCACCCTGCGTGGCACCGTGGTAAGCGTTAAAACACGACACAAACTCTTTGCGCCCCGTAAACCGCTTGGCCAATTTCATGGCTCCCTCTACGGCCTCCGTGCCAGAGTTGGTAAAATAGACGTTATCCAAACCCTGCGGTATGGTTTTAACCAACGCCTCGGCCAATTGTATTTGTGGCGTTTCGATATACTCACCGTACACCATTAGATGCAGGTATTTATCCAACTGATTATGAATGGCTTGTAACACTTTGGGGTGCCGATGGCCAACGTTACTCACGGCAATACCCGATATAAAATCAAGGTATTTCTCGCCGTTCTGGCCGTACAAATAAACACCCTCGGCGCGGTCAATTTCTAATGCCAACGGGAAATCGGAGGTTTGGGCCAAGTGGTCAAAAAAAAGTTGTTGTCTATTTGTCATGCTGTAATGTAAGCATCTAAATCTATGCCGTATCAATCACAAAATTAAGCAAAAACCCCGCCGATTGCATCAGCGGGGTTTTTGAATTTTAACTTAAAAAAGTTAGTTTAGTAACCTTCGTTTTGAACGAGCAACGGGAAAATATCACGCTCACGCTGTGGAACGGGCAAAATCAACTTGGGTGAATTGAAGGGTAGCGTGCCGACTGTGCCACCCGTGCGCTTGATATCGTGAATGGCGTGGCCTTCAAAGGCAAGTTCCAATTTACGCTCTTTCAAAATAGCCGCCAGCGTAAGCGTGGTAAGACTTGGCAAACCTGCGCGGGTACGAATGGCGTTGACATCGGCCAATGGTGCAGCACCTACGGTCGTTCCCAAACGGAAGTTAGCCTCAGCGCGAGTCAAAATCATTTCTGATAAGCGAACAACAGGCACGTTACCAAAACGGTCTAAAAATTTGTAAGTGAAAACATTAGCACTATTAGCACTTGGCTTGATAAAAAACGCTCCCCGGGCATCACCAGCTTCATAGAACGCAATGTGCGCAGGCTGAATCCGAATATCGCCACGACCAGCCGTACCGGGAATTGAGCCAATGGTAGTACCAAAAAAAGTATTCATACCATTAGATCCGTCTTGGTCGTTTACTTGAATCGCAAACACGTATTCGGCAGGATTCGCTCCACCGTTGTTGAGTTTAGTATTAAATGCTGCCCCAAAAGGTGTTACCAACCGATAACGACCCGACGCAATTACGCGGTTGGCGGCATCGCGGGCAGCCGCAAAATTGCCTTGTTGCAAGTACAAGCGAGCTAAAATAGCAGCTGCCACACTTTTATTAGCATAAAAACTATTGGCAACGGGCAAAGCCGCTTCGGCTTTGGTCAAATCGTCAATGGCTTGAGCATATACCTCAGCTACGGTGCTGCGCGGCACTTTGTTAGCCTCAGTTACTGCGGTAGTAGGCGTTAAAACAAGCGGCACGCCAGGATTTGAAGCATTGTTACCGTCGCCCCATTGTTTACCATACAACCGCACCAGTTCAAAATAAACCGCTCCCCGAATAAAAAGTGCCTCGCCTTCTACGCGAGAACGCTTGGCATCGGTTACTTTATCTAAGTTGGCCAGTACGTTGTTGGCACGGTTTATGGCCAGGTAAGAGCGCAACCAAAGAGTTTCGGCGGTAGTATTGATGGTGGTCAATTCTTTCCTGAAAAGCTCTTGTAAGTTGGCAAATGTACCGCCAAAACGTACTTCGGTAGTAACGGCGGCCAGCAGTTCGGAGGTATATTGATATCCGCCCGCATAAGTGTCACCATTGGTATTGGTACTTGCACCTTGTAGCGCATCGTAAGCGCCAATCAAAGCCGCTTCCACGTCTTTCGAGGCGTTGAGTGCAACGGTCTGGTCAATGGTTTGAGTAGGCGCTACATCAAGTTTTTTGTCGCAGCCATTGAGAGTCGTCAATGCTACAACTGTACCTAAGAGAAATATTTTTTTCATGATATTATACAATGTTTTGAGTTAGACCAAATTAAAGCCCAATGTTGATACCAAACAAAATAGTACGGGGCTGTGGTGGCGTATAAAAATCGTTACCTTGGGCAAAGTTGCTCGTAAACGTATCAGAGTTTACTTCGGGATCCCAGCCTTTATACTTAGTAAAAGTAGCCAAGTTCATGGCCGACACATACACACGCACTCGCTCCAATTTGGCGCGGCTGGTAATGCTCTTGGGCAACGTGTAGCCCAACGAAAGCGTACGAAGGCGCAAGTAAGAACCATCAAAAATATAGCGGCTTGAAGGCTGGCTACCGTTGGTAATCAAATAACGCGCCTGTGGTACGTCAGTATTGCGATTGTCGGGAGTCCAAGCGTTGAGTTGGTCGGTGGTTTGGTTATCTTCGTAAATTCCGTTAGCCGACGAGTACTGGCCTACGCCGTAGAAGTTTACGTCATTGCCAGACACCCCGTTGAAGAAAATACTAAAATCAATACCGCCGTAAGACAGCGTGTTGGTAATACCACCAAAAAATTTGGGATTTGGATTACCCACTACCACGCGCTCGGTTGAGTTGTAGCCACCGTTGGTTACGGTGCTGCGGTCAATGCTGCCGTCGGCTGCTTTGGTATTTTTGTAAAACAACGCGTCACCATTGTCGGGGTTTACGCCTGCGTACTCACGAGTAAAAAAGACACCAATAGGTTGTCCTTCCATTACGCGGTTCATGTTGCGTACACCACCTTCAATAATCTGTCCTTGTACGTCGGTTACTTTGTTTGCATTAGTAGCAAAATTCAATGAAGTGTTCCACTTGAGTTTACCTACCGTATTTTGGGTATTTAGCACAAATTCAAAACCTTTGTTTTCGAGTGCTCCCACGTTTTTGAATTGACGTGAAAAACCAGTAGTACCTGGTACGTTTACTTCAAGCAACAAGTCATTGGTATTTTTGATGTAGTAGTCTATTTCGCCATTGATGCGGTTGTTGAGCAAGCCAAAGTCAAGACCAATATCGGTTTGGGTAGTAGTTTCCCATTTCAAATCGGGGTTGGCAATTTGCGAAGGCCGCTGTCCTGGCGCACCTACGTAGCCTGCATCGCCTTGAAACAAGCCCAACTGCGGGAAGTCACCAATCTCTGAGTTACCAGTGAGCCCGTGGCTGGCGCGAATTTTCAAGAAACTAACAATGCGGTTATTTTTCAAGAAACTTTCTTCTGAAATTACCCAACCTGCCGAAACCGCTGGGAAGAATCCGTAGCGTGAGTTTTTACCGAAACGTGACGAGCCGTCCACCCTTGCGCTCAAGCCCACCAAGTAGCGGTCTTTGAGACGGTAGTTAGCCCGGGCAAAATAAGACAAGAAACGAAAATTAGTTTCCGTACTTGTTCCGTCTGACTTTATTGCCGCACTGGCAATTTTACGGTAAGAGTCTGACGGAAAGTTAGTACCTTCTACAAAATTGCGCTTGGTTTGCGATTGTTGGTAAGACATACCAACAGTAGCATCTATGTTATGAATGCCAATTTCTTTGTTGAAACTAAAAAAGTTGTTGGCATTGTAGTTGGTTACAAACGTACCATAGTTTGAACCAATACCGTTAGCAGCACGGGTTTGATTACGTACCGTTTGGCTCTGAAAATAGCCTTCTTCGTTTTGGTTCAATACGTCCACGCCAAATTCCGTGCGGAATTTCAAGCCTGGCAAGATGGTAGCCTGTGCGTAAGTGTTGGTTAAGTTGCGATAAGAAGTTTGCACAAATTTCGCGTACTCTACGCTCAATATTGGGTTGTAATAAAGCGGAATATTTATGTCGCCGGGAGGGGCACCAGCAGATAAACCCGTGTTAGGGTCAATAAAAGGTGTGTGCGGGGTCAAAGCGGCTGCTTGCAAGGGGTTTGAGAAGGCGTTGTCGTCGGGCAAGCGCCAGTTGTCTCCCCGACTTAGGCTCATCATCAAGCCCACATTGAGCCAATTGGTGGCTTGGTGGTCAATGTTCAAACGCCCCGAAATTCGCTCCAATTTGTTGCCAATGAGTGTACCCGTTTGATTGAGGTATTGGCCTGACATAAAAAACTTGGTTTTTTCATTTCCACCGCTAATCTGCATATCCATCTGCTGCATTGGACCTTTCTGGAAGGCTTTCTCCTGCCAGTTGTTATCGGTTTGTTTGGGTGTACCGTACGTACCGTAGCTGTAATAATCCAAGAAGCCACCCGCGCCAAACAAACCTTGGGTATATGAGTTGGGGTCGTTTACGTCCAATCCGTCAAGACCATCTGCATAAGCGGCCGCTTGGCGGTAAAATTTCTCATACTGCTCAGTGTTCAAAAACGGCAAGCGCTTTGTAGCTTGAGCCGAACCTGCTTGGTAGTTGATGCTCACGCTGGTTTTGCCAGCTTTACCGCGTTTGGTAGAGATAAGTACTACACCATTGGCAGCACGTGCGCCATAAATAGCCCCTGCCGAGGCATCTTTCAAGATTTCAATTGACTCAATGTCGTTGGGGTTGATGTCTGCCAATGGGTTGGTATCACCACCATAATTACTCTGGTCGTCCGAGGTAACAGGCACACCATCAACTACATAAAGTGGCTGGCTACTGGCACTTATAGAGGAGTTACCGCGTACGCGTACCGTTACAGCTTGGCCTAATTTACCACCTCCTGAATTCACAAACACGCCCGCTGCTTTGCCTTGTAAGGCTTGGTCAACGCTGGGTACAGGCATGTTTTCGAAATCTTTGGCTTTTACTTGGGCAATGTTACCCGTCAAATCGCGCTTGATTTGCGAGCCGTAGCCCGTTACCACTACTTCGCTGAGGCTTTTGGCATCAGCTTTCATCTGAATGTTGATTACAGAGCGATTTCCTATTTTTTCTTCGATGGCGGCAAAACCTACAAAGCTAAATATCAGCGTAGCGTTGTCAGCCACTGATACCTTGTAATTACCTTCGGCATCGGTATTCGAGCCGCGTGCAGTGCCTTTTACAGCTACCGATACGCCTGGCATACCCGTTCCGTCTTCCGACGAGGTAACTTTCCCCGTTACTGTTCGATCTTGGGCATTGGCCAGCAGTGCTACGCACCACGACAACCCGAAGATACTCATTCGTAAAATGTGTCTCATTGAATTTGGGATTAAGTTGAGATTAAAAGAACATTAAGTACTGTGCTGCAAAATTAACACAAATTATGTTAAAATCTTGACCGTCTGCTTCATAATTACCAAAAAAGCAGTATATGACAAAGAAAAACTCTTTTGAGGTTCTTTTTTTGTCATTGAGAACGTTAGGCACTATCAATCCTGCTAAATAGCCATCTAACTGTGGGCTACACCGAAACTACTCGTCCAAATACGCGTCGTGCAAATCAATAAAATCATCTATTTTTAAGCAGTTTTTGTTAATTTTGTAAAAAATAGCACTAAAAATGACTGTAACGTATCAACTCACCGAAGCCGAATTTGACTATCAGCTTTTTCGTCGCATCAAAGCCCAGTTTTCGCGCCGAAACAACTCGCTCAAAATCAAAATTGAAATTGAAGAAACTGAAACTGACGAAACCGAGGCTATTATGGCAAATCCAGCTTATTATCAAGAACTACTGCGGCGAAAAGCCTCAGTAGAAGCAGGAAATATTATTTCTTTTACACCACAGCAATTCGATGAACTCGTCCAGAAACATTCTATTTGAACCAAAAGCATTTGAAGAGTTCATCGAATGGGCGACTGAGGACAAAAAAATATTCTTCAAAATTGCTGAAATGATTGAGGAAATCAGGCGGACTCCATTTGAAGGAAGGGGGAAACCTGAACCACTCAAACATGATTTGAAAGGGTATTTTTCGCGCAGAATTACGGATAAACACCGATTGATTTATGCCGTGCCTGACCAAACGATAACTTTTATTGGCTTTAAAAGTCATTATGGCGAGAAATAATCCCCCGTAACTCTGCCTCACAAAATAACAAAAGCGAAAAAAGAACCCCCAAAGGAGTTCTTTTTTCGCTTTTGTTATTTTGAATATGAAGTGCTTGAAATTAGTAAATTGACAAATATACATTTCGTAAACTACTGAAAATCAGCACCGTGGACTACTTACCGATACGTTACCGTTTTGACGGCTTCAATAGTTCGTTTTATATTGGGCAAAACAACTTCGATGAGCGTGGGTGCGTAGGGCAGCGACACATCCATGTTGTTTACGCGCAACACGGGCGCGTCCAGATAATCAAACGCTTTGCGCTGAATCATGTAGGTAAGCTCGGTGGCAATCGAAGACAGCGGCCAAGCTTCTTCTACCACTACGCAGCGGTTGGTTTTTTTAACAGATTCTATCACGGTGTCGTAATCAATGGGGCGCACGGTGCGCAAGTCTATTAATTCTACGTCAATGCCCATTTTGGCCAATTCTTCGATGGCCGGCAGCACCACGCGCGAAATCATTTTACCAAACGACACAATGGTTACGTCCTTGCCTATTTTTTTTACTTCGGCTTTGCCAATCGGAATCAAATATTCGCCTTCTGGTACTTCGCCCTTGTCGCTATACATCATCTCCGACTCCATAAAAATAACGGGGTCGTTGTCGCGGATAGACGATTTGAGCAAACCTTTGGCATCGTACGGGTTGGCTGGCACAACCACCTTCAAACCAGGCGTATTGGCGTACCAATTTTCAAAGTTTTGCGAGTGTTGCGCCCCCAATTGGCCCGCGCTGCCCGTTGGCCCACGAAACACAATCGGCGACGAGTACTGCCCCGCCGACATCGAAAGTATTTTGGCTGCCGAGTTGATAATTTGATCAATGGCTACCAACGAAAAGTTGAAAGTCATGAACTCAATGATAGGACGCAGGCCGTTCATGGCCGAACCTACGCCAATACCCGCAAAGCCCAACTCGGCAATGGGCGTATCTATGACTCGCTCAGGCCCAAATTCGTCCAACATTCCTTGGCTCACTTTGTAGGCACCGTTGTATTCGGCTACTTCCTCGCCCATCAAATATACGCGCGGGTCGAGTCGCATTTCTTCATTCATGGCCTCCCGAAGGGCTTCTCTAAACAGTATTTGTCTCATTTGTGGAATTTACTAAATGTAAAATGAATAATGTAAAATGAATAATGAGGGTTTTGAGTCGTTGAATTTGTAGCGCGAAATTAGGCAATAAATAAACAAGTTGGCAAGTTGTGCGTAGTTTTCAAACTACGCACGGGTGTCATCAGGTCTCCGACCTGAACCTCAGAAAACTCAAAACCCAATTTTTCCTTGCCTGTTTTTCCCTTTCTTTCCTTCGTAATAAGCCCGCAGTTCTTCCAATTCTTTTTCAAAACCACCCGACAAAATGGGGTAACGACACCAGCTGCGCGGGTCGAGGTTGAAGCTGTCCAAATGAAAACTGGGGGCGTAGCGTTCGCGCTTCCACTGGTTGCGGCTCCACAATTTAAAAAACCGCTCCACCGACACAAACAGCAGCTCACGGCTGTATTTGTTGGCAAACAATACTTCCATGTATTTGAGGTTGTCTATTGGCGATTTTTTGTCGCGGATGGCCACTTCTTCGATGGCATCGAGCAGCTCGTAGGGCATCAGGTCTTTTTCGTCGGTTTGGTGGTTGGCTTGGGGGCGCAGCTCGGCAGTGGGTTGCAAGCTGTTCACTTTTTTCAAACCTTCAATTTTAATATTGCGGCCTTTTACGTGGCAACCCACCGTTTCGAGCCACACCAGCCAACTCCGCAGCCAATGCTTGTCCACGCACGCAATGGGGCTAATGCTGCCCGCCGTGTCGCCGTCCATGGTGCAATAACCCACGGCCACTTCCGAGCGATTGGAAGTAGAAAGCAGCAGGTGGTTGCTCAAATTGGCCAATAACCACACACTCGGCGCACGCACGCGGGCTTGGATATTTTGGAGTGGAATATCGTCTTGCTCCCACGTCAAATCACGGCCTATTTGCTGTTCAATGAGGTTTTTGTAGGTTTCTACCAAACCATTGATATTGATGTTGTAAAAAGTAGCCCCCATCGAAGCCGCCAAACGCTCAGCCGACTCGTAGGTGTCGTTGCTGCTGTTTTCGGTACCTTGATAAATGCTGTGTATCAACTCTTTGGCTACATCTTCAAAAGTTTGTGCAGCTTGAATTTTTTTAATGTAACCCAATTTTTTCTTGAACGCTTCGAGGCCAATGCTCTCGTCGGCCAGCCGAATCATGAGGCCGCATAAAGCCACACACGCGCAAGAGTCGGCCCCGCCCGACAGCGACACCGTGAACCCCTGCGAGCGCGATTTGCGGAGATAGTCGAACAAAGCCAAGCTCACCGCCCGCGCAAATTCTTCTTCTTTCAAAAAACCTTCCCGCTCAAAAGCCTCCAACGCCGCCACTTGATAAGCAGGTGGTGTTTCGGGCCATTCAAATACATCGTTCACTTTCCAGTTGCCCGTTGTGAGCGGCGATTTGACCTGCGCCGCCGAGAGCCGCGTGGCTTCTACGTCAATGGTAGCCACGGTGAGGTAAAAATCGGCGTAGCCAAAACGCGGACTTGAGGCCAACAACGCCCCGTCTTGGGCAATCATGGCATCGCCGTCAAAAATCAAACGCCCTGCTTCGTTTCCCAGCAAATTGGTATAAACGTAACTGCAACTAAACGCCCGCGAACCCTCCAAAACCAACCGCTCGCGGGTGGTAAATTTGGTAAACGTAAACGGACTGGCGCTTGGATTGAGAATAATATCCACGCCTCTATCGAACAGCGCACGCCCAGGCCGCTGCGCCACCCACGCATCTTCGCATATTTCAAAACCAATGCGCACCCCCGACAAATCAAAGACCAAATCGCCGATGGGATAAGAAAAATCGCCCACTTTTATTTCGTCGCGTACACCCGCTGGCCACCGATGAAACCAGCGGTCTTCGTAAAAAACGCCGTTATTGGGCAGGTGCTGCTTGGCCACAAAACCCAAAATACGCTTGTTGGCAACGAAACAAACCGCATTGTAAAGTTTGTTGTTGAACCGCAGCGGCAAACCCACCGAAACGGCCATATTGGCCGTATGTGGCACTATTTCAAGCAATATTTTGAGGGCTTGGTCGGTGGTATTTTGGGCGTAAAAAGCATCTTCACAACCATAGCCAGTGATACAAAGCTCTGGCAAACACAACAGCGTTACGTCTTGCTGACGGGCCGCCTCAATGGTGTCTATAATGTGCTGGCAGTTGGTGTCCCACGCCATTGGCGTTTGGTTGAGCGCGCCCGCCGCTACTTTGATTAGAAGCATTAATAAATATTTTTTTGTTAAAAATTAAATACTTGTTTTGGCACAAAAGCCTCGTCGTTGGCCAAGAGTGTCCACTGAAACTCGCGCTCGGTTACCTCATCTATTACTTTGTGCCTACGCACCAAAATGGGTTCTCCGATGTCCGATTGAGTGACACGCAGGTAATAATTTCTACCCTGCTCCAATTTTAGATAAACCACCGCCTTGCCGCTTACAAACGCCAAACTGTCTTGACTTGATTGAATCAAAACATACTCGCCAGATTTGATAACAATTTCCTTGCTATTGGCAGGGTGAGTCTTAATTTTTATGTTTGCAAAAGCCGCATTATAGATGTGTACTTTGGCCAAGCGCGCCGAATTTTGGCTGTAAGCGGCCAGCGGGACAATCCAAAAAGCCAAATAAAATGCAAAAATGAGGGTCTTTTTCATAAAAATATTGGGCATCCTTCACGGAAATAAAAAATAGGCATTTTAAATCATTGACATTCAATTGTTTACAAGCCAAAGTGTCAACTACTTTTTAATGGTTATGAAAGGATGCCAAATATTGGTTTGAGATATGTACTTAAAACTACTTTTAACGCCAATTTGTTGAAAACACGCTGACCTAAATCCGAATAAAGATTTTTGGTTGGTAAAGCCCCCGCAAAATAAAACACTGTACCAATAAAATGCACCAAGTGGCCAATGTACCCGTTTGCGCGTACTTGAAAACGCCTGATAAAATCAACCGAGGCCACGCAGAGAGTAGAATTGGGAAACGATTTCATAATGAGCGGTTATGCTACGATATTTGCCAAAAATATAAAAAATGCCATTACTTAGCATCATTACCATTACTTACAATGCCGAATTGTATCTGGAGCGCACTATTTTGAGCATTGTCAGGGCTGCCGCAAAAAGCCATTTTGACTTTGAATACTTGATTATTGACGGAAAATCGAAAGACAAAACACTCGAAATAGCCAATAAATATGCGCAACACATCACAAAAATAAGCTCCGAGCCAGACCGTGGTCTTTATGATGCCATGAACAAAGGGTTGCAAATGGCGCAGGGCGAGTACGTGTGGTTTATGAACGCAGGCGACGAAATACACGACGAAAATGTGCTAACTGAACTCTTCGCCGAGTTTACAAAAAATGCCGACGTGTATTACAGCGACGCGCTTTTTGTGCAAAACGACGGCGTGGCGGTAGGGCTTCGTAGCCAAATAATGCCCCACAAACTACCCCAACACTTACGCTGGCGAGATTTTGCTACAGGCATGAAAGTATGCCACCAAGCATTTGTGGTACGGCGCAGCGTAGCCCCAACTTACATCGCCGATAACCTCAGTGCCGATATTGACTGGGAAATCAATTGCCTCAAAAAATCGCAACAAAACATTTTGCTCCCTTTTGTGTTGTGCAAATACTTGGTGGGCGGGCTGTCGGTGCAGCAGCACCGCCGCTCGCTCACCGACCGATTCAAGGTGCTGGCCAAGCATTTTGGGTGGACAGGGGCAATATTCAACCACGTACTTATTCTAAAAAACGCGGTTTTGCATAGATTCCCTCCTTTGTCAGGGTGACAAAATTCATTATTACGTGGTGACGAGTATTTATCAAGCAACCTTTTAGGCTTTTTTTTCGTAACTGTCTAAACAAGGCCATGAAACATTCTGCATTAAATTTCGTTTTGAAGTAACATTTCAGAATTTTTGAGGTTTATTCAGCATAATTTCCCAGTTTTAATTTGCGTTCAACCTTATTTTGTTTAATTTTCGCCAAACAAACTATTGCCCCTATTGCATGAACCGTTTACTCATCTTATTTTCTATTGCTTTTTGTACTTGGCAAGCAGCATACGCCCAAACCCGAACCGTAACGGGTAAAGTGGTTTTGGCAACCGACGGCGCACCTCTGCCAGGAGCTACCGTAGCGCTGAAAGGCAGCAGCACGGGCACCACCACCGACGCTGACGGCAACTACCGCCTCGCCATTCCAACCAAAGGAGCCGTGCTCATCTTTACGTACATTAGCCTCAGCACCCAAGAAATCTCGGCGGGCAACCGCGCCATTATCAACGTCGAAATGTCGGAAAACCCCACGCTTTTGAACGAAGTGGTGGTAACGGGCTACAACTCTACCCAGAAAAAAGACATTTTGGGTTCGGTTACGTCCATTTCGGCGGCCAAGTTTAAAGATATTCCCGTGGCGGGTTTTGACCAAGCCTTGCAAGGCCAAGCAGCGGGCGTACAAGTGGCGCAATCATCGGGTACGCCTGGCGGTGGCGTGGCCGTCCGAATTCGGGGCAATACTTCCATCTCCGCTTCCAACCGCCCACTTTTTGTAGTAGATGGCATACCAGTATTTGACCCAACTAATCAAGAGCGTTCTGGCCGCAGTTTTGGCGGGCAGAATGACAACACCCTCACTTTTATCAATCCCAACGACATTGAGTCTATGCAGGTGTTGAAAGATGCCGCTTCAAAAGCTATTTATGGTAGCCGTGCTGCCAACGGCGTGGTGTTGATTACGACCAAACGCGGTAAAGCCAACTCCCGCACGTCTGTTACTTTTGACATACAACGGGGCGTGGTGGACATTATCAAAAAAGTAAAACTGCTCAATGCCCCCGAATTGCTGCAATTGCAACGCGAAGCCGTAAAAAATGCGGGCCAAGACCCTGACAAGCGCGGCTTGATTGCGGGCGTAACCGACGGCGTAAACACCGATTGGCTTGATGCCATTTTGCGGCAAGGTATTTATCAACAGTACCAAGTTTCGGCATCGGGTGGCAACGACAAAACGCGCTTTTATTTGAGCGGAAACATGCGCGATGAGCAAGGCGTGCAGCTCAACAACCGCTTTACCCGCTACTCCACCGCCCTCAACTTCGACCATAAGGCTACCCAAAAATTGACCCTCAATACCAATATATTACTGGCTTTTACCCGCAACGACCGCGTAAAAGGCGACAACTTCTTAGATGGCGTGTATTCGGGAGCCATGAAGAGCCTGCCTTTTTATGCACCTTACAACGAGCAAGGCGAACTCTACAGTCCCAGTAGTGCCAATTACGCAGGTTTTCCTAATTTTAACCCCGTCGGGCAGGCCGTTTTGCCACGCTTCCGCACTTTTGGGGCAAAAATCTTGGCGGGCGTATCGGCCCAATACGAAATTATTAAAAACCTGCGCTTGAACAGTAAAGTGAGTTTAGACTACAACAACTCCGAAGAAGACCAGTACGAACCATCTTCGACGGCAATTGGTGGCTTTTTGCCTTCGGTGGGCGGGCGCGGCTACGGCGTTTACATTACAAATACCACCTATACGTTGCTCAACTCTACCACGCTCACCTACAATTTCAACCTCAACGACAAACACCATTTCAACACCATGTTGGGCGGCGAAATTTTACAGACGAGGGGGCGCAATTCGTCTGCTTCGGGGCGTATTTTTCCGAGCGACGACTTTACCTACATCAGTTCGTCGGGCGTGCAAGACAATGCGGGCTCAGGCGCAAACCTCAACGGCTTGATGTCGGTTTTTGGCGAGTTGCGCTACGACTACAAAGAAAAATACTTGGCCACCGTTACCACCCGCTACGACGGCTCGTCGCGCTTTGGCAACAATCGTCGTTTTGGCCTTTTTCCCTCCTTCTCGTTGGGGTGGCGCATTTCCGAAGAAAGTTTTATCAAGAAATTGGATTTTGTGCAAGACATCAAACTCCGCGCCAGTTATGGTTTTACGGGCAACGAGCGAATCGGCGACTTTACGTATCTCGGCACTTGGTCGGCTTCTACTTACAGCGGTGCTACGGGCGTGAGTCCGAGCAATTTGAACAACCCACTGTTGCAATGGGAAAGCACCCGCGAAGCCAACATTGGCTTGGACGCTTCATTTTTTAATGGCCGCCTCAGCACCATTTTTGAAGTATATGACAACCTTACCAACCGTCTGTTGTTCAACCAACCCATTCCACGCACCACGGGTTTTGGTGGTTTTCAGGGCAACATTGGCGCCGTATCCAATCGTGGCATTGAATTTACGCTCTCTACCGTCAATTTTGACCGCTCGGCCACCAAAGGTTTGCGCTGGAACACCGACTTAAACTTTTCGCATAACATCAATAAAGTAGTGTCGCTGGTGGACGACAAACCCATTTTTAGGGGTTATACCGCCGACGGCGTGAGCAATACCAACGTCATCTTGCCAGGCTATCCGCTCGGCACGTTTTGGGGCTTGAAGTTTTTGGGCGTGGATGCCGCTACGGGCAACGCCATTTACGAAGACAAAAACGACGACGGACGCATCAGCCCCGACGACGGCCAAGTCATTGGCACGGCTCAACCCGCACTCATTGGTGGCCTCACCAACCGCATCTCGTGGCGCAACTTCGATTTGAGCGTTTTCTTTCAATTTTCGTACGGCAACAAAATGCTGAACTTTTCTAACACTACCCTTCTCAACAACGGCGTAAATTTAGAAAACAACCAAGTAGTAGCCGCGCTCCGCCGTTGGCAAAAACCTGGCGACATTACCGACGTGCCACGCTACGAACTCAACAATACGTTTAACAATTTTCACAGCAGTCGGTTTATTGAAGATGGCTCTTACTTACGACTCAAAAACGTGGCTTTTGGCTACAACTTACCCACTCGTTGGCTCAACAAAGTAAAAGTAAACAACGCCCGACTTTACGCCACGGCCGTAAACCTCTGGACATTGACGGCCTACTCAGGCGCAGACCCCGAAGTAAGCACCCTCGACGGCTCAACCGCCGCCCAGGGCATTGACTTTTTTACGTTACCCCAAACCCGAAACATAACCGTAGGCTTGACAGTTGGCTTTTAAAAATTTATAATTTAAAAATTTGTGCGGGGCCGCCCATGCGATTGTGCGACTAAACTTTTGAACCATAAACTGACTACAAAGCTCCAAACAAACATCAAATTAGATTCTATTATGAACAAAATAAGTAAAAACAAAAACTCCCCCATCGGGGGCTGGGGGGCTGTCCTTTTTCTGTTGCTCCTCGGCAGTTGCCGCGATGTATTGCAGCCCAAACCCATCGACATCTTGGCCGACCAATTTGTGCTGAATGAACCCGCCGACGTACAAACCGTGCGACTGGGCGCTTACACGGCGTTTAGAGGTACAACCTCGCCCAATCAGGGAGTTTCGGCCCAATGGATTATGGCGGGGGACTTCACCGCCGACTACACCCAAGCCAACGGTACTTTTACTGATTACCAAGAATTGGCCAACAAACAACTGACCGCCGCCAACGGCGTGGTAGAAGCACTGTGGGGTGGTATTTTTAACACCGTTTACCTCTGTAATTTTTTGCTCGAAGGCTTACCCAAAGTGCCTGGCGTACGCGAGGCCGAACTCAAAACAGTAACTGCCGAGGCGCGTTTCTTGCGGGGTTTGGCCAATTTTATTGGAGTCAGTACTTACGGCGGTATTCCCAAAATAACCACTACCAACATTGATGCCAACAAAATAGTAACCCGCACCACCAAAGAAGAGATTTTGGCCAGCGTGTTAGCCGATTTTCAAGCCGCCCTCACCGACCTGCCCAATGGTCGCGTTGCCGACGGCCCCGCCATTTTTGCGGCCTACGCCACCAAAAACGCCGCCCGCGCCGCGCTGGCACGTTATTATTTGTACCAAAAAAACTGGGCCGAAGCCGCGCGGTTTGCCACCGAAGTTATCAACACCAGAAACTACGAACTGGTTGATTATCAAGCAGTAGTGCAACAAGATTTTACCAAAGAATCTATTTTTGAAGTAGGTTACACCCTCTTCGACGACCCCGCCACTTCTTCGTTTAGCATGAACAATATTTTGGTAGGTCGCCGCGAAATGATTCCTTCCAACCAGCTCATTACCCAACTCACCAGCCGCGATGCGGGCGAACGGCAACTCACCATCGCTTTCGACCCCCGCAATCAGCGCGGTAGCGACAACGGCTGGACAGTACAGAAATACGGCACTGCCGACCAAAACAACAACAACAACGTTATTTTTAGATTGGCCGAAATGTATCTCATTCGAGCCGAAGCGCGGGCGCAGCAAGCCCGCATTGCGGGAGCAGACGGCGCATTGGCAGACTTGAACGTGTTGCGCACCCGCGCGGGCAAAAACATCACGAACCCTGCCCAAAAGCCAACCCTCATCAGCAGTGCCACGCAACCCGAAGCACTCACCCTCATTGAACGTGAGCGCGTGTACGAACTGGCATTTGAAGGCCACCGCTGGTACGACTTGGTGCGCACAGGCCGCGCACAGGCCGTGATGTCGGCGTTTTCGCCCAACTGGAACGTGAAGTACGAAACATGGCCGTTGCCCCAAAGCGAACTGCAACGCAACCCTGGCTTGGGCGCACAAAACCCGGGCTATTGATAGTGTTGAATGATTGGATATTGAGTGTTGAGTTATTGAGTGTTGAGTTATTGAGTGTTGAGTTATTGAGTGTTGAGTTATTGACGAGGCCGCCCGTGCGGTATTGACCATTGACTATTGACCATTGACCATTGACTATTGACCATTGACCATTGACTATTGACTATTGACCATTGACCATTGACCATTGACCATTGACTATTGACCATTGACTATTGACTATTGACCATTGACCATTGACTATTGACCATTGACTATTGACTATTTTGAGAATATGAGCTATTTTAAATTTTTAAATTTTCGCAATGGCGTGCCTGCTTTGGCCTTTGTTTCATTGCTGGGTGTGGCGGCATTGGTGGGTTGCGAGGAACAACGTATTACGCTCCAAGAACCTTATTTTGTGCGTTTTAGCGACACAACTCTTTCATTTAAAGAGAGTTACAGCAAAATTATCAAAGTAAAAGTACACAACGCGGGGCCGCAACTCGATGAGTCTATCATTGTAAACTACACCGTGGGCGGCACCGCCCGCGAAGGCCGCGACTACCGTATTTTAGGTACAAAAGGCGCGGTTGCCATTCCTGCCAAGCAGAGTTTTGGTGAAATTCAGGTGCAACTTATCAACAATGCCAATAATATTTTGGGCAGTAGTACCATTGATTTCAGCATTGCGAGCGTTACGCCTGCCAACAAATTGCAGGTAGGTTTGGGCAAATTGGGCAAAACATTTTCGCTCACCATTCAAGATGCTTGTCTGCTCGATGGCAGCTATTCGGGCAACCGCCAAGTAGCCGCCAACCGTTTTGAAGTTGTTAATGACATTGATATTTCGAGCATTGATTGCCGCACTTATACTTTGGCCAACTGGAACGTGGGCTTGTTTAGTTTTACGGCCATCAAACCAACGCTGCAGTTTGTGGACAATGGCAACAATACCCTCACCATTCCAAAACAAATAAACAGCGAACTTACCGCTCCGCGCGATACACTTTCGGGAACGGGTTTGTGGAACCCCCAAACCAGACGCATTACCCTCAACCTCCGCCTCAAAACGGTTTCAAACACCACCCGCAAAGACACCACTGTTACCATTCCAATTGTTTACATTCCGCAGTAGCCTCGTTTGAAGTTTTTGGTTTGTAATTATTGTCAAACCATAAACTACAAATCGTAAACCACAAACTTTCCCCCCATGAAAAAGATATTCGTTTACTCCTTATTCTTCGTTGGTTTCGTAATTTTTGCGAGCGGCTGCTCAGAAAAAATCGAACCGACTCCCCTCACTTACACCAAACTTTTGACGGGTGATACCAAAAAGGCGTGGCTGTTTTCGTCAATTATCGTCATAGACGACGGCGTAGCCGACCCGCCACTCGCCGCCCGTGATGTAATTCCCCCCTGTTTTGCCGACGACCAATACGTGTTTCATGCGGGCAGTGAACGCAAATTTGAACTCACCGAAGGCTCCACCAAGTGCGACCCCAGAGACCCCGACGTGTATTATACCGACTCTTGGACGCTCATCAACGCCAATGCGCAATTGGAATTTGTGTTTCCCGTTTTGACGGGCCAGCAGTTGCCATATACCATTAAAACGCTTACCGCCAATACGTTGGTAGTAGAACTGTACCAAGATGTTTTAGACCCAACTGGGCCTAAAATTAGCTACCGAATCACATTTGTTGCATCACTCAAATAAAAAATACTGCGGTTTATCATGCTTCGTTTTATATCCCGTTTATTGATTTTGGTGGTTTTGCTCGTGGCAAACGCCGCCCAAGCCCAGCGCAACGAGCCTTGCGCCACCATGGAGATGGACAGCTTACTGCGCCTCAAACATCCCGAACTCGGTACGCTTGACCAATTTGAGCGGGCATTACAAAAAAAGATAATTGCCATTAAAGTACGCCAAGCGGCTTCGAGAGAAGTAGCCGAGGTCGTTACGTTGCCCGTTGTGGTGCATATTGTGCACAACGGCGAAGCCATAGGCCAAGGTCGTAACCTAAGCGAAGCCCAAGTAAAAGCTCAAATTGAAACCCTCAACGAAGATTTTAGACGCAAACGCGGCTCGCGCGGCGACAACCAAGACCCCCGCGGAGCCGACATTGAAATAGAGTTTTGTCTGGCCCAAGTAAATCCCAATGGCCAACGCATGACCGAGTTTGGCATTGACCGCATCAGCGGTGGCCGCCCCAACTGGACGCGCAACGACATTGAAAACGACCTCAAACCTCGCACCATTTGGGACCCCAACAAATACTACAACATCTGGGTCGTAGATTTTGCCTCCATCGAAGGTGGCCTCTTGGCTTATGCACAGTTTCCGAGTCAGTCGGGCTTGCCGGGCATCAACGACAACAGCGGCGCGGCCAATACCGACGGCGTGGCAATACGCTTTACCTCTTTTGGTAATGCCGAAAAAGGCACATTTCCCGTTATGATTGCGCCTTACAACTTAGGCCGTACTTTGGCTCACGAAACTGGCCACTGGCTCGGTCTGCGCCACATTTGGGGAGATGGCAACTGCGGCAACGACTTCGTGGACGACACCCCCACCCAAGCCTCATCAAGCAGCGGCTGCCAAAAAGGCCGTATAAGCTGCGGCACGGCCAACATGGTAGAAAACTACATGGACTACTCAGAAGATGCCTGTTTTAATATTTTTACCATTGGCCAAAAAAGCCGAATGCGGGCCGTCATGGAGTTGAGTCCGCGCCGCAATAGCCTCATTACCGCCAATTTATGCGGTACCACTGTAGTTGCCCGCCCGACGGCTAATTTTCAGGCCGAAAACCGCACCGTGTTATTGGGAGGCCAAGTACGCTTTACCGATATTTCGAGCAATTTCCCCACGCGCTGGCAGTGGGAGTTTGAAGGCGGCGAACCTGCTACTTCTACCGAACAAAACCCCGTCGTAACTTATCGCAACGCAGGCAAATTTAAAGTTACCCTCACGGCCTCTAATTCGGTGGGGGCTTCGGCATTGGCCACCAAAACGGCTTACGTTGAAGTGCTAAACCAAGGGCTTTGCGCCGATGTTACCAATTTTAGTGGCACGCCCACTTTGCTGCGCCAAACACCTGGTTCGGGCTACGTAGCAGGCCAAAATAGCCGCCGTACGCGGGCTGTGTCAGAATTTTTTGGCAACTCGCTCGGCTATTCTAATTTGCGCGGTGCTACACTGCGCTTTGGGGTGGCCAAAGCCGCACTAGGCCGCAACAGCGAGTCGGTGGTGCGCGTAACGGCCTGGAACGCCCGTGGTTTTCAGAATGGCCCAGGTGCTGTGTTGGAAACCAAAGAGGTGCCGCTCCGCCAAATTATTGACGACGTAGCCACCAACCGCCCTACTTCGGTAACTTTTGACCGAAACTTGCCCATCAGTATCAAAGACGTGGGCGGTTTGCCTTTCCACATTGGCATCGAATTTGATTTTGTGGCGGGCGACACCGTGGCACTCATTACCAGCAAAGACGGCGAATCTACCAACGCTACTTCTTGGGAACAAAGCGCCACGGGCGCATGGGACCGCTACATTGTGAGTAACGGCCTCAACGTAGCCCACGCCATTACAGCCCAAGTAGGCATGAAAACCTCGGTGCAAATCAGCAACCGCACGGCGCAGTTTATTGACCCTGGCCAAGCCGTTATTTTACAAGCTACGGGCGCGGGGGTTTACGCTTGGTCGCCAAACGAAGCACTTAACACCACCCTCGGCCCACAAGTAACAGCCACGCCCAGCCGCACCATCACATACGCCGTAAAAGGCAGCGGCGCAGATGTGTGCATAGACTCGGCCAAAACCACCATCTACGTGCGCAACGTGCAGATTTTGAGCACCAACAATCCAATTGACAAAAACCTAACCGTAAGCCCCAACCCAACCGACGGACAGCTGGAAGTAACCCTCAACAACGAGCTACGCGGCGCAGTGCAAATCAAACTCATTGGCCTAACTGGGGCTGAACTCAAACAAGGCAATTACCGCAAAATCGAAGACACCTTCCGTCAATCTTTCCCTATTCAAAACACGCCGCCTGGTACGTATTTTATTGAAGTGCAGATGCAAGATTTCGTAGCCCGAAAACGCATTGTGAAGTATTAATTTAGTAGCGTGAGCCGCCCAGGTAGCTCACGCTATTGGGTTATAACCGCATTGGCAACTCAGCATATCAATACTGGAATGGCTGCAATAATCAGCACAGTAAACAATTGCGACGGTAAACAATACAAAACGGCGCGGCCTGCGCGATGCTATAAAAATAATGCAATAATAAATTAGAATTATTTAAAAGAATACAAGAAGTACGCCAAAACTTTCGTATATACACTCGTTGGCTGCAACATTAGAAATATTGCACAAATATACAAAATAAATAAAATAGTAGAAAATATTTTTAATGTAATCATACATTATTTTTTAACAATTCATTGATATTTAAGAATATTGCTGTAATTTTGCTCATGTAATCGTACATTATTTTTGATAAATGAGCAACAACGAACTATTTTATGTAGATAACCTACTTGATGGGCTACTTGACAACAACGAACTTTTAGATAATTCATTGAAAGGATTATTTGAAAGGCGACTATCTCAGTTAGATATTTCACAGACTACATCACAAAAAATTCTCGGATTAGAATATAGAACCCTTAATGGCATTTTGGAGGGTACGCTTAAAATAGTGGACTTTACGGCACTAATCAAACTTTCCAATTTTTTACAAGTTCCTCAAAAAAAAGTCATTTCTCTGTTCTTGACTGAATTAGAAAAAAACTTTCCCGAATCATTCCCTTATCCATCGAATAAAATTGAATTTATTAACAAAAATTTTGATTTAGCATCTCTCAAAAAAGGGGGTATTATTAGCAGTATAACAGACTACTACGATATAGACGCAAAAATTTCATCTTTTTTGGGCATTAAAAATATTTTTGAGTATCGTCCATCGGTATCAAATGTGGCATTTAGCTCAGGGGCAATAAAGCCGAAAAATAACTTAAACCGTTCGCTTTGGCTGAAACGAGCAAAAGACATTATTCACGAGTTGGACAATCCATATCAATATGACAGAGATAGGCTTATTGATTTTTTTGGAGAAATAAGATGGCACTCTACAAATGTGGAACTTGGGCTTACAAATGTTGCACAAGCTCTTTATAATATGGGAGTAACTGTTATTTTTCAAACATCGCTACCGACAATTCATTTACGAGGCGCAACGGTTGTAATAAACAACAAGCCAGCTATCATTCTAACAGACTATCGTGGCTTTTATCCAACAATATGGTTTACCCTTATACATGAGCTATTTCATGTTTTGTTTGATTGGGAAGACGTAAAGAAAAACAAAGAGCATATTTCAGAAGAAAACACGGATATATTAGCTGATTTGGAACGAGAAAAAGAAGCAGATGAATTTGCGTGCGACTATCTTTTTTCAAAAGATAAAATACAAAAATCAAGTGCTTTTATTAAAAATCCTGTATTGGTTGATGAATACGCTAAAAACAATCACGTACACCCCAGTTTTGTATATTTGTTCTATGCCAAAGAAAAGGGAGAAAAAAATAAATATGCTTGGAATTTGGTACATAAAAACAACCCAGATATTACCCCAATAAAAACAACCTTTGATAACTGGTTTGAGGACAGCCCCAAAACTATTTCAGAGGTTGTAAAACATTTAAAAACAACTATTTACAGATGAGAAACGACAAAGAACAAGATATTGATTTAGTAGTTCATAACGTACCAAATCAAGACAATGTTGTAATCGACAAAAAAGCCGATGAAAGACAATTAAAGCTAAAGCTACTTCAAAGCCCAGAAGCCAAAATCCAAGAAAGGTTTAGCGATAAAAACCTTGATAGGAGAAATGAAATTGAGTTATTGAGTGGCAAGGTCATAAACCTTGACGAAGAACGTGAGGTATTGCAAAAAATCATAGCAAATGCCCTCAAAGATTATTCCCCACGTGTCCCACAAGAATATTATAGGCACATTTTCAGGCTAAACAATTGGGTGATACCAGAGGGGAAAATAAGAGAGAAACCTTCAATAGTAGGACGTTTTACAAACGAAATTATTTATGATAGGTACAATAAATCTGTATTACCAGAACTGAAAAGACTGAACCCGTACATAAAACTCGGAATGAGAAATTTTAAGCATTTTCAATGGCTATCAGAAGATGGACAATCGCTATTTGATGGATATATTCAAGATGCAATTAGCGTAATGAAAGAGTGTAGTGATTGGTACGGCTTTCGCATAAAACATTCGGAAAAATTTGGTGTTACTTTCCAACTAAATTGGGAAAAAGAAAAAGAACGTGCGACTAAATAATCTTGACCAGATGGACAATTTAACGACATTCGACCGAACAAAAAATACAGCACCTAACATAGTGTTTAAGAAAGACTGGCGGACGGAAGTAATTGAACATTTTGAATACTATTTGGCATTAGAATTAAACCAGAACAGAAGGAATACTATTTCCAGTCCTTCTTAAACACTCGTCCGTTGGCCAAGTGAACGAGCGACACCCAAAAGAATGCGAGAAAACTTAAATTTGACAAAAATGAAGAAACCAATTTTGATAACTTTGACACTTGCGACTACTTTTTTTCTTGGCTTCGCTTTTAAATCAGTGATTTGTAATAAAGGGTAATTTGGTAGTAATAAATTGATAAACAGACAATTACAAAAAATTACTATAATTACAAACAATTACAAGTAAGTACTTAACAACAAATAATAAAAACAATAAAATGAAAAAAGTAACAGGAATTGGGGGAGTTTTTTTCAAATGCAAAGACCCAAAAGCGACAACTGAATGGTATCAAAAACACCTTGGTTTAGACACAAATCCATATGGAGCGACATTTGAATGGTATGAAAAACCAGATAGTGCAGCAAAAGCCCAAACACAATGGACACCGTTTAAAGAGGACTCAAAATACTTTGACAAAGACTTTATGATAAATTACAGAGTAGAAAATTTGGAAGCACTTGTTGAAGAGTTGAGAAAAGAAGGTGTAACTATTGTGGACAAAATGGAAACATTTGACTATGGTAAATTTATTCATATTCTTGACGGAGAAGGTAACAAAATTCAACTTTGGGAGGCAAAAGATTAAAAGCAAGACAAAAAAATAAGTATTTAAACCCACCGACAAAAACGCCTAACCGCTAACATTAGGTTTTGTGCAAGTTGGGCAGACGGAATAACAATGAGCATTTTTAATTCTGTTCAGCTTTTGTTCGGGCAGGATGTACATCGCTGAACTTTTGTACTTAACTTCAACTTTATATTTTCAATCAGCAGCGGTTCTATGCAGACGGAATACTATTTCCCAACCTGCACAAAGCCCTGTACGTTAGGCACAATTGTAAAAATACTCGATAGACAAATAAACCTCTGACTTTTTCGTAACTTTACAACCTAACATTTCGATTCGATAATGAAAAAAAAACTAATTCGATTTGACTGGGCAGTAAAGAAATTACTACGAAACAAGGCTAATTTTGGCATTTTAGAGGGGTTTTTAAGCGAATTACTATTTGACGATATTCGTATTGAAAAAATATTAGAAAGCGAAGGCAACCAAGAAACCGAGGACGACAAGTTTAACCGTGTAGATATTTTAACACAAAATTCTAAAAATGAACTTGTTGTTGTTGAAATTCAAAACACTTATGAGATTGACTTTTTTCATAGAATGGCTTACGGTGCTTCAAAGGCATTGACAGAAAATTTGTCGTTAGGACAAGCATATTCAGAAATTAAAAAAGTAATTTCTATCAATATCGTTTATTTTGACCTTGGACAAGGACAAGATTATGTTTATAGAGGTTGTACTAACTTTTTCGGGCTTCATCAAAATGACACATTAACGCTATCAGATAAACAAAAAACAGCATTTTCAAAAGATAAAGTTTCTGACATTTTTCCTGAGTTTTATATTATCAAAGTAAACAAGTTTAATGACATCGCCAAGGACAATTTAGACGAGTGGATTTACTTCCTAAAAAATAGCGAAGTGAAAGACGAGTTCAAAGCAAAAGGATTAAACTGTAACTTTATTTGATACGGAATATAATTTTCCAAAAATACGCAAAACAGTTTGTTGGGTGTATTTTTTTTAATATCTTTGTATTACGCAAT
>REAB01000003.1 GCA_004293645.1 Cytophagia bacterium | reverse complement strand
AGTCTTTTGATTTGTAGAAAAACTAAATTACTTCTTTTTGCTCACTCTCCTCCTTTTTTTTTCTAAAACTGTAAACTGCATCGTGAAGGATGCCAAAATTCTAATTTATTTTTTTTATTGTATTTTTTAACTTGCTCATAAACAGGACTTAACGGTTGTTTTAAAAAACATTTCCAACTGTAATATTTTGTGGGGTAAGATTTAAAAATGGCAATAAATTCATAAAACCAATACTGAATTAACAAAAATATTGATAATTTAAAGAATAATAAGACAACTGAGTACTAAATTGTCTATTTCCTAAAATTGACCCCACAAAATATTACAGCACCAAAAATATTGCGAAGCAAGACATTGTCGCGCGGTTTTCGTAACATCAATAACAGCCAGAAACAGGACGGGGCGAGCAGCTAACAAGCGGGCTACTTGCCCCCAAAATAGAGAATCAAAAAAACAGCCAGGAGGAGGGCAGTTGCTGCTGACGGGCAGGCTGAGGGTTGTAAATAGGCCTGTTCGCAGCAGTAAAACTGAATATTTGAAATAAGCACGGATGCCAGAGTGGTTGAAAGGGAACGGGGTGCGGCCCTTCGATTGCAAAATGTTTTATCGTGAGTTCAACCGCGACGGCGTACCGTTCTTGAGGGTACGTGGAGAAAATTGCCGATAAAATCAGCAGTATTTCTGTGTCGGGCAACGGCCAAATTAAAACAAATTTTTGTTTCATCAAAAAATTAGTAGCTTACGGGTTTCTACTGATTTTCTTTATTTTATCTGTGAAAATCGGTGTAATCCGTGCGCCAAAAATCAATTAATAATGCGAATTAAACTTTCTTTGTCCACAAACGTACTGACGTTGAAATTTACCAAAATGCCCAGTTTATAACCCGACAGTTTCAGATACGTAAGCAATTGTTTTTTATGAACATCGTGCATTGTTTCAACCGATTTAATTTCGATAACTACTTGATTATTAACCAAAATGTCTAACCTAAATCCCAATTCAAGATTTTCGCCTTTGTACACAACGGGCAGTCCAACTTGGTTTTTAGCGGGTAAATCCATTTGCCGAAATTCATACAATAGTGCCGCCTCATACACACTTTCCAACAGTCCAGGCCCAAGTTCATTGTGAACCGTGTAAATAGCACCTCTGATTTTGTAGGTTAGTTCGTTTAAATCCATGGTTAATATTTGCTTTAATTTTTTGCTCACAGATGATTTAAAAATCGTGGTGGCGAACCGCATGGGCATCTGTGTAAATCCGTGTAATCCGTGAGCAACAATAATTTCTCACAGATTTCTCAGATTTTCACAGATGATTTAAAAAATCGCAATGGCGAACGGCATGGGCATCTGTGAAAATCCGTGTAATCTGTGAGCAACAATAATTTCTCACAGATTTCTCAGATTTTCACAGATGATTTAAAAAATCGTGGTGGCGAACCGCAGGGGCATCTGTGAAAATCCGTGTAATCTGTGAGC
>REAB01000078.1 GCA_004293645.1 Cytophagia bacterium | reverse complement strand
TATTTCTATCTGTGCCATTTTATTGAGGGTTAATATATTTCCTCAAAATTAATAAATCTCCTATATTACCAGTCTATAATTTACACTAACAAAAACTTTAATGTTGAGGCCATTGCCGCCTTAAAACCAGATTTGATTATTGGCAACAAAGAAGAAAATTACCAAACAGGCATTGAGCAACTGCGTGAAATTTGCCCCATTTGGCTGTCAGACATTGTAACTTTCGACGACGCATTAGCCATGATTCAGCAAGTGGGGACATTGGTTGGCAAACCAGAAGCAGCCGAAAGTTTGGTTCAAGCAATCAAGGCTTCGTTTCAAAAACTGCCGCCTGCTGTAAATCCTGCGCCTTCGGTTGCTTATTTTATTTGGCGCAAGCCGTACATGGTGGCAGCGAGCGGCACTTTTATCCATGAACTCTTGCAAATAGCTGGTTTTAGGAATGTTTTTGGGGCATCCTTCATAACCATTAAAAAGTAGTTGACACTCCTTCATAACCATTAAAAAGTAGTTGACACTTTGGCTTGTAAACAATTGAATGTCAATGATTTAAAATGCCTATTTTTTATTTCCGTGAAGGATGCCGTTTTTGGTGATTTAAGTCGCTATCCCGAAGTCAGTGCCGCCCAACTCCAAACGGCCAATCCCGATTGCATTTTTCTTTCTTCCGAACCTTATCCTTTCAAAGAAAAGCACTTGGCCGAATTGCGGACATTTTGCCCCAACTCCCGCATCCAACTCGCTGATGGAGAGCTATTTAGTTGGTATGGCAGCCGTTTGCGCCATTCAGCGGCTTATTTTAAAAGTCTTTGTGCCATTTAGATTCTTGCCAATCACTATCAATCAATCTGCCCATACGATACAGAAAAAGACTAAATTTAAGCAGAAAAATGCTATTTTTGTCGCACATTCATCACTTACTTTTATGGAACAATATGCCAAAATACTGTTGATAGCCATGCCCGCTTTTTTGCTGCTGGTATTGTTTGAAAAAGCCTACGCTTGGTTTGTCAAAAAAGAGCCTTTTAGGGCAATGGACTTACTTTCGAGCTTGAGTTCGGGCTACACCAATGCCATCAAAGACGTGCTGGGTTTGAGCGTTTCTATCTTGACTTACGGCTGGATGGTGCAGCATTGGGCAATTTATACAATCGAATCGTCGGTTTGGGCTTACGTTATCGCGTTTGTCGCACTCGATTTTTCGGGCTATTGGGTGCATCGAATGGCGCACCAAATCAATTTTTTTTGGAATAAACACGCCATTCACCACAGCAGTGAAGAGTTTAATTTGGCTTGTGCGCTTCGGCAAAGTATTTCGAGTTTTGTCAATTTGTTTACCTTCTTTTTGCTGCCTGCCGCGCTATTGGGCGTGCCAGCCACAGTTATTGCGGTCGTTGCGCCGTTGCATTTGTTTGCGCAATTTTGGTACCATACGGTGCATATTGGCAAAATGGGGGTATTAGAAAAAATCATCGTTACGCCTTCGCATCACCGCGTGCACCACGCCATCAACCCTGCGTATTTAGACCGCAACCACGGCCAAATTTTTATTTTTTGGGACAAAATGTTCGGCACTTTTCAAGAAGAATTGCCCCACGTTCCACCCGTTTACGGCATTACTCGCCCCGTTGAAACCTGGAATCCCATCAAAATTAATTTTTTACATTTGTGGTTGCTCATTCAAGATGCCTACCGCACCAACAGCTGGCGCGACAAGTTGCGACTCTGGTTTATGCCCACGGGCTGGCGGCCTGCCGACGTAGCCGCGCAATATCCCGTCAAAAAAATAGACGATGTCTATCAATTTGAAAAATACGCGCCCAAGGCTTCTAAATGGCTGCTCATCTGGACGTGGACGCAGTTTTTGTTTACGTTTGCGCTCATCAACCATCTTTTTACAGACATGGTTCACATTGGCACACCCGCTATTTTTGGGTATGGTGCTTTTATTTTGTTGAGCGTTTATGCTTACAGCGAACTCATGGACCGAAACCCGCAGGCTTGGATTTGGGAAACTGCGAAAAATATATTGGGATTGGCATTGATTTATCAAACCAATTGGTTTAATATCAGCCAAATATTGCCGTGGGCTGTTTACGCCATCGGGGCTTATTTTGTGTTGGCTACCGTAGTAACTTGGCTTTTTGTGCGGTTTGATATTGCCCACGATTTGCCCCAATCTGCGCCGCAATTGCAAGAAGAGATGATTGTTTGAAAAAGTTATAAAAACATTAAATCGCAAAAAAATGGGCTTAATATATGCTGACATCGAACTCATCAATGGCGAAGATTTGGTTCTTGCCAAAAGACACTACATTGGCGAAGATGAAGTAAAAAGAATGTGGGTAAGTATGCTCGTAGATACAGGAAGTGTGTATTTGTGCATCAACGAAAACATTCAAGAGCAGTTACAGTTGCCTTTCAAGGAAAAAAGAAAAGGGCAGTTGGCCGATGGGCGCATTGTTGAATACAATGTGGTTGGGCCAATTGAACTCAAATTTAAAAACCGTAGCTGCACCACCAACGCCATGGTGCTACCTGGCGACAACGAGCCGCTGCTGGGGGCTATTCCGATGGAGGACATGGACGTGGTGATACGACCGCAACGACAAGAGTTGGACGTGCACCCCGACCACCCCTACTTTGCTCAAATGAAATTAAAATAGCAATTGGGCGGTTACTTTTTGCTCACAAACCGATTGTTTTTTACGTAAAAACGGTACGGCAAATCTACCCCTTGCGTAATGCCGATGCGGGTCGTAGTTACGGTGTCGAAGTTGGTCAAAACGGGTGGTTCAATGAAAATTTCGCCGTCTATGAGCGAGCTACCGTTGTGCTTTGGCAACGAAATATCCAATGCTTGTACCAATTTGGCAGGGCCGTTGCACAGTTCACGCTCGCTAAATTTCCTGTCTGGTTGTTTGTGTGCGCGTCGTAAGTGCATCAAATCAAGCCCTTCGGTGGGTTCTAAGGCTCTAATCAATACCGCCTCGCCAACGCCCTCATCGGCAGTTACTACGTTGATACAGTGATACATACCGTAAATCAAATACACATAAATTGTGCCTGGCGGGCCAAACATGGCTGCGTTGCGCGGGGTTTTGCGGCGGTAAGCATGGCAAGCAGGGTCGTTGGTGAGGTAGCCTTCGGTTTCGACAATAATGCCCGCCGCGCGGCCTTCGGGCGTGTGGCACACGAGCTTACACCCCAAAAGCTGCTGGGCCAATTGGAGCGTGTTACGTTGCTCATAAAACGAAAGCGGCAAACGGCTCATTGTTACATTTTTGGCCCACTTTTGCCCCCGCCTCGGTAGTTTTTTTTGCGACGCGGGTTGTTGCGGGCTCCTTGCTGTTCGGGGCGGTGGTGGTTGGGCGTTTCGCCAAAGTCGGCGGGTAGCGAGATGCGGGTTATTTCTTTGCCAATCATAGCTTCGATGGCCGCAAACTTGCGCTGGTCGCGGTCGTTGATAAACGTAATGGCCGTGCCAGTGGTTTCGGCGCGGGCGGTGCGCCCAATGCGGTGAATGTAGTCTTCGGGGTCGTGGGGGGCGTTAAAATTAACCACCAAACTAATGCCTTCTACGTCAATGCCCCGCGAAAGAATATCGGTACCAATCAGAATGGGCAGGGATTTGTTTTTAAACTCCCGCATGATTTCTTCGCGCTCTTTTTGCTCCAAATCAGAGTGAAACGCCTTGGCCACCACGCCTATTTGGTGCAGGGCAACGTCCAATTTCTTAACACTTTCTTTGGTAGAAGCAAAAACAATGGCACTGGGATAGTTTCCTTCTTTCAAAATGCGTTTGAGCAATCGTACTTTGTCGTGGTCTTGCACCATATACACTTGTTGCAAAATACCTTCGGCAGGTTTGGAAACGGCAATGCTAATTTGTTGGGGATTGTTCAAAATTTTCTTGGCCAACGTTCTGATTTTGGGCGGCATCGTAGCCGAAAAAAGCAAGGTTTGGCGGTTGGGCGGCAAGTAGCCAATTATTTTCACAATATCGTCGTGAAAACCCATGTCCAACATGCGGTCGGCTTCGTCGAGAATGAGGTGTTGGAGGTGCTTAAAATTGATTTCGCCCATTTGCAAAAGTGAAATCAAGCGGCCGGGGGTGGCAATAATCACGTCGGCACCCGCTTCGAGGGCTTTGCGTTGTTGCGAAAACGCCGAGCCGTCGCCGCCGCCATAAATGGGAATAGAACTCACACCCGTAAAATAGCCCAATCCTTCTATTTGCTGGTCTATTTGCATGGCCAACTCGCGCGTTGGCGCAATAATAAGCGTGTTGAGGTGGCGTTGCGCGTCGGGCGTACGGATAATTTTGTCCAGAATGGGCAACAAATAAGCAGCCGTTTTGCCCGTCCCCGTTTGGGCGCAGGCTATCAAATCTTTGTGGTCGAGAATGAGCGGAATGGCCTGGGCTTGAATGGGAGTGGGCTTGGTGTAGCCCATTGAAAGTAAGCCATCTACAAGCTGGTCGTCGAAGTCGAAATCTTGGAAAGTCAAGTGTTGTTTGGTTTAGTTGGTAACAGGCTGTGTGTTGAAAACAGGCAGACATCTAATGATATAACAACCAATAACGCGCAAACGTTTGACAATCGCAAATTTGATTTTGATTCTGGCCCACTAAAAATCGGTTTGGGCTTGTTTGAGGTCAAGTTTTTTTACCCAAATATTGCGGTAAAGCACGTCGTGGCCTTCGGCTTGGAGTTTGAGGCCGCCAGGGGTGTCGGTGATGCCTTTGCCGTTGTCGTTGCCGCCATCAATACCCGAAAACTCGCCGCCCCATACTTGGTTGATAGCGAAGTTTTTGTGGGCTTTTTTGCCGTTAAAATACAGCGTTACGAGGGCTTTTTGCACCCGCTTTCCATCTTTAAAGCGCGCCGCCCGATACACCACGTCGTAGGCGTTCCATTTGCCGAGGCCGTTGTAAGCAAAATAAGCAGAAGGGCTTTCGTTGATAACCGCCCCCATGCCGTGGGTAGTGGTATCGCCGTCGAGTACTTGAATTTCGTGGCGATTTTGCAAATAAACGCCGCTGTTGCCGCCTTTGGTGGGTATCAAAAACTCAATGTGGAGTCTAAAATCGCGGAATTGCTGTTTGGTTACAATGTCGGCAGCACCATATTTACCACCCGCCGACGCGGGGTCGTTGGTACTTACGGCATTGCCACCGTCGGCGGGGTCTTTCACAATTTGCCATTTGATGGGCAGCGTGGCGGCCAAGCGCGGCCCTTTCCAATACGTCCATTTTTGGTCGAGCATCTGGCGCGAGCCGTCAAACAGCACTTCGGCATCTTTGGGTGCTTTGACACCCACGCCTACTTGGGCAAAAGCGCCCGCCACCACCAGCGAGCAACCGACAAACGAAGCAAAAAAGGAAATAGATTTCATGGAAATAAAAAGAATAAGATTTGTACTGTTAAAGCAGTGTTACGCCTTATTTTTACTTGATTTTTATTTTCATAAAAATTCCATTGGGTGCCATGCCACGCGCGTATCGTCAAAAAAAGTATTCATCAAAGCCATATCTTCGGCATTAATTTGAAAGTCGAACACTTCAAAATTTTCGCGCAAACGGTGCTGAGTTACCGATTTAGGAATGGTAACAACTTGATGTTGCAGCGACCAGCGTATTAAAATTTGGTAAGTACTTTTGCCGTATTTTTGAGCAATAGTCTCCAAACGCAAATCATCGTTTTTCCAGCCTCGCACCACAGGCGCGTAGCCTTGTACTTGAATTTGGTGCTGCCGACAAAAGGCCAATTCCTGCGGCAAAAAACAATACGGATGAAACTCAAACTGATTGACGGCGGGCTTGACGTTGGCATACGTAAAAAGTTCTTCTAAATGAGGCTGGTAATAGTTGCAAACGCCGATGGCCTTTGCGCCACCTTGTTCGTAGATATACTCCAACGCCCGCCACGTGTCGCGGCGTTTGTCGCGCACAGGCCAGTGAATCAAGTACAAATCCACGTAGTCGGTATTCAGTTTTTGTAAACTTGTGTCAAACGCCCGCAGTGTACTTTCATAACCCATGTCGTCGTTCCAGACTTTGGTAGTCAAAAATAGGTCGTGGCGCGCCAGGCCGCTGTTTTTCATGGCCAATCCAACCTCGGTCTCATTGCGATAGGCGGCGGCGGTGTCAATGAGGCGATAGCCTATCTCAAAAGCCCATTCGATGGCTTCTACCAAGTTTTGGTCGCGGTTGGGTTCATATACGCCCAAGCCTAAAAAAGGCATTGAAAGGCCGTTGTTGAGGTTGATTGTTTTCAAAATGGGATTGTGTTCATCTGGATAAGTACTTACTGGTAATTGTTTGTAATTACCAATAATTTATTGTAACTTCCTGTTTATCAATTTGTTATTACCAAATTACCCTTTATTACAAATCAAAAATAATATAATGGCGGCGGCGAACCGCCTATTTCTGCCCAACTACTTATAATTAAGAACCCGTTATTGGCGGCACTACATTTTACTTCAAATACCGAAAATCTTCGTTGCCTTTGAGTTGCAGCAAGGTTTCGTACATGAGGTTTATCACGTTTTGTACGTCGTCTTTGTGTACCATCTCAACAGTGGTATGCATATATTTGAGCGGCAACGAAATCAAAGCGGAGGCTACTCCTTCGGCGGCGTACGCAAAAGCGTCGGTATCGGTGCCAGTAGAGCGGCTCACGGCTTGGCGCTGGAAAGGTATTTTCTGGCCATCGGCTACGCCAATTATCATTTCCAAGACGTTGTTTTGTACCGCTGGACCGTAGCACAGCACGGGGCCATTGCCACATTTCATGTCGCCTTGTTCTTTCTTTTTGTACATCGGCGACTGCGTGTCGTGGGTTACGTCGGTGCAAATGGCCAAATCGGGTTTGAGGCGGCGCGAAATCATCTCAGCCCCGCGCAAGCCTATTTCTTCTTGCACCGAATTAACCACATACAGCGTAAAAGGCAGTTTTACGTCGTTTTCTTTCAATCTGCGGGCTACTTCGGCAATCATAAAACCACCCATTCGGTTGTCTAAAGCCCGCCCCACGTAGTAGCGTTGGTTCATTTCAAATAGGCCATCCACAAAAGTAGCCACCGTGCCCACGTGAATACCCATTTCTTCTACTTCTTTTTTGTTGGCCGCGCCCACGTCAAGTACCAAATCGTGTACTTTGGGGGCGGTATCTTTGGCCAAATCGCGGACATGAATGGCCGGCCAGCCAAATATACCCGCCACGGGCCCTTTTTTGGTGTGCAAATGCACCCGCATCGAAGGCGCAATGACAGCATCTGAACCGCCGTTGCGAATAACAGAAATGTAGCCTTCGTCTGAAATATAATTAACAAACCAAGAAATTTCGTCCGAGTGGGCTTCAATCACCACTTTATAGGGCTGGTCGGGATTGATTACGCCCACGGCTGTGCCATACACGTCAATGATGTATTCGTCTATGTAAGGCTTCAAATAGTCGAGCCAAATCTGCTGCCCTGAGCTTTCAAAGCCCGTAGGCGAGGCATTATTAAGGTACTTGTAAAGAAATTCGGTGCTTTTGTCTGACATGGTAAGTGCTGTGGTGTAAGGTGTTATGGTGTAAAGTGTTTTGGTGTAAGGTATTATGGTAGGGGCTGCCCGTGCGGTAAGGTGTTATGTTATTTGCTATTTGTTATTTGTTAAGTAGGTGAACATATTTAATCGACATTTCTGATTCATGTAAAATGCTGATAATGAATATTTTGAATTGCTGTGGACAGTCGACTATTGACTGTGGACTACTTATTTGTCATTTGCTATATTTCTTCGATAAAACTGTACGCCTTGTTGGGTTTCTGTGAGTTGATAATGCGTACGAATATAAGACGCGATTTTTGGAAAATAAACGTGGTTCATTTTTTTATCGTTAAATTGAACCTTAGAGCCGCTAAAATCCAAAAACCATTCGGTTTGATTTTGAGATAAGTCAGTCAAAAACTGATGCTCCCGATAAGGACGAAGAGGGCTGGGCCAATAAACCCAAAAAGTATGCGAAAGCCGATTGCCCGCCGTTATTCTTGAATACACAAAAAAATGGTCGGCGTAGCCCCAAATGGTCATTTTTTGGTTGGGCAATACTACTTTTTCTATTCTATCACGAATCTCTACCTCATAATGAGGCACTAAATGCGGCGGATGATTGATATACCTTCGTATGTTATTAGCTCCCTCCAATCCCAAAATTAGTAAATAAAACAACCCCATTTGCTTTATTTTTGGGAAAGGAAAAACCAGTATCAATGAGGCGATTAGTAAAAACAAAGGCACCACAAGCAGCAATAAATAATGCAAAAATAGATTGCCCGCCTGCAAAATAGCGTACAGGCTCGTTAAAAAAAATAAAGCTATAAAACCATACATCGGAAGCGAAATGAGTCTGTATTTCGCATTTTTGGTTTTCCACCAAGCCCCCGTTCCAACCAAAATCAAACCTGCACTACCCAACCAAAACACCCGCAAATTAGCAGTTTTATAGAAAATTTTTACCATAAATCGAAGTCCAAAACGCTGCTCAATCGCCAGTTCAGAATACGTTTTTGTGAAAGAATAGTAGTAATAATTCCAAAAATAATCGTTCCAAAATGCGGCTATTCCATCTTTTTGGAGGTAATACAAATTAGCAAAAACGGTGGGCAAAACACAACCCGCAAACAATACAAAAACACCCCAATAACGCCATTGTTTAAAAGTATAAAAAGCCGAAAACAACCCTAAAACAACGCCCATTGGCACTATTTGCATTTTTGCAAAGGGAAACATTCCCAACCAAAAACCCGCCAAGATATATTGCCAAAGTGGTTTTTTAGCTGCCTCAAACCGAACCAGTAACCACACCCCCACCGTGAGCATCAACGCACAAATATGCTCCGAGTTGTAGGCCATAAAGTCGGCTTCGAGATGCAAGGCTTGAAAAAATAGCAGCGGAGTAGTAAAATAAAAGGCGTGCCAATTGGATAGCCAGCGGCGTAGTGTCAAATAAAAAAAAACGGTAGTAACGAGCCAAAGCGCTACCCCCACCAAGTCTGCCACAAACCAAGTAACTGGCACACCCAACAATTCCAACAAAAACAAAGGCAACACCACAAGCGGGCGGCTATCGGAATGCGTGAGGAGGGTCCAAAAAGGAGTATCTGAACACGCCGCGCTGATGGCACTGCTTATCCAAGCACTACTGTCGGGATTGAGTTCATAGCTGGGCTGAAACACCCACCGAACCATAAAAACCAAGCCTAAACCTACCCCTAAAAACGGCCAAACGGGCCTGTTATTTGAGGTTTTCATCGGGTTTGCATCGTTGTAAAAACAGAACTCCCAAATGGCCCGCGCGGCCAGATTTTTTCTTCTAACTTCACCAAGCCGTACAAGGTCTGGTTGATAAAAGCGGGTGGTACGGCTACGTCCGAGCTTTGTTGGGCCAGGTCTATCCAGCCGCGCCGCATCTGAAACCGCTGCCAAGCCCGCACCGCCATAATGAGCGGAGCCAGCAAAAGACTCCAATACGAAGCGTGCGTTACTTGCAGTTGGGCCGCCGCAGCGAGCCGCTCCAAGTCTGCCGTTACAAAGCGTTTTTGCCCCCCCACTACCACGTCATGAATACCCGCAAAAGCCGCGTGGGCGTTGTTGTTGGTAATAAACAAACCGTTGGCTTTGAGTTTATGGCGCACATTTTGGAGAATATTCACAATCGCCTCGTCTGAAAAATAAGTAAAAACATCGTTGCAAACAATGACATCAAACTTTTTATTGGGGGCATAATCGGCCAATTTCTGAAGGTCATGGTACGCTATTTTCAACCCTCTCGACTGCGAAAAAGCCACGCCGTCGCTCGAAAAATCAAACCCTTCGATGTGGTTAAATCCTTGCTTTTGAAGATACAAAAGCAGCCCACCCGTGCCACAACCCGCGTCTAAAATGTCAATCTGCGCGTTTCCCGAAAAATGTTTACGTATCTGAGCAGCTACTTTTTGGTGCAAAACACGGTACCACCAGAGGGTTTGCTCGGCTTCGTACATTCGTTCATATTCGTCGCGTTTTCCAATCATACGTTTTGTTTTGATTTAATAACATACTGAGGCAAACCACTTTGGCTCATAAACAATTTGCCCAAATACTCGCCCATCATGCCCATACCCGTCAGTTGCATACCCGAAATAGCCAAAAACGTAATCCAAACAATATGGTCGGTAACGGGCAGATGACTGGATAGCAAAGAAGTGGTTAATTCGATGAGCGTGAGTAAGATAGAAATGGTAAACAAGCTCAACCCTGCGAGCGTAAGCAGCCGCAGCGGACGAGGAGAATAGCAAAATAAAATATTGAGAAACAACGAAATAAGTTTGCCAATTGTGTAATTGGAAGCCCCGTTGTCGCGCTTTTGGTGGCTTACTTTGACTTTTCCTATGTGCCGCGTTACCCTAAAAATAAGGCCATCAATGTACGGATAAGGCCCTTTGTATTGAATGATTTCGTGGACAACTTCGGCCTTAATGAGCTTAAAACTCGACAAGTAAAGGTCTTTGGGTTTGTCGAGTAGCCAGGTGGTTAGTGTATTTACCAGCCCACTGCCCACATTTCTAAATAAACTGTGCTGCTTTTGGTCGTAATAAGAATAAACCACGTCGTAGTTTTTGGACTGCGCCGTTTCGAGTAAAGTCAAAATTTCGGCGGGCGGATTTTGAAAATCGTCATCAATGATGGCACAAAAATCGCCATTTGCGTGGTTGAGGCCGCACATAACGGCGTTGAATTCGCCAAAATTGCGCCGCAGAGATATAAACTTCACGTTGTTGTGCCGTTGGGCAAGTTGCGTACAAACTTGCTCGGAGGCATCGCGGCTGCCGTCGTTTACCAACACAATTTCTATCTCCCGGTCGTGCAGCACATTCAACACCTTTTCTACCAATTTTTCGATGGTCTGCTCGCTATTATAAACGGGAATAACAATGGATATTTTCATCTTGATTTAGTCCCAAGAAGCATTGACGCTGGCAATGATGTGGTCGGCCTCGGCATCGGTCAAATACGGACTCAAAGGCAAGCTAACAACCTGGTTGTGAATGGCTTCAGTAATCTCAAAAGACAAGTGATTGTATGCAGTATAAGCAGGTTGTTTGTGCGGTGGTACGGGATAATGCACCGTAGTTTGTACTTTTTGGTGCATCAAGAAGTCAATCAATTTTTCGCGTTTGGCATGCCGCACCACAAACAAGTGCCAGGCATCTTGAAGCAGCGTTTCCGCCGACGGCAATACGAGTTCGGGCTGCTTAATTTCGGCCAAATACCGCGCTGCCAATTCGCGGCGGCGTTGATTTTCGGTGTCTAAGTAAGTCAATTTAACGTTCAAAACGGCTGCTTGCAGTTCATCGAGGCGGCTGTTGATACCCGCGTAATCGTTGTGGTATTTTATTTTTGAACCATAATTGCGCAAGGCGGCTAATTTGGCAGCCAAGTCGGCGTGGTTGGTAGTAATAGCGCCCGCATCGCCGATGGCTCCCAGGTTTTTGGTCGGATAAAAACTAAAAGCGGCCGCGTCAGAGAGATTGCCTGCTTTGCGGTTTTGGTACGTAGCTCCGTGCGCCTGGGCGGCATCTTCTACTACTTTGAGGTTATATTTTTTGGCCAAATCCCAAATCGGAGCCATATCGCAGCATTTTCCGTAGAGATGAACGGCTAAAATAGCCTTCGTACGCTTCGTTATTTGTTTTTCTATCAGCAACGGGTCAAGGTTATACGTAGCCAAATCTGGCTCTACCCACACGGGGGTTAAGCCCGCGTGCGTTACCGAAAGCACCGAAGCAATGTAAGTATTGGCGGGGACAATCACCTCGCTACCTGCCTCAAAGTCAAAGGCTTTAAAAATAAGTGTAAGCGCGTCCAAACCATTGGCTGTTCCTACGCAATGGTCTGTACCGCAGTAAGTTGCCCAGTTTTCCTCAAAAGTAGCCACTTCTTTCCCCAACACATACCAGCCCGATGCCGCCACTCGTTGCAAGGCTTCGGCCATTTGTGCTTCATAAGGCTTATTGGTACGTTGCAAGTCGAGGTGTGCTATCATGGGCGTTCAAAAAAATAGTCGTTTTTGTCGTAACATTCGCTCGAAACTACCAACAACACGGCATCTGCCGAAAAATTGTCCATGATGTGCCAGTCGCCTGGCTCAATGATGAGGCACTGCGCTGGATTGGTTAGTTCAAAATGAAATTCTAAGCCTTCGCTATTTACCAATAAAATATGGCAACTACCCGACACGCACATCAAAGCATTCCAAGTTTTTTTGTGGCCGTGTTTCGCACGCTCTTCCCCCGCTTTCACCCCATAAATGTAAAAAACTCGCTTGATACCATTGGGAAATATTTTCTCAAAAACACTTAAATGCCCAGCGTCAGTTGTGTGAGTGGGTAAGTCAATAAATCGAGGCATGCAGTTTAAATTTGTTGTAGTGGGGTATCGTGGAGGACAAAAATACTAATTTTCTAATTAAATTCCATTTATCACTGCCTAATTTTAGGCTATTTTTTAAAAACCAACGCTTGCACAGGCTGAATACGCCCTACTATGACGGTGGGAATGAACAAGATAAGGGCTACCAGCACAAAAACACCCACATTAAGTAACACGATCAAACGCCAATCAAACCAAATGGGAACGGTGTCCATATAATAACTAATAGGGTCGAGGGGAATGAGTTTAAATTGTTGCTGCAACCAGCAAAGCCCCAACCCCACGGCATTGCCAATGAGCAACCCCCGCACCGCCAACTGCAACCCCACGTACCAAAATATACGTCTAATTTGTGCGTTTGGACTACCCAGCGTTTTGAACAAACCCACCATCGGTGTGCGCTCCATGACCATCACCAGCAGCACCGAAACAATGTTGAAACAAGCCACAAAAAGCACCAAAACCAACAAAACAACGGTGTTGGTGTCGAGCAACGAAAGCCAATCGAAAAGTGGCCGAAACAAAGGGTTTTGCGTGATGGTCTGCACCCGCGCACCAGTGTCGAGTTGCGCGTCAATTTGCTGGGCGGTGGCGGGAAGTTGATCAAAGTCTGTCACAAAATACTCGTACGCCCCCACCGAGTCTGCGCCCCAGTTGTTGAGGCGTTGCAGCAGGGCGAGGTCGCCCAAAATAAGGCGACTGTCAAACTCTTCGACGTGGGTTTCGTACAAACCTACCACGCGGAGCTTGCGGGCGCGGGGCGGGTCTTGTACAAAATACAAAATAACGCTTTGCCCCACGGCCAATTTCAAGCTATTGGCGATGCGTTTGCTCAAAATAATATCGTTTGAATAGCCCGAATCGCTAAACGCAATGGTTCGCCCCGCCACCATGTATTGTTTCAAAAACGCCCAGTCATAATCGCGGCCTACGCCTTTGAGCAACGCGCCTTGTAGCTCGTTGGGCGTTTTTAAAATGCACGGTTTGTGCGCTACGGCTTGGCGATGGCGCACGTTTGGCACGTTTTTCCAATCGTCGTAAGCGGGCGTATGCAAGGGCAACGCCGATTCTTCGAGCGACTGGTTGAGCGATATTTTATTGACTTGAATGTGGCTACCAAACAAAAATATTTTTTGGTAAATGGTGTGTTTGTACCCCAACAACACCGACACCGCCACAATGCCCACGGCCACTCCGAGCGCGATACTCACCGTGCCTACCCGCGCCACCGTAGCCGAAAACGTGGCTTGATAGGGTTGTCTAATGCGCCGTGCAACGAAGAAAGGAAAATTCATGATTGAGATTATAGGACTGTACCAAAGATTGAAATATAGCAATTTAGAACGCGGACAACGCGGATTTTCAACCGCAGATTTACGCAGATAGTCCGAAAAATCTGTTTAAATCCGCGTTGCTTGCATCAGCGTTATCCGCGTTCCATAATCTTTCGTACAGTTTTATTCGAGATTTCTAAACCACAAAACTTGGAAAAATAACGCAGATTTCCGTAATATGCACCCACAAACTCCAAAACCTAATACAAAATGAACCAGCCCCTTACTTTTTTGTGCATTACGTGTTATTACAAAGGCAGCGATTTTTTACGGGCGTGCAAAGAAGCAGGCAATACGGTCTATTTACTAACGGCCAAAAAACTGGAAGACAAACCCTGGCCGCGCGAAGCCGTTGATGAATTTTTTTATTTGGACGACGACTCCAATACCCTCGCCAATTTTGACACCATGCTCCTGGGCTTGTCGTACATGATGCGCAGCCGAAAAATTGACCGCGTGGTGGCCTTAGACGATTTTGACGTTGAAAAAGCCGCCATCGTCCGCGAGCATTTCAGAATACCTGGCATGGGTCAAACCACGGCACGGTATTTCCGCGACAAATTGGCCATGCGCGTACAAGCCCGCGACGCGGGTATTCGCGTGCCCGTGTTTAGTGCGTTGTTTAACGATGTCGAAATTACCGAATACCTCCGCGCTACGCAAGCCCCTTGGGTGGTCAAACCCCGCTCGGAAGCGTCGGCGGCGGGTATCAAAAAAGTGCATAGTTTTGATGAGGCTTGGCAAACTATTCACGAACTGGGCGAAAATCGGCACAATTACCTCATTGAGCAGTTCAAACCTGGCGATGTCTATCACGTGGACGCGCTCTCGCTCGATGGCCAAGTTATTTTTGAGCGCAGCAGCCAATACCTCGATACCCCTTTTGAAGTGGCCCACGGTGGCGGTATTTTTCGTTCGGTAACCGTGCCATTTGGCTCAAAAGATGCCAAAAGCCTCAAAAAACTCAATGAGCAAGTCATGAAAGCCTTTGGAATGCGGTTTAGTGCCTCACACACCGAGATGATAAAATGCCACGAAGACGGCGAGTTTTATTTCCTCGAAACGGCTTCGCGCGTAGGTGGAGCGCACTTGGCCGAAATGGTGGAGTATTCCTCGGGCGTTAATTTATGGCGCGAATGGGCCAAAATCGAAACGGCCATGGCGCAGGGTGGCACGTACGCCCTGCCTGCCGTCAGAACCGACTATTCGGGTATTATTATCTCGCTTTCGCGGCAAGAATGGCCCGATTTAACACCTTTCAACGATGCCGATATTGTCTGGAAAATGCAAGAATCGCACCACGTGGGGCTGATTGTAAAGTCGCAAAGTCGCCAACGGGTGCTTGATTTGATGGACAACTACGCCGCCCGTATTTTTGCAGACTACCACGCCAGCGCCCCTTCCCGCGACAAACCAACACATTGAACATTTTTTGTAGCAACGCCAAGCATGGTGTTGCTACCACTACTGCCCCGATTCAACATTCAACATTTTTTGTAGCAATGCTACAAAAAATGCTTTTCACCGCACGGGTAGCCCACTTTTACCTTTTACCTTTTACCTTTCCCCCTTTCTCCCTCCCAAACAATGCTCTTAAAAATTGCACTTTATGCCATGGCGGCGTTTTACACTTACGCGGGCGTAGCTCATTTTCGTAATCCCAAATTTTTTCTCAAAATTGTACCACCGTGGTTGCCTTATCCGCAATTGATGGTAGATTTGAGCGGTATTGCCGAAATTGTGTGTGGCATTGGCTTGTTGTTTCCCCAAACGCGCCCCTGGGCAGCTTGGGGCATTATTGCGCTGCTCATCACGGTTTTTCCAGCCAACGTTTATATGCTTACTTCGGGCAAATTTTCGAGTATTCCCGAATGGTTTTTGTGGCTTCGGCTGCCTTTACAAGCTGTACTCATCTGGTGGGCGTGGCTCTATACCAAATAAATCAAAATCAATATTTTACCACTATTTTCATGAAATACACCGTTATTTTTTTGCTATTTTTAATTTCTTGCGCTGCTCCCGACCAGCTCGGCAAGCTTGATTTAATAAAGTGGCGAAATGACCGAGGGAGTTGCAAAAACGAACGCGGCGCACTCGAACCCGCCTTCAAAAATATAGAACCGCAACTACTCGGAATGCACATTGACAAAGCTACCAAAACCTTGGGCCGGCCAGATATTCAGCAATTGGCCGCCCGCGACCAGAAATATTACGTCTATTTTTTAGAAAATGGCCCCCATTGTCAAGACATTACCAAAAAATCTTCGGCACGAAAAGTGCTGTTACGTTTCAATGCCGTCGGTTTATTAGCAGAAATTATTTACCAAACCGACCCGCTCTAACGTTTGGTTTGAAATTTACGATTTGAAATTTATGAAGGTGCTTACCAATATTCGTCTGTTTATTACCATTTCGTTGCTATTCAGCTTGTCGGTTTCAGGCCAGCATTTGCGCCGCAAAGGTTCGCTCGGTATTGCTTACGTTGCGGCCTCCGACTCGCTCATGCGCAGCTTGCGCGTACTTGACACGCACGGCATCGTGATTCAGCAAATTGCCCCCAACTCTACCGCTGCCCAATTGGGCTTGCAACCCAACGACGTGCTGGTGGGCATCAACGAAAGCGATACGTTGTACGAATACGATTTTTTAAAAGCCACCGAACAACTTTATGAGAACGACCCCATTGCGGTTACGCTGGTGCGCAACCGCCGCAAAAGCCGCGTGGTGGGCAAGGTGCTGCCTGCGCCACGCGAGTCGTCGGCAGAAGGCCAAGTACTATACGACGAGGTAGCCTACCAGCGCGGCTACCTGCGCAGCATTGTGCATCGTCCACGCGGGGCCAACAAGGCAGCGGCCATTTTTTACTTGCAAGATTATAATTGCAACTCCATTGACTTTGCGCTCGACTCGCTCCATCCTACCAAACAGCTCATTGACGGCTGGGTAAAAGCGGGTTTTGTGGTGTACAGAATCGAGAAATCGGGCGTGGGTGAGAGTATCAACACCAGAAGTTGTACGCGGCTTACACTGTTAGAAGAATTGGCCGTGTTTGAAAAAGGCTTATTGGCACTCAAAAAATACAACTTTATTGACAGCAGCCGCGTATTTTTGTTTGGCCACGGCATGGGCGGCACCATAGCGCCGCTGCTGGCTACCAAGCACAAAACGCGCGGCATTATGGCCTACGGGGCTACCATTAAGCCTTGGTTTGAACACTTGATTGATCATTTTAGAACACAAAATAAATCAACAAAAGAGCCGTATCAGTCGGTAGATGCCAACACGCGCATGCTCACGCCGCTGCTCTACGAGTGGCTGGTAGCGGGTAAAAACGGAGCTGAATTGATACAAAATCCTGAATTTGAAGCTATTTTGACTGCCAAAGAAAACCCCCTCCGATACCAAAGAGGCTTGTTTTTTGGGCGTTTGCCCGCTTATTTTTCTGAATTAAACCAGCAAAATTTAGCCCAGGCTTGGGGTTTGGCCGCCGTTCCAACGTTGGCAATTCACGGCGAATTAGACCCCCGCGACCTCGAAGCGGCGCAGAGCATTGCAACGGTAGTAAACGAAAGGCGCGCAGGAAAAGGAACGTGTAAAATATTAAAAAACAGCGACCAGCATTTTGTAAAAATTGCTTCTGCGAGCAATGCCCTGAGAATACAACAATTGGATAGCTTTGGCAAAGAATATACCGCCCGCTATTTTAACCCCGAAATCGTGGAAATGACGGTAAGTTGGCTAAACCAACAAAAATAAAAGGTACTTTTAGAACGGAATGGGCATCACTTTACTCTCTTTAAAAGTAGAGAGAATGACCATGGTTTGGGTACTGGCCACTTCCTCAATTTCGTTGATGCGCTCCAAAAGTAGCTTTTGATAAGAGGCAATGTCCTTAGAAATTGCTTTGAGCAAAAAATCGCCCGACCCCGTAATGTGGTGGCACTCAATGATTTCTGCAACTTCGTTTATTTTTCTCACAAACATATCCGTTACGTCTTTCTTGTGGCCCGTCAGCGTAACTTGAATGAAGGTAGTTACGCCCAAACCAACGCTTTCGCGGTCTAAATGGGCGTGATAACTCTTGATAATATTGTGCTGCTCCAATTTTTTGACCCGCTCCAAAGTCGGAGCAGGAGATAAACCTATTTCTTTGGATAATTGGGCGTTGGTGATTTTGGCGTTGCTTTGCAGAATTTCGAGAACCTTACGGTCTATCAGGTCAAGTTTCATGAGAATAGCAGAATTTTTATGGCATTGATAAACAAATATTATACGGCAAATGTACGTAGTTTGTGCCATATTTATTGTAATAAATATTAAATTTCTTTTAAAATGCCAAATAAATAAGAACTATTACGCAAAATAAAGAAATTTAATTATAGCTGAAATACACGCACTTAGCCAAAATAAAACTTGTTTTATTTCTAAAAAAACATTAAAAAGTAGTATTTTTGAGCTTTTATTTTTTTACGTATATTCTAAAAAACGCAACCAGGGTATTTATGAAAAACAAGTGTATATTTTTAGACCGAGACGGCGTGCTCAACGAAGACTGCTCGGACTACGTGTATAAAATAGAAGACGTTGCCATACCCACGGGCGTAATAGAAGGCCTACAAAAACTCAAAGCGGCAGGCTTTTTGCTCATTGTAGTTACCAACCAAGCAGGTATTGCCAAAGGATTGTACGAACGAGCCGACGTTTGGAAGTGCCACGCTTACTTCCAAGAGCAGTGCGGGCATTTGCTCGACGACCTGTACTTTTGTCCGCATCATCCCGACTACACGTCTCGCTCGTTGCTGCGCAAGCCAGGGTCTTTGATGCTCGAAAAAGCCATTGCCAAATACAACATTGACCCCAGCCAGTCGTGGATGATAGGCGACCGCCACCGCGACGTGGAAGCAGGCCAACGGATAGGCGTAAAAACGATTCAAATTACGGCCTCGGCCCAAGAGGCCATTGGCGACTACCACGCCACCAATTTTAGCGAAGTAACAACGCGAGTGATGGCATCAATTTGAACAAAAAAAACCGCGCCGCGTGTCGGTTTGACAAGCGGTGCGGGCGTACATTCTTCACAAATGCCTGCTACTTCACAGTAGCCGACTGCACCGAGCTGTCGTAAGCGGGGCAGCTTTTACGGGCGCACCCCACGGTTACGGTAAGAGTGGCAACGGCCAAAACGATGCTTAATTTTTGTAATTTTTTCATTTTTTCACTTGTTTTGATTTGAATAAGTACCTGTCCATGCATAATCGTCATTTTGTAGTTCGGCCAATGTTTGGTTGTTAAAATCTTGGTGTACCAATGACCATTGATCGCTGACTACTTACTGCAACAATCGTGTCTTTTTTGCCTAACTGTGCGCCATTTCTTCCATTTCCTCTTGCGTAACGAGCGGTGTGGCAACCTCCTCGGCCACTGTATTGTCTTGGTAGCCCAATATTTTCAACATGCTGTCGCTTTCTTGCTGGGGCGCAAAAAGCCGCGTGGTGAGGTTTCCTTGGGCATCTCTATCTACAATAACGTGCTTGGGCGCGGGAATAAGGCAATGCTGAATGCCCCCATATCCGCCCAACGATTCTTGATACGCCCCCGTATGAAACAACCCCACGTACTGGTCTTCGGTGTTTTGGTCAAAAATGGGCAAGTATAAATCGGCGCTGTGGGCTTCGGTATTATAAAAATCTTGCGAGTCGCAGGTGAGGCCGCCGAGGTTCACTTTTTGGTACGGATTGTCCCAATTATTGACCGACAACATGATGTATTTTTGGTTCATTCCCCACGAATCTGGCAGTTGCGTAATAAACGAACCGTCTATCATGTACCACAATTCTTTGTCGTTTTGCAGTTTTTGGTCTATTACTTTGTAAATAACAGCCCCGCTTTCGCCCACGGTGTAGCTCCCAAATTCGGTAAAAATATGCGGCACTGGCACGTTGTTTTTACCACAAATCCATTGAATGTTTTCCACGATTTCATCAATCATTTGCTGATAATCGTAATTAAACTGCAACGAAGTTTGAATGGGCAAACCGCCGCCGATGTCAATCGAATCCAAATCGGGGCATATTTTTTGCATTTCGCAGTATTTAAACATAAACCGCGTCAATTCGCTCCAATAATAGGCGGTATCTTTGATGCCCGTATTGATAAAAAAGTGGAGCATTTTGAGTTTAAATCGAGGATTCGACTCAATTTTATCGCGGTATAAATCGTTGATATCGCTGTATCGAACGCCCAGACGCGACGTATAAAACGCAAAATTGGGTTCTTCGTCGGTCGCAATTCTGATGCCAAAACTGACGGTTTCGGCCTTCGTAACGTGCTTTTCGTAATACTCTATTTCGCCCAAATTATCTAAAACAGGCACCACGTTGAAGCCTTCGTTCAAAAGCTCAGTGATATACTGCTGATAAAGTGGTAGTTTGTAACCGTTGCACAGAATATAATTGCTTTTTAAAAGTTTACCTTCGGCGTGCATTTGGCGCAAAATCGGAATATCGTAGGCCGATGAAGTTTCGATATGCACGTTGTGACTAAGGGCTTCTTCCAACACAAACCTAAAATGCGACGACTTGGTGCAGTAGCAGTAGGTGTAATTCCCTTTGTAATTAAAACGTTTGAAAGCGTTCTTAAAAAAAATCTTAGCGTTGCCAATATGCTCGCCAATCTTAGGTAAGTACGTGATTTTCAGCGGTGTACCATATTGCCGAATAATCTCCATCAATGGCACATTATTAAACGACAACTCGGTATTTTCAACGTTAAACTCCAACGTAGGAAACTCAAAGGTCTGCTCAATGAGGTTTGTGTAAGTACTTTTCATTTTTTACAATACAGATTTTCTAAAAAACTTGCGAAGATGCGCTAAAATAACGCGCGGTGCAAGAAAATCGTTTAATCATTCCATTAAATTTTACGCCGTTTGCAAGGTAATTTTTCTTGGCCTAAATTGGCAACCTCAAAAAACCCTTAACTCCGATTTTCATGTCTAAGTACATTGCCGCCATTGACCAGGGCACCACCAGCACCCGTTGCATCTTATTCAACCGCCAGGGGCAAATTGTTTCGGTGGGCCAGAAAGAACACGAGCAGATTTATCCGCAACCAGGCTGGGTAGAACACAACCCCGACGAAATTTGGCAAAACACGCTCGAAGTCATTGCCCAAGCCCGCATCAAAGCCTCGGCTTTGGTAACCGACATTGCGGCGGTGGGTATTACCAATCAACGCGAAACCAGCGTTATTTGGAACCGCCACACAGGCAAACCATACTACAACGCATTGGTTTGGCAAGATACCCGCACGGGCGACTTGGTGGCCAAAATGGCCGAAACAGGCGGCCAAGACAGATTCAGGGCGCAAACGGGGCTACCGTTGGCTACTTATTTTAGTTCGCTCAAAATCAAGTGGTTGCTCGAAAACGTAGCAGGCTTGCACGAAGATGCCGAGAAAGGCGAAGCCATTTTTGGCAACATGGACACCTTTTTGATTTGGCACTTAACGGGCGGCATCAAAGGCGGCGTACACGTAACGGACGTAACCAACGCCAGCCGCACGCAGCTCATGAACCTCAAAACCCTCGACTGGGACACCGATTTGCTGACCGCTTTTGACATTCCACGGTCGCTTTTGCCCGCTATTCGGAGCAGTAGCGAAGTCTATGGGCACATTGCGTCGGAGGTACTGCCAGGCGTACCCATTGCGGGCGACCTCGGCGACCAGCAGGCGGCTTTGGTGGGGCAAACTTGCTACGAACCTGGCCAAGCCAAAAACACCTACGGCACGGGCTGCTTTTTGTTGATGAACACGGGTACTGAACTCCGTGCCTCAACCCATGGCTTGCTCAGCACGGTGGCTTATCAGTTTGGTAATCAACCCGTTCACTATGCTTTTGAAGGCAGCGTGGCCATTGCGGGTGCGTTGGTACAGTGGCTACGCGACAACCTCGGTATCATTCAAAACAGCGCGGAAGTAGAAACCCTCGCCAACGGCGTAGCCGACAATGGCGGGGCTTACATTGTGCCTGCGTTTTCGGGCTTGTACGCGCCCTACTGGAAAGCCGATGCCCGTGGCATTATAGCAGGTTTGACGCGCTACGTCAATAAAGGCCACATAGCGCGGGCCGTTTTGGAAGCCACCGCCTACCAAACTTTGGACGTGGTGCGAGCCATGGAAAAAGATGCGGGCGTGGCCTTGCAGTCGTTGCGGGTAGATGGCGGTATGGTGTCCAACCAATTGTTGATGCAGTTTCAAGCTGATATGCTTGATGTGCCAGTGGTATGCCCCGCCGTGGCCGAAACCACCGCCTTGGGGGCTGCTTATGCTGCGGGCTTGGCAGTTGGATATTGGTCAAATTTGGACGATTTACGCCAAAACTGGGGTATTGCCCAAACTTGGCAGCCCAATATGCCCTCAAACCAACGCGACGGCTATTACAAAAATTGGAAAAAAGCCGTGGAGCGTTCTTTTGCGTGGGAAGAGTAAAAACGGTCAATGGTTAAAATAGTAGCGACGCCATCCGTGGCGTTGCTACTATTTTTTGAGTAGAAAAAGAGGCCACTTTTACGGCATTCAGAGCATCAACAGGAAAGTTTAGACATTAAATATATCCTTTTCAATTCGTTCAAACGAAATAATTTTTGATATAGCCATTGCTAATTTTGGGTCAATTAAATTGTCAGAATTAGTTTTATATTTTTCCAAGAGTAAGTCTAAGACTATCGGTATTTCTATATCCTGCTTAACAATTATGAAAGTAATATCGTCAAGATCAAATGCTAAATTAGAATATTTAGGTTCTCGTTCTTTTGAACTCATTTGGTAGTTGCGCAAAAACTCTTGATAGTACATACGATCCCATAAACGGCGGTCGGTTTTAATGTGTCTAAGAATATATGGCCTGTCAGGAATATACCTCCATTCCTTTTCATCTTGATAATTTGCGTAGGTAGAAGTTTGAGGATTATTGACTTGTTCTCCGACTGGTTTGAGATAAAGAGAATAGACGGGATAAATAAATCCATGATCATCAATAATTTCCTCAGTATCAGAATTATAACCAAATAGTTTTAACTCCATTTTCTCACCACTTTGAAGAGGGATATTATAAACTTCACTGGCCTTACGAGTGGTTGTAAGGTTCATTTTTTGCCAAAATTCTTTCGCAACCATACTGTTACGCGCAACATAAAAAACTGGGTTTATTCCATTTTTTACTGCCCATTCTTTAGTCAATCCTATTGCGTATGCGCCATATTTTTCAGAGTGACTTTTAGCACTTGATAGTGGTATATCACAAAAGCATGTCATCGGTATCTTAATATTGACATACTCTTGAGGGGACTTACTACCATCTGGCTCATAATTTGTCGTCAAGTGCGGATTTAATACATTTTTAGAATACATTGTACTATCGACGTATTCTTTGGGGTGAATTTCAAGACTATAATTTATTCTAAAGCCATCAGATAAAATAGCTTTCAATGTTTCTATACCACCCTTTGTGAAGTGAAATAGAGATGATGAACTTAATGCCATTGCAAGTAGTAGATAATGTTAAAATTAAGTCACGCTGAGTGGGTAAACGCATTTAGTTAATATTATTTATTTCCATAAAATGCTGTTTATTAACATTTTACATCTCTGTGGACTGGTAACTATTTACAATGGATACTTAAATTGATGGCGTTGGTGGCCAAATCAAGGTGGGCATCAATGGTGAACATCTCAAAAAACGGTTAAAATAACAGCCTCAATATTTGCCCAAATCAAAGTCGGTGGTGTCAATACTTTCTACTTTTTTGCCCATTTTCTTTTGGATAATGCCAAAATGGTGCTGGTCGTCGGGGCAAATGAGCGAAATAGCCTCGCCCGACGACACCGCCCGGCCTGTACGCCCAATGCGGTGAATGTAGTCTTTGGGCGAGCGCGGCAGTTCGTAATTAATCACAAAAGGCAAAAACTGAATATCAATGCCCCGCGACGCTAAGTCGGTGGCTACCAGCACAGTTGTTTTGTTGGTTTTAAAATTTCGCAACGCCTCCGTACGCGCATTTTGCGTTTTTTTGCTGTGAATAGCCGCCGCGTTGATGCCGTTCTTCTTTAGTTTTACCACCAAGTTATCGGCCGTTCTGACCGACGACACAAACACCAAAATTTGCTGCATACCGCGTGCCTTGATTAAATACCGCAACAAAGGTCCTTTGCGCTCTGGACTCACCAAATAAGCCGATTGCTTTATCAACTCAATGTTATGCGTTTCTTCCTCAATTTCTATTTTGACAGGTTCACAAAGCAACGTATTTTTGATTACATCGAGCTTGGTATCTAAGGTTGCCGAAAACAGGATATTTTGCCTTTTGGCGGGCATAAGTCGCAAAATATTGTTCATTTCTTCCTCAAAACCCAGATCGAGCATCTTATCGGCTTCGTCCAAAACCAAGATTTCGATGCGGCCCAAATTAACCGATTGCGTCGAAATGAGGTCGAGCAAACGGCCTGGCGTAGCTACCAAAATCTCGGTATTGCGGAGTTTCACCATTTGCTGGTTGAGCGGAACGCCCCCAAAAACGGCCATATTTTTGACCTGCGTGGGCAGTTTTTCGGCAAAAGTGCTGATGACATCACTCACTTGAATGGCCAATTCGCGGGTAGGTACCAACACCAATACTTTCAAATGTAAAGTACGCGAGTTTGATTTTCGTTGAAACAACTCTAAAATAGGCAGCACAAAACTGGCCGTTTTGCCAGAACCCGTTTGGGCTATTCCTTGAATATCCTTGCCCGCCAAGATGGCTGGAATGGCCTGTTCTTGAATGGGAAAGGGCGCGGTATATTCTTGCGCCAAAATGGCTTTGAGGAGTGGCTCAGACAAGCCCAAGTGTTTGAAAGACATACGATAATGTAAAAAATGACGACGAAGTTACTCCCAAAGGTACAACAATAATAGCTCGGCTGGCATGGCCTGAACCTTTGTACTACAATTTGGACCTAATCTCGGCAAAAGAAACGGTCGTTTCTATGGTTCCGGTTTCAGAGTCCAACAAATATTTTTTCAGTTTGATGTCGAGCAATGGTTCTGCTTCCAGAAGCCGCGTAAGCCATTCATTTTTGAGAACATCGCTCATCGTGGCAATTTTTGCCGATACATCTGTAACGCTGACATTGGTTGGATTTACAAAAGAACTGGCCGCTTTCACAAGACGCGCATCAACTTCAAAAAAATCGATGAACGATTTTAAAGCACTCGATGGCTTGGCCAAGCCTGTAGGAATAGCTGGTAGTTCAAGCGGCTCGTCGTCATCATCACTTTCGGCTTCCATACTGGCTAATTTTAACCAAAAGGCATATAAACAGCTAAAATCACCGCTCATCATCTCGGTGCGCAGGTCCAACAAACTATCCAAAGAATTATCTGTTTCTTCTACCCAATCTCCAAAATCATCGTCGCAATATTCAATATTGAGCAGTACATAATTCGCTGTTTCCCAGTATCTTATTTCAGTGGTATAACCTGTTAAACGCCCCATATCAACAAAATATTCTTCCAATTTTTCTGTATCAATGCTGTCTTTTGGAAAGCGAAACAACAATTTTTTTTGTCCCCAATTGGTTTGATAAAGCAGGGCATCAAAATACTGCGCTACTACTTTTTCTTCATCGTGCTTGAAATCGCCGTAGCTGTAGCTCACCACTGCCCGCCGTGAACTAACCGAAATGTGGCTTGATAGGCTCTCCACTTGCTTGCGTTCTTCGGCACTCAAAGGCTTGTCTATTCTTCTAAAATCGTATAATTGAAACTCTGCCATGATAAATGATTGGTTTGATTATTTTTGATTTGATTTTTTAATGATACACCCTTCTCTCCATTTACTCAGTTCGATTCTTTGAAAAACACCCGCTTTACGCGCTCGCTCACGCCCGTTAGTATTTCGTAAGGTATTGTTCCAATTTGGCGGGCCAAGTCGGTGATTGGCAGATGTTGGTCAAAAATCACCACTTCGTCGCCTGCTTGTACGGCGGCGTTGGTGGCATCTACCATGGTCATGTCCATGCACACATTGCCCACCACAGAACACAATTGTCTGTTTATCAGTACTTTACCCACGCCATTGCTAAATCGGCGGTCGTAGCCGTCGGCGTAGCCAATGGCAATGGTGGCAATGGTGGCCTCGCGTTCGAGTACGCCCCGCCTGCTGTAGCCCACGGTTTCGCCCGCTGGCAGGTGCTTTACCTGAGACACCACCGTTTTGAGCGTTCCCACGGGCTGCAAAGCGTGCTGTTCTTGCTGATTTACTTCCACGCCATACAAGCCAATGCCCAGCCGCACCATGTCGAGTTTGTAGTCAGGAAAACGCACAATACCCGCCGAATTGAGAATGTGGCGCGTGGGGCAATAGCCCAAAACGGCCTCAATCTGCGCCGTCCAGGCCATAAAACGCTCATATTGCAACGCCGAAAAGCCATTGTGGGTGGCTTCGTCGGCTCCCACGAGGTGGCTAAAAATAGTGGCTACGCGCAATGTTGGGTGCGTTTTGAGTTGATCCAACAGTTGGGGCAAGTCGGCAGCTACGAAACCCAAACGGTGCATACCCGTGTCCAATTTAAGGTGAATGGGCGACATTTCGGCGTATTGTTCGCTAAAAACCAACCACTCGTCGAAGATTTTCTGACTGTAAATTTCGGGTTCAAGCCGATATTCGCGGAGTTTATCGAAGGTTTCGCGGGCGGGATTCATCACCATGATGGGTAGTTCAATGCCGTTTTGTCGCAACTGCACGCCTTCGTCGGCGTAGGCTACGGCCAAATAATCAACGCGGTGAAACTGCAACAACTGCGCCACCTCGGCACTGCCGCTGCCATAAGCAAATGCCTTGACCATCACCATTATTTTGGTTTGCGAACCCATGCGCTGCCGATAATAATTGAGGTTGTGGGTAATGGCATCAAGGTTTATTTCGAGTACCGTACCGTGCACCCGTTGCTGCAACCGATTGACAATGCGCTCAAATTGAAAAGGCCGTGCGCCCTTCACCAACACGAGGGCGTTGCGCAAGGTAGCCACGTCAAAATTGTTCAAAAAGGTCTCAGTTGAGTCGTAGCAGCGTGTATTTTCGGGAAACAATGCCTGGTTTCTCACAAAAGCAGCCCCAATTGCGATGAGTTGATTCACCTTTTTATCGCTCAGTAAGGCCGCAATTTGAGCGTAAAGTTCATCTTCGGGTTGCCCCGTTTGTAACACTTCCGACAAAACTACCACTTTTTCGCTGCGCTGTTCTTGTTGGTTCAAAAAGTTGAGTGCCATGTTCAAGCCCACCAAATCGTTGTTGTAGCTGTCGTCAATAATTTGGCAACCGTTGATGCCTTCTTTCAGCTCCAAACGCATCGAAACAGGCCGCAAACGCCCCAAGCGCGGGCTAAGCTCGCGGGCAGAAATGCCCAATTTACGCATCAAAACAGCGCAATGAATCGCATTTTCGACCGAGGCATCGTCGGTAAAAGGCACAGCAAAGTTTACAACCGAGGCTTCGGCCTTGAAAGTAAGCGTTATGTTGGTTGAGTCGATTTGTTTATCAATGTGGGTTTGTACGGCGCAATGGGCGGCACTCCCCCACCCTACCAATTCACAACTCGGATTAACGGGTTGTAAAATAATTTTTATTTCTTCATCAATATCTTGGTAATCAGCGCAGTAAACAAGTACTTGACAAGTTGTAAAGAGCCGCAGCTTCTCGGTTATCTTTTGCTTTCTACTCCTAAAACCTTCGTCGTGGGCCGAGCCAATATTGGTAAAAATACCCATTGTAGGCCGAATAATTTGCTGCAAAGCCTGCATCTCGTGCGGGTGCGAAATACCCGCCTCAAAAACACCCAGCGTGTGCCGCTCGTTGAGTTGCCAGACCGACAGCGGCACACCAATCTGCGAATTATAACTTTTGGGGCTTTTTACAATCCAAAAATCTGGACTCAGCAACTGCGACAGCCACTCTTTGACGATGGTTTTGCCGTTGCTTCCCGTAATGCCCACCACTGGAATCTGAAACTGTTTGCGCCGATGTTTGGCCAATTCTTGCAACGCCAAAATACTATTTTCTACCACCCAAATTGTGGCGTTTGGCATTTTCTGGTCTAAATTAAGGTCAAAAACTGCCCGTTCAACCACAAACTGACGCACGCCTTTTTGGTACAAACTTTCTACGAAGCGGTGTCCGTCGTGTCGCTCACCATTGATGGCAAAAAACAGCGTCTGGCTCGGCAGGGTCAGTTGGCGGCTGTCGGTGAGCAAATAAAGTGCGTTGGTCTGAGTCAGCGATTCGAGGGGGGCAATCATACTTTTTATTTTTTGCTCAAAAGTAGGTTTTTTAGCGCGATTTTATCAAGCTCCCGCTACTTATTTTCCAATCAAAATGGGGGTTAAAACCATCGAAAACAGTCATTTTTTCTTTGCTTTTCTGACAGCACCCGCAAAACCTTTTTTATGCTAAACTGGGCGTTACTAAGTAGTTGGGCAGGCATTTAGCCAAGGCAATGGCATCTACATTTGCTATAAAAATTAGGTTACGTTTCAAAGTATAGACCTCATGAAAAAAAGGGGCATTTATTACTTGAATGTAGCAGATATACTCACAATTTAGGTGCAATCACCCTGTACTTTGAGCATTTGATTTGTTTTTTTAAGTATTCTCCTTACTTTTGGAATGTTCTTCGGGGCGGTTTTTTGTTTTTGCACGCAGGCAAAAGCAGTAAAAAATATTTTGTTTAATTGTTCAGCCTACATTTATACCTACCTAAAAATTTTCTTTCATTGAAATGCCCCATTTTCTAAAAAACCAGCTACCCTTCACTCGTTTAGGATACCTCACGTTTTCGGTCATGGTATTTTTTTTGTTCATTATTATCGTTGAGTTTTTCTTCGGAAATGGCGACGGTGTTTGGTGCGATTACAATTTGTATCTCATTGGTTTTACCATATTGGCTTGGGTTGTAGGGGCTTTGTTTTTTTATTTAATCCTGAAAAATAGCCCGCCCATCTTACAAAACATCTCATTGTCATTGTTCAGCGTTTTGGCCATGGCATACAGCCTTGATACCGTAGTTGGGTGGATTGACAGTTTCAATGAAAAACCTGTTGCCGCTGTTGCTCTAACCAACCCAGATAATGCCAAACCCTGGCATTATCTGGGTCCTATGTATGATTCAAGCTATACTTTCGACCCCTTTTTGGGGAGAAAACCCATTCCCAATCATACTTTTGTGTGGACAAAAAAGTTTAATGGGAAGCCATTTGTACAGATTCCCATGCACGTAGATTCATTTTCGCGGCGCATTACCCCTTTTGCCGATAGCACTCCGTTGATTCGTAATCAATACGCGCTTTTTTTGGGCTGTTCCTTTACTTATGGTGATGCCGTACGCGATAATGAAACGATGCCCTATTATTTCCAAAAAAACAATATTGATTATCAATCTTACAATTATGGCTTTTTTGGCTACTCTCCTCGCCACGCTTTGGCACGGTTTCAACACCAAAATCTTGTCAAGGAAGTGCGTCAAAAAGATGGATTTGCCGTTTACGTTTATATAGAAGACCACATCAATCGGTCTATTCCGACGGCTGCTTGGATTGGCCTCTATGATGGTTATTTCCCTGATTTGGATGAGCCAAATATGCAAACAACAGGGCTGTATCGTTTTTTACATCCTATCAAATATCGCCTCGGTATGATTTTGTTTAAAAGTAAAATACGAAGACACTTTGCCCTTGATTTTCCGTTTTCACACCGCGACAAAGACTATCAACTAACCGCTAACCTCATTAAAGCAACCGAAGTGCAATACACAAAGCAGTTTAAAAACAATAAATTTTATGTTCTTTTCTATCCCGATTTAATGGGTAAAAGTAACTCACCAATGCTCAAATTGTTACAAGAAAGAGGCTTAAAAGTCTTGGACTATCGCAAATTACTTAAATCATACCCCAATATCCCTCTACTCAAATACGATGTTCACCCCAGCCCCGAAGCACACCGTGTAGTCATGGCGCATTTCTCCAAAGATTTGAAAGGGTTGTAAGTTTTGATTTTATCCAAATCAATAGGCTCAGAATTAATCATAGCTTTAAAAGATATTTGTTTGAGTTATAGGTTTATTTAATAGATAAAAAATCTACATAATGCCATATAAAGCGGTAGTTTGGCTATTTTTTATCCTATTTTTACAAATAGGCACTAATTAATGAGTAGCAATTGTAAGATTCTAAGATTCTTCCTATTATTTTTGCATAAAATTTAGAAAATTCATTCAATCGTTAAATTTATGTCAACCGCAACGCAAACGTACGTACCGTACAAAGTAAAAGACATTACGCTGGCCGATTGGGGTCGGAAAGAAATTACACTGGCCGAGGCCGAAATGCCTGGTTTGATGGCCATTCGGCAAGAATACGGCCCAGCGCAACCTTTGAAAGGTGCGCGCATAGCAGGTTGTTTGCACATGACAATCCAGACGGCAGTTTTGATTGAAACCCTCACTGCCCTCGGAGCCGAAGTAACTTGGTCGTCTTGTAATATTTTCTCAACCCAAGACCACGCCGCCGCTGCCATTGCCGCTGCTGGTATTCAGGTATATGCTTGGAAAGGCATGAACGCCGAGGAGTTTGATTGGTGCATTGAGCAAACTTTGTTTTTTGGCGAAGCACAAAAACCCCTCAATTTGATTTTGGACGACGGCGGCGATTTGACCAACATGGTGTTTGACCAGTATCCAGAACTGATTGACGGCATCAAGGGCTTGTCGGAAGAAACCACTACGGGTGTTCACCGCTTGTACGAGCGCATGAAAAACGGTACGTTGTATTTGCCCGCCATCAACGTAAACGACTCAGTAACCAAGTCTAAGTTTGACAACAAATATGGCTGTAAAGAATCGTTGGTAGATGCCATTCGCCGCGCCACCGACCTCATGCTGGCTGGCAAAGTAGCCGTTGTAGCAGGATACGGCGACGTAGGAAAAGGCTCGGCAGATTCGTTGCGGGGCGCTGGTTGCCGCGTAATGGTAACCGAAGCCGACCCCATTTGCGCGTTGCAAGCCGCCATGGACGGTTACGAGGTAGTAACAATGGACAAAGCTACACCGCGTGCCAATATTTTTGTAACCGCAACGGGCAACGTAAATATCATTAAAGAGCGCCACTTCCGGGCCATGCGCGACAAAGCCGTGGTTTGTAACATTGGTCACTTTGACAACGAAATTGACATGGCTTGGCTAAATGGCACTTATGGCGACAGCAAAATGCAAATAAAGCCACAAGTGGATTTGTACGAAATAGACGGTAAGCAAATCATCGTATTGGCCGAAGGCCGCTTGGTGAACTTGGGTTGTGCCATGGGCCACCCTTCGTTTGTAATGTCGAACTCGTTTTGCAACCAAACTTTGGCGCAATTGGAGTTGTGGCTCAACCCTGGTCAGTACGAAAAGAAAGTATATGTATTGCCCAAGCACCTCGACGAAAAAGTAGCTCGACTTCACTTGGCGCACGTGGGTGCCGAGCTCGAAATACTCGACGGTGAGCAAGCCGAATACATTGGCGTGTCGGCACAAGGGCCGTTCAAGTCAGATATGTATCGTTACTAAAAATTACGAACAACTATTACAAAAAAAGCCCCGACCAACGAATTAGTTTATAGAACGCGAATGACGCGGATACGGAGTAACGCGGATTTTCGCGGATAAACAAAAAAATAAATCCGCACGATCCGCCGTTGCGATTTAAAAAATCCGCGTCATCTGCGTTCCAATTTTACCACGTTATTATTTACACGTTACTAAGCGACAAATAGTTACCTTTCAAATTGTTGATAATCAATATTTTAACTTACTATGGACTGTCGACTATTGACCGTGGACTATTTATTCGTTAATTTGCAGAACTAAGAGGAAAATTAGCAAGCCAAAATGAACAAAAATATAACCGACGGACTTAATTTTTTTTCTAAACTAACTCCCAAACGCACCATCAATGCGCTGAAAGTGCTGGGGAGTTATTACGAATCCAAACTGACGGGCAAGGCCAATCAGCGCGGTTTGCCCATTTCTATTTCTTTTGAACCCACTACTTCTTGCAATTTGCGCTGCCCCGAATGTCCGAGCGGGCTCCGCTCTTTTACGCGGCCTACGGGTATGTTGCAAGACCAATTGTTCAAAAAAACCATTGACGAGTTGTCCGATTCTTTGCTGTATTTGATTTTCTATTTTCAGGGCGAACCTTACCTAAATCCGCAATTTTTGGACTTGGTAAAATACGCTGCTCAGAAAAAAATCTACACCGCCACCTCCACCAACGCGCACTATTTGACCGACACCAACGCTCGCCGCACCGTAGAAAGCGGCCTCGACCGACTCATCATTTCGATAGACGGTACCACGCAGGAGGTGTATGAGCAATACCGAGTGGGTGGTAAGTTGGAAAAAGTGATAGAAGGCACAAAAAATATCTTAAAATGGAAACACGAACTGAAATCTAAAACACCACACGTGGTTTTTCAGTTTTTGGTGGTGCGCCCCAATGAGCATCAAATAGAAGACGTAAAACGCTTGGCCGCCGAATTGGGCGTGGACGAGGTAGGACTAAAAACGGCCCAAATCTACGATTATAAGCACGGCGACCCGCTCATTCCGACCATTGACAAATATGCCCGCTACGCCCAACAACCCGACGGCACCTACCAAATAAAAAATGCCCTCGATGGCCACTGCTGGAAAATGTGGCACTCGTGCGTTATTACGTGGGATGGTAAAGTGGTGCCTTGTTGTTTCGATAAAGATGCCCATTATCGGCTGGGCGATGTGTCGCAAACTTCATTCAAAAATTTGTGGCAAAGCGAATCGTATCGTAATTTTAGACAGTCGCTCATTCGGTCGCGTTCTGAAATAGAAATGTGCAAAAACTGCACCGAAGGCACGCAGGTTTGGGCTTAATTGAGTTTTTGAGTTTTTGAGTTTTTGAGTTCTGACGGCGCGAGCCTCTGACGGTTCGCCGCTGCGACTCGTGCTGATTATTAAAAGGTCTCCAGCCTACTGTGGCGCGAACTTCTGGCTTATACTGATTATTAAAAGGCCGCGCCGCGCAGGCTTCCTGCCTAAGTTTCTGATAGTAAACAATTTAAAAAAATGATAAGACAATATTTAAAACCTTTGGCATTGCCCAACGCCGCCAACTGGGCGGTACTCATTTTGCGCGTAGGATTCAGTTTTTTTATGGTACACCACGGCTACGAAAAATTGCAAAATTTGCTGACAGGAAACAGTGCCGATTTTCCAGACCCGCTGCACGTAGGGCCACAACTGTCGCACGGATTGACGGTTTTTGCCGAGTTTTTTTGCTCTATTTTACTCATTTTGGGGCTTGGTACGCGCTTGGCTTTGGTCGTATTGATGGGCTGTATGTTGGTGATTGCTACCATTTTATCTCCCAACGAACCCCTCAGCGACAAAGAACACGCCCTTTTGTTTCTGATTGCCTACGTTGCACTCTACCTCACTGGCCCAGGCAAATACTCGCTCGATAGTAAGCTGTTTAAATAGTGATTTGTAATTTGAGATTTGTGGTTGATTTTACACCGCACCCTTACACCACACCCTTACACCTTAAAACCCTTACACCATACACCAATGAATCTCCACCTCAACGAAAAAGTAATTATTGTAACGGGCGGTGCCAGAGGCATCGGCGAAGGTATCACTACCGCGCTTGTCATGGAAGGGGCCATTCCAGTGATAGTAGGCCGCCACGCTGCCGACAACCAGGCTTTGGCCACCAAGCTCGCCGCCGTGGGCGGTATGGTGTATTCGGTTGAAGCCGAGCTAAACGACCCCGCCGAATGTAAAAAAGCAGTTCAGATTACGCTCGAACGCTTCGGACGAATAGACGGCCTGATAAACAACGCGGGCGAAAACGACGGGGTGGGTTTGGAAAATGGTAATTATGAGGCATTTATGAGTTCTTTACACAAAAACTTGGTGCATTATTACCTCATGGCGCAGTATGCACTGCCCGCCCTCAAACAGTCGAAGGGAGCTATTGTGAACATTAGCTCCAAAACCGCCGAAACAGGCCAAGGAAATACCTCGGCTTATGCCGCTGCCAACGGCGGGCGCAACGCCCTTACGCGGGAGTGGGCAGTAGAACTACTCCCCTACGGCATCAGAGTAAACGCCGTCATTGTGGCCGAATGTTGGACTCCACTCTACGAAAAATGTCTACAAACCCAGCCCAATCCAGAAGCTACGTTGGCCCAAATAAAAAGCCGTATTCCGCTGGGACAACGCATGACCACTCCCGAAGAAATTGCCAACATGGTGGTATTTTTGTTGTCAAAAAGGTCGAGCCACACCACGGGGCAGCTCGTTCACGTGGACGGTGGCTACGTGCATTTAGACCGAGTCATCTGAGTTTTGTGCCTATCACAATACAAACGTATTGAATACTTGCATTTTCTACCCCAAATTTTGCGATTTAGATTGTTTTTTATAACTTCCCACTGCGAATCGCGGGGTTGCTCGTGTGGCCAATTACAACGAATTACTATCATTGCAAATAATGACCAGTAAGTACTTACCAGACACTCTTTTTATTTAAAAGGGGTATTTACTAAAATATTTCAAAATATGTTTATTGAACCTACTCCCCACCACAGTCAGCACCGGGGATGGATTGAAATAATTTGTGGCTCTATGTTTTCGGGCAAAACCGAAGAATTGATTCGACGCTTAAACCGCGCCAAAATAGCACGACAACAAGTAGAGATATTCAAACCGTCGTTGGACAAACGCTACCACGACCAAGACATTGTTTCGCACAATGAAAACTCCATTCGCTCTACGCCCGTGCAAAGTGCCGAAGAAATTTTGCTCTTTGCGGGCAATTGCGACGTGGTGGGCATTGACGAAGCCCAATTTTTTGACACCGCTCTTATTGACGTTTGCAATAAACTCGCTAACGGCGGCAAGCGCGTCATTGTGGCGGGCTTAGACATGGATTTTCAGGGAGTGCCGTTTGGCAGTATGCCGCAACTTGTAGCCATGGCCGAGTACGTTACCAAGGTTCACGCCATTTGCATGGTATGCGGCGAAGTAGCCCAGTATTCGTACCGAAAAGCGGCCTCGAAAGACAAAATTTTGCTCGGCGAAACCGACAGCTACGAAGCCCGCTGCCGCCGCTGCTACAATTTAGACGACAAAACAGACTGAACAGATATCAAATAACAAATAACAGAAATATCAAATATCAAATATCAGAATAACAAATTCACCTCCTCCATACTCGCTCATGCGTTTCGCTTTATTTTTCTTTTTTTTACTCTCTTTAGCCAATTCGCAGTTGCAAGCCCAAGGTTATTTGACACTTTCGGGCAAAGTAATTGACAAACAAACCCAACGCCCCGTGCCGCACGCTTACGTGGGCATTTTGACCAAAGGAACGGGGATAATTACCAACGACGAAGGGCAGTTTTTTTACCGTTTTCCGCGCATCACCTCCGACTCCAACTTGGTGGTAGCGGTGTTGGGCTACCGCACGTTTGCAAAAAAAGCATCCAGCTACCAGCCCAACCAAAAAGACGTGTTGATAGAACTCGAACCGGCTCGCCCGCAACGAATGGACAGCTCGTTTGTCAAACGTTTTGAAGCCTTCGGCTTGGTGCGCGAAGCATTGGCCAAAATCAAGAAAAATTATCCCGAAAACCCCTACTTACTCAATGGCTTTTACCAAGAAACACTCCAACAAGACGAGGCGTACGTAGAAATCAAAGAAGCCACCGTACAAACCGAAAAAGACCCGCGCCCCAAAACCTTACTACCCGAAAGAGTACGCGCCACGCGCGGGCGCGTTTTTGCGAGCCAAAATCGCTCTCCAGCCTTAGAAAGTTATTCTTTTCCAAACGGGGCTGTCATTGTAACGCACGCCATCGAGGTTGGAATTCCCGAATATTTGGAAGGCAATAATTTGAACGATTACAGCTTTCAGATAGACGACACCATCAGTTATTATTTGGACAAACCCGTTTATCAAGTGCGGTTTTCGCCCGTTCGGGCCAGCATAAAAGCCGCCCGCAATGGCATAATATGCATCAATAGTGCCGACTCGGCCATTGTAAAAATAGCCTACGAAATGACCCCAGAGGGCGTAAAAGATGTGATGAAAGTAAGCGGAACCGATAAATTGTTTGGCAAAACCAAGCGCGAACCCAAGCGACTTTACAGCGAAGTAAACTATAAACCGTTTGGCAAAAAATACCACCTACAAGACTACCAACTGCGGCTCGACACCGAGTTTGAACAAAACAAAAAGAAAATAACGGGCAGTATTAGGCTGCATTTTGTAACTACCGACATTCTAAAAAGCAACGGTACGCGCATACCCGAAACAGATATTTTGCTCAATACCGATGCCTTTGAAACGCAATTTGTGGCCAAATACGAAGATAAACTTTGGGGTATAAACAACTACATTGTCCCCACGGCGGCCATGCGCCAAATCTTAGAAACTTTACAAAAGTAGCCAGCCAGCCGTTTTCTATAAATTCAAAACGGTTTTGGCACGGTCATAAAAACCCGTATTTTTGAAAGTGAAGGTTTTGTGCAAAACGTAATTGCTCACAAAACTAAAACCCATACCCGCGAACGTAGAAGATGCCTCGGAGACGTTGATGTCGCGGTATTTTTGTGGTAAAAACTCAAAAGGTATGTGATAAACCATGTCTTTGGCACTGATGCGATGCAATATACTGAGCGTAACAAAGGCCACACCCATCATAACACCAAACGAAAAAGCGGCCACCATCACAAATTTGACCATTTCGCGGCGGGTTTTGTTGGTGTTGCGGGCATCGAAAGCAAACAGTTTGGTAAGTACAAAACCCACCCCAAACGACACAATATAGCCCAACGTAACCGAGGTAAAAAAGCTGGTATAATTGCGAAAAAAACTGCCCACCACCAGTTGTACCGCCGCCCCCGTACCAGCAATTAAGAAGTAAGCAATGAGATCTTTAAAATTAAAAAGGGCTGTTTCGTTTTTCACGGGCAGTGGTGGGGTGGTGTTTAATAGACAAAATAAGCATATTTTTGAAAAATGCCCAAACGAATACTTGCTTTTTTATTTAACGGGCTTATTAATTGGAGCATTTTTTAGCCAGAATATCTATATTAAATCTGCCTTTTTCTGAAGCCAAGCGCATGGGTGTGAAGTTGTGGGAACCCTACACGCTCGAAAACCGATAGAACACGCCAAGTGGGAGTTTTTTGTGGGCTGAGTCTGCCAAATACAACTCACCAAACTCGGCATTGGGCAATTTTTCAAAGCAATTTTGCACTAAATTCTCAACAATCAACGCCGAAAAGCCCATTGAATAAAGGTTGATAATAAACACAAAATGCGCGGGGTCGAGGAGTTGGGCGCAGTTTTTGAGCAGTTCGTTGAGGTGTTCTTCGAGTACCCATTTTTCGCCTTCGGGGCCGCGCCCGTAGGCGGGAGGGTCTAAAATGAGGCAGTTGTAGGTTTTGCCACGCTTCACTTCGCGCTTCACAAATTTGAGTGCGTCTTCTACCACCCACCTGATGTTGTCGGTGTTGCTGGCTTCCATGTTTTCGCGGCTCCACGTTACTACTTGCTTCACCGCGTCCACGTGGGTTACGTCGGCCCCCGTTTGGCGGGCGGCCACCGAGGCCGCACCCGTGTAGGCAAACAAGTTCAGTACGCTGGGTTTTGGGACGGGCAGTTGGCGCAGTTTTTGGCCTAAATAGTCCCAGTTGGCGGCTTGCTCAGGAAAAATACCGACGTGCTTAAACGAAGTAAGCGAACATTTAAGGCTCAAGTTAAGCCCGCCGTGGCGGTAATTAAGCCACCATTTTTCGGGCGTATTTTTTTGTAAAATCCACTCTCCGCGTTCGGGCGAGTTTTTGTCGCGCTTAAAAACGGCCTGCGCCAATTGCTGCCATTCGGTTTCAGAAAGGCGTTTGTCCCAGATAGCCTGCGGCTCTGGACGAGCCAGCACGTGCGTGCCAAAGCGTTCTAATTTTTCAAAGTTGCCACTGTCAATCAGTTCGTATTCTTGCCAATGAAGGGGAGTGAGGAGTTGCATTAAAAAGCAATTTTGTTCAAATAAAACACGTTGCGGCGGCCTTCGCTGCCCGCAATTTTCTGGTAACCGTAGGCCAAATAATAGTTATCGTACCAAAAAACCACTTCGTCAGTCGAAGTTTGCCGTATTTTCTCGCCCGATTCTTCGGTTGCGATGGCAATGGGGTTGAGGTTAGCCACTACTTTGTTTTGGTCAAAAACTTGGGCTTTGATGGCTCCCTTGTTGCTATAAAACATGGCCACGGTGTTGTCGGCATTGAGTTTTACCTTCATTTTTTCTTTGAGTTCCATGCTGCGCACGTTGTCGAAGGGCAGGCTGTTGTCCCAAATTAGTTCGCCTTTGGGCGTAAAACCCGCCACAATAGCGTGGGTATAAACAAACCCGTTGAAAACTTGGCCGTTGTTGTTGAAGCGGTTCCCCCCAAAAAACGGGTTGAAAAAATACGGGTTGTACAACCCAAAAGGCGAAAACCCAAAGTTATTGAAGCCGCCCATGCCGCCGCCCCAAAACGAGTTCATGCCCCAAGGCCCCATGCCCATGTTGTTGTTGCGGTATTCGGGATAAAATACCTCGCCCGACACCAAATAGTTGCCGTTTTGCGGAATAATGTCGTGCACCAACACCCGATAATTGAGTTTTACGTCGCTGCCGTCTTCTTTTTTGCGTTCAATGCGCCGCTGCATTCGTTCGCGCTCGCGCTCGCTCATAAAATTGAAGAAATTCTGAAAATTAGTAAAACTGTGGTATTGCGTAAATTCTACTTGGTCGTAAACTACTTTGCTCAAAAACAACCCTTGCGAAGACGAGTTACCCGAAGCCTGCATATTCCGAAAACCGTACGTACCAATGAGCAGTTTGGTCGAATCGTTCATCATAAAAAGCCGCCCATTGAGCAGGGAATAGTCGGGTTCGGGTTCTACCAATACTTGCCCCACTGGCTGGCCGTCTTGGTCGAAAGTTTTGGCAATAAGTTTGACTTCGCGGCCTTTGCGGGCGGCGTATATCACATTCATTACTTGGTGGGTAGTGTCGAGCTCAACCGACTGAATCACGGTATTGGCTTGCGTTACTCCTGGCAATATTTTACTTTTTTTGGTAGCCAAATTAGTATAAAGCAACAGCGGCTCGTCGCGCACGGTACCCGCCATAAACACCGAATAATTGACGGTTTGAAAATCGGTAATTTGAAACCGCTCGACCGCCGACAAGAAAAACGTTTCTACAAAACCGGGGCCTACGCTCACTTTTACGACTTGATAAAAATCGGTACGGGCGCGGCTAAACAACAAATAAACCGACTCCCCATCAAACGACGACCGCACAAATTCGAGGTTGTCTTCAACGTTACCGTTTACGCTCCAGTCGCGCTCCAAATCGGCACTAAACTTGGCGAGATTGAACGAGTTTTTGGCAATTTGCGACACCAACAGCACGCCTTTGGGGCCCAACGGAATGGTATGAAACAACTCGGCATTGTTGGGTACGGGCAGTTCGAGCCGTTTGAGGTTTTGGCCGAAGGTGTAAGGTGTAAGGTAAAAAGTGAAAAGTGAAAAGTGGAAAGTGAAAAGTGAAAAGTATAAAAATACGGGCCGCAAACGGCAAATAGCAAATAATTTGTGGTTGTGATTAATTGTTTTCATGGGTTCCTAAACTTAAAATGAGGTCAAATTCTTGGGGCTTAATGGGCATCACCGACAACCGCGATTGTTTGATTAACGCAATCTCATTTAATCTATTGTCGGTCTTGATTTGGGCCAGCGTTACGGGGCGGTCGAGGCGCAAAACGGGGGCTAAATCTACCACCACCCAGCGGGCATCGTCGGTGGTGGGGTCGGGGTAGGCTTCTTTCATAACTTGGGCTACCCCCACCACGGCCAAGCCTTCGTTGCTGTGATAAAACAGCACCAAGTCGTTGAGGCGCATGGCTTGGAGGTTGTTGCGGGCTTGGTAATTGCGCACGCCGTCCCAAGTGCCGCGTCCGTCGCGTTGGAGGTCGTCATAACTATACACAAAAGGTTCAGATTTTACCAACCAATGGTTCATTTTTTTAAGGTTTTAGAATCGGGGCTACCCGTGAGACTTGAAGTCTGATATTTGTTATCTGATATCTGATAAGTAGTTGGGCAGAAATAGGCGGTTCGCCGCTGCGATTATATTATTTTTGATTTGTAATAAAGGGTAATTTGGTAGTAATAAATTGGTAAACAGACAATTACAAAAAATTACTATAATTACAAACAATTACAAGTAAGTACTTATTTGATATTTGATTTCTCAACAAACCAGCATTGCTGCGCCAAATACGCCTGCGCTGTCGCCGAGTTTGGGTCTTAGAATGGGTGTTTCTACTATTTTACTGTTAAAAATATACTTTTTTATGTGTTCTATTCCTTCGGTATAGAGCAGGTCTATATTGCCCACGCCGCCACCCAGCACAATGGCATCGGGGTCGAGCACGTTGATGAGCGTTGAAATACCTTGTCCAAAAAAATCCAACATCCGCTCTACGGTTTGGGTGGCATGCGGGTCAGAATCTTCCTTAAATCGGACTATAATTTCTTTTAAATTCAATTTTTGGCCACTTATTTGGTGGTAATAGCGCTGCAAAGCAGGCCCAGAAAGCACTTGCTCGGTGCAGCCGCGTTTGCCGCAATAGCATTCGTAGCCGTTGTGTTCGAGCACGTTGTGGCCCCATTCTCCGCCTATTCCTTGCAAACCGTTTAGTACCACTGGCTGGCCGTCTTTGCCCTTAAACACCACACCACCACCCACACCCGTTCCCATTATAACTCCAAAAACGCACTGAAAGTTGGGAACTACGTCGGGAATAATGCCCATGGTAGCCTCGGCCAACGCAAAACAATTGGCATCGTTGGCCATTTTGACGGGTATTTTGAGGGCGTTTTCGAGATCGACTTTGAGGGGCATACCGTTGAGGCAAACGGTATTGCTATTTTTCATGGTTTGGGTAGAAGGGTTGAGCGTGCCAGGGGTGGCTATGCCAATTTGTTCGGCGCGGTAGCCTGTTTGGGCAGACAGCTCTTGCACCAAACGCTGAATCTGGGCCACAATGTGCCGATAACCCAAGTGCGCTTCGGTGTCAATGCGTTTGCGAATAAGGACGGCATCGGGCGAGGCCGCCGACAAGATAACGCCTTCGATTTTGGTGCCACCGAGGTCAATTCCCCAAATCGTGTTCATTACAGAGGTTTGGTTTTATTTTTTGAGGGCGCAATTTATCAAAACGTTTCGTAGAACTGATTTTTCAAACTCAAAAAGATTCAATTTTTCCGTTGGATAATTTATCTCATTAAACTCTAAATATTGGCACGGAATTTGAGAAAAGTAATTTACGGAATTATTTTTTGCTCCATTTGAGCCTGTAGGCTTTTGTCTTCAAATTAACCCTCATTATTGGCAAAATAATGAGGGTTTTGGGATTTTGGTATAATTGTTGCTGCATTACTGTTGAATGAAATTTGTTTTTAGACAACGTTTAAAGATAAACGGTTTTTTTGTTGTTGTCGTAAAATGTTTTTCGTTTAGTTTTGATTGCCGTTTAACGCTTTACCCTACTCCACATGCTACCTTTTTACCAGCGCCCCCTCAGGGAAGTCGTGTCATGCACGTTTTCCAAAACACATCAATTCTCTACTTGGATTTTATTATTGTTTACGTTGGCTCATTTTCGAGCAAACAGCCAATGTGTCAAACCCAACGCGGGCAATGACATTACCATTTGTACCGCTTCCACCCAATTGGTTGCGCCAAGTGTGGGGCAAAATTGGTCTTTTTTGTCTTCCAGCAACGGAAGTACGGCCTCTGTTTCAGCAGGCGGTTTAGCTACCAATATGAACACAATTGGTGCGTATCGGTTTTTGTTAAGAAGCGGTCAAGATGCCACTTGCAGCGACACCATAATCGTAACCAGAGCCAACTTGACAATTGCTACATTGCCCGACAATACCATTTGCCCAGGCACCACAGTAACGTTTGGTTTTCAGGGACTTAGCAATGTGGATTATTTGTGGAGTACGGGCGCAACCACCGCTACCATCAGCGTAAGACCAACCCAAACTACCCCATATACCGTCGTTGTTACCTCCAGAACATCGGGTTGTGTGGCCAGAGATACGGCAGTAATAACGGTAAGCCCCAAACCAAACGCGGGCGAAAATAAAATAGTGTGCAACAACACAACCACCGTAACGCCCGCAGGTCAGGGCGAAACATGGTCGTTTTTGTCGTTCACCAATCCAAGTATTCCAGCCGAAACGGCAACGGCCAGCATTACCCAGCAAGGAGCAATTAGCGGCTTAACCAAGGCAGGGTTTTATCGGTTTGTCTTGAGAAACGGAGCTACTTGCGAAGATACCATTCGCATACAACGCCGCTTGATTACTTTGCCCCCTATCAATCTTGCGCCCTCTTGCCCAGGCACAACACTCACTTTTGGCTACACCAACATCACTGACTTTACCTATTCGTGGAGTACGGGCGACAGAACCGCCAGAATTTCGGTAGCGCCTACTCAAAACACCAATTATATAGTAGAAGCAACCGAAACCGCCACGGGATGCACGGGGACAGACACCGTCAAAATAACGCTAAAACCCGCGCCCGACTTGGTGTTGGTGTCCTCGGTTTGTTCGCAAAATAACTCAAAATATGTTACTACCATTACCACCACCAACGGCGCGGTCATTACCTCAAATGCGGGTACAATAAGCGGAAGTGGTACGAGTTTTGTAATAACAGTTGGCGCAGATACTTCGCAATACACCATTACGGCTACCTTGGACGGTTGCAGAAGACGATTGGTTATCAATAAACCAGACTGTAACTGCCCTGTTATTAGCAATCCAACTGCTCAGGCTGCTGCCATTTGTGCGGGTACGGCTACTACGCTCACGGCGGCGGGCTGCGCGGCAGGTACAACAGTCAAGTGGTACAGCAACGTAGGTCTAAGCACCGAAGTGGGTTCGGGTAATTCGTTTTTAACCCCCAACTTAATACAAAACACCGACTATTACGTAGCCTGCGTGAGCAATGCCAACCCAATTTGCAAAAGTAGTGGCTTGAGAGTAACCGTTAGCATAGCGCCCAGACCCAGCTTCAATATAACCGCCCAAAACCCTGCTTGTCAAGGTATTACGCCTTTAAACAACGGTAGTGTTAGAATTACAACTGCTGCGGTGGGCAATCGCTACAGATTTAACACAACGGGTTTTGGTACGTTGCCAACTACCGCCACCGGCAGCGACACCATTAAAGCATTGCCTACTACAATTGCCCAAAATATTGCCAATAGCACCCCCAGCACCACTTATTACATTCGGGTATTTAGCGGCGCGGGCTGTTCAAAAGATACCAGCGTAACCATCACGCCAACCCTTTGCCAACCCAATAATTGTCCCCAACTGAGGCTGATAGGCGGCAGCGCCGACGAAGCCTGTTCGGGAACAACATACTTGTCGTTGGGTGCGCCCATGAGAGTCAAGACCTCAACGCCAAGCGACTCAGTTCGGTTTGTATATTTCACAGCTCCTACTGGCACGCCTTACGTAGGTGGTACGCTCATTGCCATGCGCTTGCCTGCCTCAGATAGCATCGCCACCTTGGGCGACAACCTGCCGGGTTTTGGCAGACAATTGTTACCAGCCAATACGGGTACTACGCCCGTTACGTATTACGTGTACGCCATTCTTAAGAACTTCCCAACGAATACAACCTGCGTGATCCCTGCTGCTTTAAAAACTTATACCTTGAATCCTTTGCCCAAATTTACCACCGAGGCCGTTGAGGCGTGCCAAGGCGATAGCACTTTCAAGGTAAACGTTAGAATTACTTCTTCGGGTAGTTTCAAGATAGTAGTGGCCACGGGTATTACGACGGCAGGCAGTGGGTCCAATCCACAAGGCATACTCCAAACCATCAATAATGCGTCGGGTAGTGGGGCCGTTACACAATTAACCCTCAAAACGACCGGCGACTTCATTATTTTCGTAACTGACGCAAAGGGTTGCACTGAAACTGGTTCAGCCCCCAAACCCACATTTAAAGTGTGCAATGGCACTACCTACGACTTGGCATTGAGCAAGTCTATTAGCAAGAAAAAAGCGGCAGTTGGCGACAATATTACCTACACCCTAAAAGTATGGAACGAAGGCCAGGGTAAAGCCACGGGCGTGTCGGTAAAAGATGCCCTCAACGCGGGAGTAGTTTACTCAACTCATACCACCGCTTTTGGCAATTACAACCCCACCACCAAAATCTGGACCATTGGCGAGTTGGCCGTGGGCGACACCGTTACGCTGTTGATTTCGGCCAAAGTAGTGGCGCAGGGAGTGTGGTTTAATACCGCCGAGATTTGTACCATGAACGAAAAAGACGAAGACTCAACGCCCTGCAACGAAAAAGACGGCGAAGACGACCTCGACCGCGAATGTTTCTCGGTGCCTATTTCGCTTTGTACGGGCGAAGAAATTGAAGTGCGCGTACCAAACACCTACGGAACCGTGAGATGGATCAAAGACAACGATGCCTCATTTACGGCCACAGGAAATACACTACTAATCTCTAAATCAGGTGTTTATCGGTTTACGGCAACCCTCGGCGACTGCCCCGCCGAAGGCTGCTGCCCCATCGAAGTCATAGTGGCCGACTGCTGCCCGCCCGATATTTGCGTGCCGTTTGTGATTAAACAAACCAAAAAAGGTGGTAAGCCAATCAAGTAACTTAGTTCCACAAAAAAAGACCCGCCAAAATCGGGTCTTTTTTTGTGCCATCAATTGAGCAAGATGGGGGATTTTTATATGAATCGGCGTATGCGCGTCGCAAACTCTATACCATCGTCCCCCGACTTGCAGTCGGAGGGTCGGGGGGAGCATCGTTTCTAAGCCAAGAATTCAGCACAAAACCAACTAAATAAGGTAGGGATTCAAGTATTTTAAACCTGCTACTTTATCAAATCCGCTGTCATTGGTAATAAGCGTAAGATTATGAACCAAAGCTGTAGCTGCAATAATAGCATCTGGCGTTTTCATTTTGCGGTTTCTGCGTATGCGCACGCAACAGGCCACTATCTCTGGTGTGAGCGATATAACAATCGAATCATTTACAAAAGATTTGATAATTTGTTCTTTCCCTTTGTCATCGTGAACCCAAGAAAGGGCTTCAATCTCCGTAATAACGGAAATAATGGGAGTTTGATCTATCGCTTCTGACATCACAGCCATACCATTTGCGGATAGTGTTTCGGCAAGAAAACCTGAAATGGCATTGTTATCAATTAGGTATTGTCCCATTCTGTACGCATTTGCTGGGTATGTTGCTCAAAATGCTGCGCTTCGGTTTTAGTAAAAACCCCCTTGTACTTTTTAGAAAGTTTGGTTGTTGTGGGGGCAATATTACTTTTCAATACCTTAATTAAACTTAGTTCTTCCAACTCTCGCAAAAGCCCGATTACTTTTTGGTTGGTTACTTCTATAAGCATGGTGCTATTCATGATTGTACATTTTATTGAATGATACGTTACAAAGATAACAAGAATCAAGTCATTTATTGTTCGTTGTGCGCGTCGCAGATGCTACCCATTACCCCGCTGACTGCAAGTCGGGGGAGCGTCGGTTGACCTTTATTTCTTTTTCTCCGAAATGGCCCACAGCCCCAAAAATATCAAGAACCCGTTGAGAATCAATCGCTCAAAACCAATTTTATATCCCCCAAACCACTCCTGCGAGTTTTGATTGAGTACGTAGGTGAGCAACGGCCCCAACACACACACAAACGGCACAAATCGGTCGCGGACTTGGCGGCTGGTGTAGAGGCCAAAAGCAAAAAGCCCCAACAGGGGGCCGTAGGTATAACCCGCAATGTCGAACACCGCCGTAACTACTTCCTTGCTATTGAGCTGGTTGAACAACAAAATAACGACGTAAAACAACAACGAAAAACCAATGTGTACCCAATGCTTGATGCGGGCGCGCTCGGTTTCGGTTTTGGTAGCCACGTTCATAAAGTCAATGCAAAAAGAGGTAGTCAAAGCCGTGAGGGCAGAGTCTGAACTGGCGTAAGTGGCCGCCGTGATGCCAATCAAAAACGTAATGGCCACCAGCAAGCCCGCCGTGCCTTCGTTTACGCCAAAGTGCTGCAAAGCCAGCATGGGGTATAGTTCGTCGGTGCGGGTAGGTAGGGCAATGCCCTCTTTTTGAGCATATTGATAAAGCAACACGCCCAAGCTCAAAAACATCAGATTGACCACCACAAAGGTAGCCGTAAACGAAAACATATTTTTTTGGGCTTCGCCAATGTTTTTGCAAGTCAAGTTTTTTTGCATCAAATCTTGGTCCATGCCCGTCATGGTGATGGCAATGAACACCCCCGAAATGAATTTTTTCCAAAAATATTTGTCGTCTTTTAAATCGTCAAAAAAGAAAATGCGCGACTTGGGGTCGTTGGCTACCGACGACACCAAGTCGCCAAAAGAGAAGTTCAACTCCGCCGAAATGAGGTAAATGGTGAGCATCACGGCAGCTACCAAAAACGTGGTTTGGAGGGTATCGGTAATGATAATGGTTTTGACACCGCCCTTAAAAGTATAAATCCAGATAAGGCCAATGGTAATAAGCACCGACACTTCAAACGGAATACCGAGGCCGTTGTAGAGCGCAATTTGCAACACTTGGGCGGCAATATAAAGCCGCACCGCCGACCCCAACGTGCGGGCAATCAAGAAAAAAGCCGAGCCTGTTTTGTACGCCCAAAAGCCAAATCGCTGCTCCAAATAGCTGTAAATAGACACCAAATTGAGCCGATAATAGAGCGGCATCAGCACCGTAGCCACAAAAATATAGCCCACCACGTTGCCCAATATAACCTGGAAATAAGAAAACTGAATGTTGCCCACCGCGCCAGGCACCGAAATAAACGTAACCCCCGACAGCGACGTGCCAATCATGGCAAAGGCCACCAAATACCACGGCGACTGCTTGTTGGCCGTAAAAAAAGTGTTGGTGTCGGCTCCTTTGGACGTATAAATGGAGATGGCAATTAAAACACTAAAATAAATAATGAGAATAGTGAGGGCAACAAACGGACTCATGAGCAGGAAGGTTTAGAACAACAGAATAATACTGTACAAATTTAGGTTTTGTGTTGTCAAGAAGCATACTTTCCCGTAAATTTGCTAACAAAATCAACAAAACTTTCACCATGCAGTTGTTCAACTCGCCCGAAATAGACGTAATAGACGAAGTAATTGAAGAAATTGTAATCACCGATTTGCACCGCTTGATGGTATTCAACGACGAAGTAAACACCTTCGATTATGTCATAGACACCCTCATGGAAGTGTGCAGCCACACGCCCGAACAAGCCGAGCAATGCACATTACTGATTCATTACAAAGGCAAGTGCGCCGTCAAAAATGGTACATTTGAAGAGCTGGCCTCCATGCGCCAAGAAATTTGTCGGCGTGGTATCTCGGCCCAGATCATGTAATCTTTTTCGTTTTACATATTTTTAGAAAATAAAACACGGTTGGCAATCAAAATGGCTTTAATTTTGACTACTTTGCCCCTTTGTTTATTGTTTACGCTTATTAAATTTGATGGAACGCTTTACTGGACTCATTGGAATCGCCCTTATTTTGGGCATCGCTTTTGCGATGTCAAACAATCGAAAAGCCATTAATTACCGCACCGTTGGGGTGGGTTTGGCCATGCAATTTGGCTTTGCAGTTTTTATCCTCAAAACCGAAATAGGGCGCCAAATTTTCAATTGGCTGGGGCAAGCGGTGCAAAAGGTACTCAGTTTTTCTGACAAAGGAGCGGAGTTTGTGTTCAGTCCGCTCGTAAAACCGCAATTGTTGGGTAAAGTATTTGGCGAAGGAAACAGCTTTATCTTCTTTTTTAGCATCATTCCTACCATTATTTTTGTGGCGGTTTTGGTCAATATTCTCTACCACATTGGGCTCATGCAGCGCGTAGTGGCGGTTTTGGCAAAAATCATGAAAAAACTCATGGGTGTAAGCGGGGCCGAGGCACTCTCTAACGTAGCCAGCGCATTTGTGGGACAAGTAGAAGCCCAAATCATGATAAAACCTTACCTCAAAGGCATGACCAACTCCGAACTCATGGCCTCCATGACGGGGAGTTTTGCCTGCATTGCGGGGGGCGTTATGGCCACTTATATCAAATTTGGCGTACCTGCTTCTTACTTGATTGCGGCCAGTTTGATGGCTGCGCCCGGGGCGTTGGTCATTGCCAAAATCATGTTTCCCGAAACCGAACCTTCCGAAACGGGCGGCGTAGTAAAATTGGACATCAAAAAAAACCACGCCAACCTCCTCGACTCCATTGCGGCGGGTGCCAGCGAGGGTCTCAAAGTAGGTTTTAACGTCGTGGCCATGCTCATTGGCTTCATTGCGCTGATTGGCCTGTTGGATTTTATCTTAGGAAAAGCGGGTGGCTTGATGGCTTTCCCTGAATTGAGTTTCAAATTTTTGTTGGGCAAATTATTCTCCGTTTTTGCGTGGGCTATGGGCGTTCCGCTCAAAGACATCGAAGTGTCGGGCTCGTTGATGGGCACCAAAATGGTGATAAACGAGTTTGTGGCCTACTTAGACATGGTCAAAGTAAAAGACACCCTCGACCCCAAAACGCTCGTCATTACCAGTTTCGCGCTTTGTGGTTTTGCCAATTTTAGTTCTATTGCCATTCAAGTGGGAGGCATCAGCGAATTGGCCCCCACGCGCCGCTCAGATTTGGCCAAATTAGGCGTTAAAGCCCTCATAGCTGGCACATTAGCCAGTTATATGTCGGCCACCATCGCAGGCTTATTATTTGGATAAACACACTCCTCATACACCATACATCATATACCATACATCATAACACATTACTCAAATGGAACGTTCTCGCATTGGCGGCCGCTTGCTTATCGCCCTCATTATGGGCGCAGTGGCCTTGATTGGTTATTACAGCAAAACCCAAGTAAACCCCGTAACGGGGCGCAAACAACAGGTAAGCATGACCCCGCAAGAAGAAGTGGCACTGGGTTTGCAAAGTGCGCCCCAAATGGCGGCAGAGTACGGTGGCCTACACAACGACCCCCGCGCCCGTGAGCTTGTAAAGCGCATCGGCGAGAGTATCATCGGCAACACCGAAGCAGGCGAATCGCCTTATCAGTTTCAGTTTCACCTCTTGGCCGACCCCGAAACCATCAACGCTTTTGCTATTCCAGGCGGGCAGGTGTTTATTACGATGGGTTTGCTCAAAAGACTCAAAACCGAAGACCAGTTGGCGGGCGTACTCGGCCACGAAATAGGCCATGTTATTGGGCGGCACTCGGCTCAACAAATGGCCAAACAAGAATTGGTATCGGGCTTGGCGGGGGCGGCATCGGCGGCCATGTCCGACCCCAACTCGCCGAGCGGCAGTGCTTACATTACCCAATACGTAGCCAACTTGATGAACCTCAAATATGGCCGCGACGACGAACTGGAAGCCGACGATTTTGGCGTAAAATATTTGGTCAAAACGGGTAGAAACCCCGATGCCATGCTCGAAGTAATAGAAATATTAGCGCAAGCAGGCGGAAAAGACCGCCCCGCTGAGTTTCAAAGCACCCACCCAAGCCCCGAAAACAGGGTTATCAAAATCAAAGAAGCAATGGCCAAATACCGAACACTATAATGCCACTTATAAAGCAAATCCTATCCTATCCCCATGCTTCGAGCGACTTCCGCTACACTTCGACTTTTTGTCATTTTCAAGGCTTCTGACTTGAAATTTTCATCGTATTTACGATGTTTTTTGTTTCCTGTTTTCTTTTCCATTGCAACACAAAATTAAGATAGTTTTGTGTGCAATAAAATTAGACAATCTCACACCGCTTTCACCTTTCCCGCTTTCACCTTTCACCTTTCACCTTTCACCTTTCACCTTTCACCTTTCACCTTTCCCCTTTCCCCTTTCCCCTTTCCCCTTTCACCTTTCCCGCTTTCACCTTTCACCTCTTTTCCCCTCCTCAGTCCTCCATTTCCAATATGCCGCCTTTGAGATGATAGATTTGTTTGTCGTTAAAGGTTTCGGCGCGGCAGTAGTCTTTGGCGGCTACGCGCGAGCGCGTGCCATTTGTGCAAACTACCACCAGCGTCTGGAAAGGCCGCAGCTCATCGCGCCGCGCTCTGATGTCGGCCAGCGGAATATTGACCCCACCCACGTTAAATTCCTCATATTCCCAGGGTTCGCGCACGTCTATCACGATGGGCAAAGTGGCCGTTTGTAGTATAAATGGCAGCTCAACGAGCGTAATATCTTGTGGGTAGTTCATAAAAAACTTAAAAATAGGGCATCTTTCATATTGCTTCCAAAGTAGTTGACAGTTTTTGAGAAATTAGTCCACAAGCATATTGCCCACTAAACATGTAGTCGGAAAAATT